>JBBQUY010000012.1:0-57237 GCA_038212015.1 Gaiellales bacterium | reverse complement strand
CACGGGCGCGTGAGTGACGAATGCCGTCGCGTGGCAGACTCCACCCATGGACCGCTCCACGCACCTTCCGCTCGCAGGCCGCCGCATCGTGCTCGGCATCACCGGTGGCGTCGCCGCCTACAAGGCAGCCGAGCTGTGCCGCGAACTCGTGCGTCGCGGCGCGTTCGTGAGTCCGATACTCACGCGCGGCGCCGAGCGCTTCATCGGAGCGGCGACGTTCTCGGCGATCGCGTCGGAACCAGCGCGCACGTCGCTGTGGGAATCGCCCGAGCCGAGCCCGCACACCGACCTGGGCCAGCGCGCCGACCTGATCGTCGTCGCACCCGCCACTGCCAACGTGCTCGCCGCAGCGCGCATCGGCTCGTCCCAGGACCTGCTCTCCACCACGCTGCTGGCCTCGCGCGCGCCCGTGCTGCTATGCCCGGCGATGCATACCGAGATGTGGGAGCACCCGGCGACGCGTGACAACGTCGCGACGCTGCAGGCGCGAGGCGTGCACTTCGTGCTGCCCGACTCGGGCGAGCTCGCGGGCGGCGACGTCGGAGCGGGACGCCTCGCCGATCCGATGGCGATCGCCGACCGCGTCGGCGAGCTGCTCGCGACTCCCGCGAACGTGAAGAGCGCCGACTACCCGCCCGTCGAGGTCGAGGCGAGCACCGCGCCCACGATCGTCGCGCCAGGTGCACAGCCGACCGGTGGGCTTGACGATCTCGCGGGTCTCACGGTGCTCGTGAGCGCAGGTGGCACGCGAGAAGCGATCGACCCGGTGCGCTTCATCGGCAACCGCTCCTCCGGCAAGCAGGGCCACGCGATCGCGCACGCTGCGCTCGATCGCGGCGCGCGCGTGCAGCTCGTCACGACCGTACCCGGCGACCCGTCCCTCGTCGGCCGGCCCATCGAGGTGCTGCCGGTCGAGTCGGCGCAGCAGATGCACGACACGATGCTCGCGCACGCCCCGCTCGCGGACGTCGTCGTGATGTGCGCCGCCGTCGCCGATTTCCGGCCCATCGAGTGCTCGCACAACAAGCTCAAGCGTCGCGACGGCCTCCCGCAGATCCAGCTCGAGCCGACGCCCAACATCCTGCGCGCGATCGTCGATGCTCGGCGCGCCGGACAGGTCGTCGTCGGATTCGCAGCCGAGACCGACCACTTGCGCGACAACGCGCTCGAAAAGCTCGATGGATCCGGCGCCGACCTCATCGTCGCCAACGATGTCAGTCGGACCGACGCCGGCTTCGAACGCGACACGAACGCCGTCACGATCCACCGCGTCAGCTCCTCCACCCCGATCGACGTTCCGGTCGGTCACAAGCGCGACGTGGCCGAGCGCGTCCTCGATGCGGCGCTCGCGGAGCGGTCCACGGCATCGACTCGTCGCCCGAAGCTGCGCGAGGTGCGCTGACCATGTGTACGGTGCTGGTGCGACTCGATCCGCACGGCGCCTGGCCGGTGCTCGTCGCATTCGTTCGCGACGAAGACCGTTCGCGCCCCACCGCGCCACCGGATGCGTGGTGGCCCGAGCACCCGACCGCGATCGGCGGCCGGGACGAGGTCGCCGGCGGCACATGGCTGGCCGTCGACGCTGGTCACCCGCCCGCGCTCGCCCTGCTCACCGACCAGTTCGATCCGCACGCGACGCTCCCGGATCCTGCGACCTCACCCACCCGGGGCACACTGCCGCTGCTCGCGCTCGCGCGCGGCGCGCACTTCGACCTGGAGGCGGACGCGCCGGGGAACGTGCACGCCTACCAGTCCTTCCACCTCGTGAGCATCGCCCCCGAGCACGGCGACTGGAACATCGAACGCTGGGGCTGGGACGGCACCGCGCTCGAGCACGAACAGCTCGGGCCAGGCGACCACGTCGTCGCGTCGCGGGCGCTGACGCTGCCGGGTGAGCGCGAACGTCGCATGCGGCTGCTCGATGCGATGGCGCACCTGGACGAGATCGACCCCGATCACGCCCTCACGACCGCTGATGCCTGGGGCAACTGGCTCGACCTGCTCGACGGACGCGGCGTCGGACCCGACGACCTCGACCACCTCACGGTCCACAGCGTGCAGCAGCGCCCCGGCTTCGGCACGGTCGGCGCATCGCTCGTGGCGATCGCCGCGGACGGCCGCGTGCGCTACGACGTCAATCGCACGTCATCGGTACACCCCGACCACTGGGCGAGCGTCGCGATATCGTCACTGGTGCGATGACTGACCTGCTCACCTGGCACTCCGAGATCGACGCCCAGTTCGCCGTCCCCGGCGACGAACGCACTGCGTGCGCGCGCGCCTGCGCGATCGAGATCGCTGGCGCGGATCGACCGCTGTTCGACACCCCGAGCTGGCGCCAGCTCGCCGAGCTCGACGCGCGCGATGGGTTCGGCACGCGCCTCGCGTCGCGCGCCATCCTCACCCGCCCGAGCGACGGACGGTTCCTCATCTTCCGCTACCCCTTCCGCGACGGCACGTTCCGGTTCGTGATCCCGGGTGGCGGCGCCGAGCCCGGCGAGGACGCCCACGCTGCCGTCTCGCGCGAGGTCCTCGAGGAGACCGGCACCGAAGCGCGCGACCTTCGCCCGTCAGGGCTGTTCGTCTACCACCTGCTTGCCTCGACGATCTACGGTGCCAAGCGCACGCCCACGATCCAGTACTCGCCGATCTTCACGGGCACGATCGACGATGACCTGCCGCACACCGACGGGCGCGAGTACCACTGGTTCTCGATCGACGAGTTCGAGGCCCAGCCGCGCCGCCCGATCAGCGATCCGATCATCGAGATCCTGCGCGCGAGCGCACGGGGCGAGGCGATCGAGCCCGTCGCAGTGTGGCTGCCCGCGTAGGATCGCGCCCATGATCGCCGCCGCCCAGCGCCTCGCCGACGCCGCGTGGTTCCAGAACCTCGTCGTCACCGTCATCATCTTCAACGCCATCGTGCTCGGCATCGAGACCTACGACGGCGCGGTCGACCGCTGGGGCGACGCGCTCCACGCCGTCGACACGCTGTTCCTGTGGTTCTTCGTCGTGGAACTCGTCATTCGCATCACCGCGGCCGGGTTCCGGCTCGACCGCTTCCTCCGGGGCGGCTGGAACGTGTTCGATACGATCGTCGTCGTCGCGTCGCTCGCGCCCGGCCTGCCGAGCGACTCCACCGCGCTGCGCGTCGTGCGCCTGCTGCGCGTGACGCGACTGCTGCGCCTGTTCCCCGACCTGCGCGTGCTGCTCGACGGCCTGCGCCGCGCGGCGCCGCCCGCGATGAGCCTCGTCGCGCTCACGTTCCTGCTCGTGTACCTGTACGCGATCGTCGGCTGGACGATCTTCCACGACAGCGTCCCGCAGTACTTCGGCAACCTCGGCGAGTCGATGCTGACGCTCTTCACGCTGCTCACGATCGAGGGCTGGAACTCGATCCTCGAGACTCTGCGCGAAGCATCACCGTGGGCGATTCCGTACGTGCTGTCGTTCATCCTCGTCGGCACCTTCGTGGTGCTCAACCTCGTGATCGGCGTCGTGATCACGAGCCTCGACGAAGCCTACGGCGCGGTCCGCCGCGAAAAGGAAGGGCCCGAGCTCGCCGATTCGATCGACGCGGTGCGCCAGGCGCTCGACGACCTCGAGCATCGGATCAGCAGCACGCCCGGCGATCCGCGGCTGCTGACACGCGACTGACATCGGTCACCGCGCGACGACGAGCGCGTCGATGAGCACCGGTCGGCGATTGAGCGTGATGATCCGAAGCGGCGTGCTCGATGGTCGCTGAAGTGCGGGCAGGCGGATGAGCCGCCTCGGAAGCGTTCGTCGCGCGTTGAGGGAATAGGTGCCGACGATCCGGCGTCCGTGCATGACGCGAATCACGCCGCAGCCGCGACATTTGGTGACGACGAGGATCGGCCTCGGGCTGGCGACCTTGACCCACAGCGACGAGCGCGGCGTCGTCGAGCGATGCAGCGAGCCGCGCCACGCGCCGCGCACGCTGAGTCGCTTCCAGCGACCGGTCGCGCGCAGGTCGACGTTGTCGAGCGGCACCGTCGTGCAGCGTGGATCGCTCGCAGCGCGGTTGCCGGCTTCGTCGACGGCGATGCCGCGGAAGCAGTAGGTGCGACCGCGGCCGAACAGCGGAACGTAGTACGACTCTTCGTACGATGGAGCCCATGGCGTGAAGCGAGCACTCGCGACCAGTGCTGACTGCTGCTCGACGCGGATCTCGTTGGTGCCGGGACGATCGTCATACGCGCTGGCCTTGACGCGAACGCGCTGGGTCCAGCTGATGAGCGGCATCCGAGCGAGGCCGACGACGGGCGGCGTGCGATCGATGTCCTCCTCGCGCGGTCCGAGCGGGCTGGGGGGCGCGACGATCGTGACGGGCTGCGTGATCGTCGCGCGCTGACCTGCGGCATCGGTCACCGTGACGGCGATCGTCGCCGGTCCGACCTCATGGATGCCGATCGCCCAGTCGCAGGTCCAGCGTCCGTTGACGAGCGGCGCGCTCGGACAGATCGAGTAGTTGCCTTCGACCATCACGCCGACGGAGCGAACGTGAGTCGCCGCGTCGAGCGCCGAGCCGCCCAGCGTGACGGTGCCATACAGGGGCGCGGTGACCGGATCGATCGAGACGGTCGGCACGCTGCGGTCGACGCGCAGTTCGCCGGGCTGGGTGACGGTCGACGTGTTGCCGACGTTGTCGGCGACGACGAAGCGGTACTGCAGGCATGAAGCATCGGGCAGCGACTGATCGCTGATCGGCCCCGCGGGGTTCGTGCCGGACACGTCGACCCATGCGCTCCACGCGCCGCACGCGTCGCCGGCGAGCGTCGTTGCGCGGCGCTGGTAGCGCCAGGTGCCGATGCCCGACTGCGAATCAGCTCCGACGAACCCGGCAACGGGTGCGGAGGTGTCTCGCGTGACGGTCGTCTGCGCGGTGATCGTCGGCCCGACCGGTGGCGTGCTGTCAGCGGCGACCGTGAACGCGCCGGTGCCCGTTGCACCGTTGCTCGACGTGGCCACCACCGCGCGTGCGCCCGGAGCCGCGGCGCCGGCTGACCACGCGTAGGTGGCGGCATACGGTGCGCTCGTGTCGACGGTGTCAGTGGTGGGCGTCCATCCTGCGCCGAGCGCCGGGAGCGTCACCGACGCGAGCGCGGGCTGGGCGGATGCCGTCGCGGCGAGGGTGAACGACCCTGCCTGCGCCGGGTTGAACCAGATCGTCGATCCCGACGTGTGCTGGAACTGCGACCCGGACACCTCGGTCACGCTGTCGAGTGCGGCGGTTGCGGAGCTGGCTGCTTCGATCTGGAGGGTGCGGGTGAACGTCGCCTGGTTGGCGGCCGCGTCGGTCGTCACCAGCACGAGCGTGTAGACGCCGGGCGTGAGCGCACTGGGATCCCAGGCGCACGACCAGGCGTTGCCGTCGAGCGTCGCGTCGAGGCAGACGGTGCCGGTAGCGGCCGATGGCCCCTGCCAGGTGAGATCGACGTCGACGATCCCGGCCCAGCTGTCGTCGGCGGTGCCGTCGATCACCGTCGGCCCGGACAGGGGACCCGTCACGGCGCTCGAGATCGTGCCGAACGGGGGCGTCCGGTCCTGCATGACGGTGGTTGCGGCGGAGATCGTGGACACGTTGCCGACGTTGTCGGTGGCGAGCAGTCGGTACTGGTAGCAGGTGCCGCTGCTGTAGGTGGTGTCGCCGAACGGCGAGGACGGATTGGCCGCGCCGATGTTGCTCCAGGCGCCGAAGCTGCCACAGGCGTTCGCGACGATCGGAGCGGCGCGTCGCTGTATCTGGAGCGAGAACAGTCCACTCTGTGCATCGCTCGGTGCGACGAACGCCACGTCGATCGACATGGCGTTGCTCCAGCCGTCGGGGGCTGTCAGCGAGCCACCGGTCGGCGACAGGGCATCGTGGAGCACCTGGAATGGCGCGGTCGTGGTCTCGTTCGCATTGGACCAGGCCACCGAGGGCTGGGTGCCGGGCTCGGCTGCGGCCTGAGTCCACGAGTACGTCGTCGTGAATGGCGTCGGGCCGGTGCTGTCGGACGCCCCGGCCGGCGTCCAGCCGGATCCCAGGTCCGGGAAGTCGACGCGCTGGATCCCGGTCGCCGAATCGGTGGCGCCGATGCGGAGCTCGAAGCTGCCGTTCATCGCGGGATTGACCCACATCAGGTCGCCGACGGCGTGCTGGTACTGCGGATTGGCGCCCTCGGCATACGAGTCGACGAACGCGATCGGCGCAGCCTGAGTGGCCGCTGGAAGCAGCAGCCCGATCGTCACGACGAGCAGTGCCGCGAGCGCGCGCATACGTGTGAAAGAGGGACTCACATGTGACCTATCGGCACGCAGCGCGCCGAAACTCAATCCGATTTCCGGTCTACGTTCGATTTCCGACACGATACGACGCACGACGACCGTCGCCGCTGCCATGCTGCTCCCATGGCTCCCCGCCGCCGAATCGCCCTTCCGATCACGTTCATCGCGTGTGCCGCCCTGCTCGTGTCGTGCGCCGACGGGGGCGGAAGCGCTGGCATCGTCGCGCCAGGTTCCGGCGATGATGCCGAACGCGTTCGCGTCGAATCCGTGACGGATGGCGACACGATCCGCGTGCGAGGTGGTCGGCGCGTGCGGCTCGTGCAGATCGACGCTCCCGAGACCGGCGATCGATCACAGTGCTGGGGCGAGGAGGCACGCGATGCGCTCCGGGAACGCCTGGGCCCCGGCGACCGGGTCACGCTCGAGGCAGATCCCGAGCTGGATGACGTCGACGACCATGGTCGCGTGCTGCGCTACGTGGAGCACGACGGCGAGGTTCTCAACGTGTGGCTCGTGCGCGAGGGTCACGCACTGCCGTACTTCTTCCGTGGCGACCGCGGCATGCACGCCGACGACCTGCTCGACGCAGCCCGCGAGGCGCGAACCGAGCAGCGCGGCATGTGGGGGGCGTGCCGTGGCATCCGACTGCAGCCGGGCATCGGTCTCTAGCGAGCCACGCTCGGTGCGCCCAGGTGTTCGACGGTAATGCCGTGCGTGGCGGCGAGCTCTTCGCAGATCACCATGCGGTGACAGTGGCGCGGATCGTGCTCGAAACACAGGATCGCGATGTCGCCGTCGCCGCGTGACGCGATCATCGACGCCAGACGTTCGAGTTCGGCGGCAGCGTGGGGGTCGCCGCGCAGGTACTCGCGGTAGCGCTCGCGGCCCTCCTCGACGGCGCCGGCACGGAAGCGATCGCGAATGTCGACCGGGGTCCCCAGCGCACGCAGGTGCTCGTAGCCAATCCCGACGTCGGCGAGCCCGGCAGCCAGCGTCGACTTGGAAAAGCCCGGCTTTCGGCTCTGGGCTCGGATCCGCACGTCGACCAGCAGTTGCACGCCGGCATCGGTGAGCAGGGTGAGCACGTCATGCTGGGCGCGCCCTTCGTACCCGATCGTGGCGAGTGTGGTCATGGCATGGTGCTACCCGATCGACCAACCCTTGCTCGACGCGCTGCTGTCGAAGGCTAGAAGCTGATGCCGATTCGGCTCAGCAGGCCGGCACCGAGAAACGGCGCCTGGCTCGCGTACGAGTAGCCGACCTGCGCCGGGTTCGCATACGGGGTCGCGCAGTTGGCGCCGTAGGCCGAGCCGTACGAGCCGTACGAGGAACCGTAGCCAGCGCTGGAGCCGTAGCCCGCGCTGGAGCCGTAGCCGACGCTGGACCCGTAGCCGAGGTTCGAGCCGTAGCCGAGGTTCGAGCCGAAGCCGAGGTTCGAGCCGTAGCCCATGCCGAACCCGCTGTTGTAGGCGCTGGAGAAACCGCTCGGCACGCCGTAACCGAAGGACATCTGCATCTGCTGCTGGCGCATGAGCTCCTGCTGGCGCACGAGCTGCTGGTGCTGCCGTCGCAGGACCTGCTGCTGCTTGACCTGGGCGCGACGTCGGCGAAGACCGATCGAGCCGGGCTGGGGATAGACGCGGATGCGGATGGCCATGGCGTGTCCTTTCGGGACGGGCCGGCACATGCCAGGTCGGCACGCGCACAGGTGGTTGCACCACGATGGCGCACTCGCGGGCCGAATGCCCCATGCGGCGGACGATCACGGCGCGCCAAGGCCGCGCGTTCGCCCGGAAGGGGCCATCGCCCCGCGGGCAGTCCCCGCTCGCTCGTCAGCCGACCTGCAGGGTCGTGACGACGAGCGAGACAAAGCCAGCCGCGAGCACCGCGAAGAGCGTCACGACGAGCATGTCCAGCCCGCCACGAGTCGGTCGACCTGCACGCGCGGCGCCGTCGCCACCGACGTCGCGACTGCGATCCCGATACGTGTTGGCGGCTCGCTCACGGGCGGCCCGAAGCGCTTCCTCGCGCTCGCGCACGATGTCCTCGTTGATGGGTGTGAGATGCGTGTCCATGACCAGATCGTGACACTTCGCTATCATTAGAACCAGTACCGATTACTGATTTGATCATGAAGGAAAACTGATGCTCGATCTTCCGGATGTCCGCAAGCTCCGCGTGCTGCGGGAAGTCGCGGCACGCGGGACGATCGCGGCCGCCGCCGAAGCGATGCGGATGACTCCGTCGGCCGCGTCGCAGCAGCTCGCATCGCTCGAACGACAGGCCGGCGTCGACCTGGTCGTGCGAACCGGTCGCAGCGTGCGACTGACACCGACCGCCATGCGTCTGGTCGAACACACCGAGCGCGTGCTCCATCACCTCGAGGCCGCTCGCGTGGACCTGTCGACCGATCCCCACGACATCTCCGGCGAACTGCACCTGTCGGCGTTCACCACCGCGATGGGAGCGATCGTCGCCCCCGCCCTTCCGCGACTTCGCGAGGCCTACCCCGCGCTCGACATCGGCGTCATCAGCCACGACACGGAGGACGCACTTGCCGCGCTCACGACCGGGACGATCGACCTCGCGGTCATCTACGACTATGACCTGCTCCCGAGCCCAGCCCCGGTCGGTGCGGCGCTCGAGCTGCTGCTTGAGGAGCCCGTGCACCTGGCCGTGCCCGAGCGCCTCGCGGGCGACGGGTCACCCCTCGATCTCGATGCACTGGCCGACGAACGCTGGATCGCTCCGGCCGACGGCAGCTCCTGCCACACGTTCGTGGTGCGCGCGTGCCACCAGGCAGGGTTCGAGCCTGTGTTCTGGGCGCTCTGCGAGGACTTCGCCGCGATCGCGGATCTCGTTGCCGCGGGCGTCGGGGTGGCGATGATTCCCGAACTCGGCTGCCGCAACGTTCCCGAGGGCGTCGTGCTTCGTCCGCTGCGCTCCCCCGACGTCGTTCGCCGCATCCACGTCGCCACCCGCAATGGCAACCGTGATCATCCGGGCGTCCGCGCGATCGTCGACGCGCTGGCAGTCGCCGCACGTGCGACCGAACGCTCGATCCGCTCGCGGCCGGTCACGGCCTGAACGTCAGACCGGCGAGATGTAGCCGGTGACCATCGGCGCCCAGCCCTTGACGCTGCGACGCATGACGCGATCGGAGAGGTTGCCTTCGACGGTATGCACGCGACCGCCGCCGACCTTGACCACCATGCCGATGTGGCCGAGCTTCGAGCCACCGCTCTGGAAGACGATCAGGTCGCCCGTGCGCGGCGTGTACCCGTTGCGCGCCCAGTGCCAGCGACCTGTCAGTCGCGCCCATGCCGTCAGCTCCGGAACATAGTCGCTGCCGAGGCCTCCGAAGCCGAGCGGCACACCCGCGCGACGCCAGGCCCAGCTCACGAAGTCTGCGCACCAGGGCTCCGCGGCGCGCGGGTTCTCCCCCACGCCCATGACGGCGCGCCGATATCGCACGAGGCGAGCGCCGCGATTGCCGGGTCGTTCCCGCACGCCGACCTGGGTCAGCGCAACGCGCACCGACGTGCGACGAGCGATCACTCGCTGCCTTGCCGTGAGTCGTGGAGTCGGTGCGACGCGGACCGCGGGTGCGGGACGATCGAGCACGTGGCCGGGAAGCGACGTGAGCCCGCCCATCGCGGGCGACATGAGAAACACGATCACGGTCGTGAAGATCGCGCCCATGACGAGCCAGAACAGGCCCGTGCGTGCGGCCGGCGAGTGGCCGTCCCGCAGTTCGCGATAGATCATCGTCGGTGACATGTCTCCAGTGTCGGTGCCCAGGCCGATGAGTCAAGGCCAATTGCGCGAAGAACCCGCATGGGGAGCCAGAAAACCCACCTGCGTACCGTTCGGTTCGGCGACCGTCAGGCACGTGCCGCACGGGGCCCGCTGCGCGTGAGAGGATCCCGCGGTCCCGAGTGCGACGCACAGATGCGTCGCCGCGCTCCCATTGAGGCCTCCTGATGTCCGTGTCACTTCGTCGAAAGCGCCGCGCCGGTCGCAGCTTCCTGTTCCCGCCGATCCTCGTGTGGGGTGCAGGCCACCTGCTCGGCGCCTGAACGACGCGAGCCCGAGAAGCGGCCGAACTGTGGCCGCGGCCCTCACGTGCGTAACCACGCGAGGCGCGACCTCGACACCATGGTGTGGGAATCGGGGGAATGTCACTTGTCGAGCAGGCGCTGTTCGCGCGCCATGCGCGCGGGCCGCAGACCGCTGCGCACCTCGCCCAGCTCGAACACCTCGTGGCGACCGGCGACTCCGCAGCGAGCGGCCTGCTCCCCACGACCGGCAACCGGTTCGGGCTCACCGATTCCGCGGAGGACTTCGCCGATCAGGTCGTCCGCGACATCGATGGCGCGCAGCGTCATTTCAACTTCACGGTCTACGCAGCCCATCCCGGCGAGGTGGGGGGTCCGATCTCCGAGAAGGTGATCGGCGCTGCCGAGCGTCGGGCCGCGGACGGGCTGCCGGTGACGGCGATCCTCGACGAGGTCGGCACCGGCCTGCTGTTCAACAAGCGTGAACGGGTCGAGTTCGTCGAACGCCTTCACGACAATCGCATCGACACCATCGTGCGGGAGCTGCCGTTCCCACGACGCGGTCCGCTGGACGATGCACGGCGCAGCGTCGACCATCGCAAGAGCTTCGAGATCGACGGACGCATCGAGTGGCACGGTGGGGTGAACCTCGTCGACGCGTGGGCTCCGTGGCACGACCTGATGCAGCGCGTCGAAGGTCCCGCGGCGGCGCAGGCCGGTGCGGTGCTGGCGGCGCGCTGGCGCGACCTCGGCGGCGAGGTCACACCGGAGCGTGTGGAGGCACTGCGTCGCGGACTGATGGCGCCGGTCGAGGACGCCTCCTACGCGACGCGCCTGTTGACCGACGGCAACCGCCATCGGCGCGAGCTGTCCGACACCTTCATCGACGTCACGCGACTGGCGCGCGAACGCTTCGCGATGATGGATCCGTACCTGAGCGATCCACGCGCCATGGACGAAGTGGTCGACGTAGCTCGCCGCCTCGGTCCCGACGCCGAGCTGTTTCTCTCGCCCAAGGTCACGACCGGCGGGCAGCTGCAGGACATCTTCACCGATCCGCTTCGGCGTGCCTGGGCGTACGAGTTCGCGGAGGCGACCGGGCAGGTCCATCCGCTCGCCCGCTTCTCGCATGCCAAGGGATGGCTCATCGACAACGTGGCGGGCGTGGGGTCGCACAACAAGGACCGTTCGTCGATGCGGCTCAGCTACGAAAACCTCATGGCGACGAACGACCCGGTCGCGGTCGCGCAGCTGGAACTGGCGATGCAGCGCCAGCGGACGCTGACGTCTGTGGCGACCGAGGATGCCACCCGCGCGTGGCGCCAGCTCGCTGCGGCGCGCGGCGCGTTCAACCTGCAGTACTGACGAATCGGGTCCGTACGGGCGAGCATCATGTAGCCTCGCTGCCGTGCCGAATCCAGACCCCGAGTTCGATGCAGCGACCCTCCGAGCCGAGCTCGACCAGCGCTGGCCTGACGCAGCCGGCGCATCGCGCGCGGCGACCGACGAGACGCATCGACTCGCGCTGCTGCACCCGGAATATGATGGCTTCCTGACGCTCCACGTCACGGCGCGCGCCGACCTCGACGGGGTGTTCGTGGTGCCGTCCCCGGAGCTGGCGAACGTCGTCACTTCCCACCACCGGATCGGTCCGCTCGAGCGTGGCCAGGAACTGCCGATCGATCTCGAGCTGCATCCCGGGAACGTGCATACGCCGGCGACGAGCGGCACGATCTCGCTTGTCGACGCCGGCGGTGAGCCGGTCGCGCCCGACGTGCAGCTGACGCTCGCCACGAATGCATCGCTCAACTGCGTGCTTGCGGGCGTCGTCGACGGGCCGTTCGCCGACGCTGCGACGTTCGAGCAGGCGGTCACCGACCTGATCGCCGGACGCGGCGGCCCTCGGCGGCTCGCGCAGCGCATCGAGGCGCTGCTCGACGATCGCGAGGATCCCGGCTGGAGCCGCCTTCCCTGGAGGCGCGCGTGAGCGACGGCGCACGCGATCCATCGACCACCGCGGAGCTTCGCGGCGAGCTGTTCGGCGTGCACATCCCCGAATTGCAGCTGTCGGTAGCCGACTACCGCGCCGGCCTTGGGGCAGCTCGGCTCACCGAGGGCGAGCGCTACCTCGAACTCGGAAGCGGGCACGGGCGCGGACTGGTCGTGGCAGCCGCGGAGTTCGGCGCAGATGCAACCGGCGTCGAGTACCTCGAGGATGCGATCGCGCGGGCGCGCCGCACCGCCGACAAGGCCGGGGTCGCTGCTCGGGTGGAGCTGCTGCGCGACGACCTGCGGCGTGTCGACCCCACCGCATATGACGTCGTGCACATGCACCTCGGACCCGCATTCCACGACGTGCTCGCCGCTCGCATGGAGCGGCTGCTGGCCCAGCATGCCCGCGTGGTTGCAGCCGGGTGGAAGGTGCCCGGCTGGCTCGCGGATCCGGTCGCGGCGGAGCAGTGGGAGAGCGGCTACGTGTATCGACCTGCCGACCCGCGCATGCAGGCGTCCTGGGGTGCTACCGGGCAGACGGACGAACTCGAGTGGATCGACCTGCACGTGCACGCGGACCTCGACGCCGTCGAAGTCCGCGTCGACGGCGCGCCCGCCGGCGAGATCGCGATCGACCGGACCCATGCCGCGCGAGGCACGACCCTGCTCGTGCAGCGTCCGCGATTTGGCGAGCTTGCCGTGTGGGCACGCTGTCGTGCGGGGCGCTTCACGCAGCGCGGACCCACCTGGAAGACGACGGAGCAGAGCACATGAGTGACGGACCCTCACCGCGACCGGACCTGCCGCCGCGCATTCGCCGACCATGGTCGAGCTCGTCTCGCGCCGTGCCTCGCGTCGTGGTGCGACCCATCCAGGAGTTCATGCACCGCGAGGCATCGAGCGGCATCGTGCTCGGCATCGCAGCACTCCTGGCGCTGATCTGGGCGAACCTCGACTACGCCGGCTACTACGACTTCTGGCACACGCGCGTCGAGATCGGCATCGGCCCCTTCGCGCTGCGCGACACGCTCGTGCATGTGGTCAACGACGGCCTGATGGCGCTGTTCTTCTTCGTGATCGGCCTCGAGATCAAGCGCGAGATCGCAGTCGGCGAGCTCCGCGAGCGCCGCGCTGCGATGCTGCCGCTGTTCGCGGCGATCGGCGGGATGGTCGTGCCGGCACTGCTGTACGTCGCGTTCGTCGGTGGCGGCGAGGGTGCGAACGGTTGGGGCGTGCCCATCGCCACCGACATCGCCTTCGCGCTCGGCGTGCTCGCGCTCCTGGGCTCGCGCATCCCCATGCAGCTCAAGGTGCTGCTGCTCGGGGTCGCGGTGATCGACGACATCGGGGCGATCCTCGTGATCGCGATCTTCTACAGCGGCGGCATCGACCTGGGCTGGGTGCTGCTCGCGATCCTGGGTCTCGTCGCGGTGGCAGTCGCGCGCCGCGTGCATGTCACGTCGACAGGCGTGTACGTCGCGCTCGGCATCGCCGTATGGCTGTGCACGCGCGAGAGCGGGCTGCATGCCACGATCGCGGGCGTCGCGCTCGGCCTGCTCACGCCGGCCGTGCCATTCCAGGCAGGTGACGCGGTGAGCGACGCGGCTCGGCGCATCGCCGATGTCACGTCCGACGACCATGACGACCCGGACGAGGACGAACGCGAGTGGCGCACGCTCGCGCGCCTGAGCCACGACGCCATCTCGCCTCTGGCACGGGCCGAGTACGCGCTGCATCCGTGGACGAGCTACGTCGTCCTGCCGTTGTTCGCGCTCGCCAACGTCGGCGTGGTGCTCGAATCCCAGGCCATCGTCGACGCTGTGTCGAGCACGGTCGGACTCGGCATCATGTTCGGTCTCGTGCTCGGCAAGCCGCTCGGGATACTCGTCGGGGCGTACATCGCAGTCCGCACGGGTCTCGCGGTGCTGCCCGAACGGATCGGCTGGATGCACGTGGCAGGCATGGGCTGTCTCGCCGGAATCGGATTCACGGTGTCGCTGTTCGTCACCACGCTCGCGTTCGACGAAGGCAGCGGCCTGGCCACGCCCGCCACGATCGCCGTGCTGATCGCGAGCATCCTGGCGGGAGCACTCGGCGCGACGATCCTGCGCACGGCATCGCGCCCGAACGACGCTCCTGACGAAGCGTGACACGGGTTTCGTCAGGAGCAACGCTGCGGCGGAACGCACGCGCCGATCTCGGGCGCTGACCTTCGCCGCGCGCGCCCCTTACTCCGAGGCGTCGGTGAATTCGCGGAACTCGCCACTGACCAGGTAGGCGGTGCGCTCGCCGACGTCGACGACATGGTCGCCGATTCGCTCGAGGCAGCGTGAGACGAGCACCATGCGCAGTCCCCACTCACGAATCTCGGGATCGACACCGAGATCCATCACGCGCTCCACGACCTTGCGGTTGTGGCGATTGATGAAGCCGTCCATCTCGACCAGCGATTCCGCAGCTTCCTGGTCGCGCTCGCGCAATGCTTTCAGCGCGACCTCGAGCATGTCGCTGGCGCGTTCGGCCATCTCGTCGAACTTCGCGGTCAGGTCGTCGTCGGAGCGCAGTTCACTCGACAGGCTCACGAGCTTGGCGATGGTGACGCAGTAGTCCGCCATTCGCTCGAGATGCAGGTTGATGTGCAGCATCGCCAACACGAGTCGCAGGTCGCCGGCGACGGGGGTCTGGCGTGCCAGCAGCGTCTCGATGCCGTGCTCCACCTGCATGTAGAGCAGGTCGACCTGCTCGTCGAATGCGATGAGCTTCTCCGCGAGCTCGCGATCGCTGTCGGCCAGCGTACGACGTGCGAGCCTGATCGCCTCGAGCACGAGACGCCCTTCGACCTGCAGCGCCTCCTCGAGCGTGTTCAGCTCTTCGTCCATCGCGATGCGCATCATCAACCGAACCGTCCCGTCACGTATGCCTCTGTTCGCTCGTCGCTCGGTCGCGTGAAGATGCGATCCGTCTCGTCGAACTCGATGAGCTTGCCGATGCGGCGCGACTCGTCGTCGACCTCCACCGTGAAGAACGCCGTCATGTCCGACACGCGCGCGGCCTGCTGCATGTTATGGGTCACGACCACGATCGCATAGTGTTCCTTGAGCTCGACCATGAGGTCCTCGATGCGCGCCGTCGAGATCGGGTCGAGTGCAGATGCGGGCTCGTCCATGAGGATCACGTCGGGCTCGATCGCGAGTGCACGGGCGATGCAGAGGCGCTGCTGCTGACCGCCCGACAGGCTCAGCGCGCTCGTCTTGAGCCGGTCCTTGACCTCGTCCCACAGCGCGGCTCGGCGCAGCGCACGTTCCACCGTTTCATCGAGGTCCTGTTTGTTGCCGAGCACGCGTGGTCCGAATGCGATGTTGTCGTAGATCGACTTCGGGAACGGGTTCGGTTTCTGGAACACCATCCCGATGCGCTTGCGAACCTCGACGGGGTCGACGTCCGGGTCGTAGAGGCCATGCCCGTGATAGCGGATGCTGCCTTCCACGCTCGCCGACGGGATGAGGTCGTTCATGCGGTTGAGGCAGCGCAGCAGCGTGCTCTTGCCGCACCCCGACGGGCCGATGAGCGCCGTCACCTGGCGGGCCTGCACGTCGAAGGTGACGCCTGACACCGCGAGTTCGCCGCCGTAGCGGACGCTGACGTCCTTGAGTTCGAAGACCGGGTCGGCCATCCTGGCTACCACCTCCGTCCGTACCTGTTGCGCAGCAGGATCGCCGTCGCATTCATGAGCAGCAGAATCACGAGCAGCACGACGATCGCCGCTGCGGCCAGCACGCGGAATTCGTCCTGTGGGCGTGAGATCCAGTTGAAGATCTGGATGGGCAGCACGGTGAACGCGCTGAACGGACCATCCGGGTTGAAGGTCACGAACGTGAGGCCGCCGATCATGATGAGCGGAGCTGCCTCGCCGATCGCGCGTGACAGCGCGAGGATCGAGCCGGTGGCGATGCCGGGAACGGCGGCCGGCAGGACCTGATGCCGGATCGTCTGCCACTCGGTCGCGCCCAACGCGAGCGACGCCTGACGAATGCTCGGTGGCACCGCTCGGATCGCCTCGCGGGCGGAGATGATCATGATCGGCAGGACGAGCAGCGTCAGCGTGAGCGATGCCGCGATCACCGTCTGGCCGAAGCCCAGTGCGCGGGAAATGAACCCGAGGCCGAGGATGCCGTAGACGATCGACGGCACGGCAGCGAGGTTCTGGATGTTGAGCTCGATGAGCCGGTTGTGCCAGCGTTCCTCGTCGGCGTACTCCTCCAGGTACACCGCCGCGCCCAGACCGATGGGAACGCAGATCAGGCCCGTCAGGCCCACGACCCAGATCGTCCCCATGATCGCGGACTGGGCGCCAGCGCGGTCGGGGAAGCCCGACGGGAAATTCGTGAGCACGCGCCAGTCGAGTCGCGGCCATGCCGTGGTGACCACGTCGACGAGGAGCGCGCCGAGCGTGATCAGGCCGACCGCGAGGCTGATGACGAGCAGCGCCTGGAAGGCGAGGTCCTTGATGCGCCGGGCACGCGAGCCGGGTGCGTCGCGCAGGTTGATGTCGCCCGCGCTCACTCGTACACCTCGCGGAAGCGACGAACGAGGCGGATGCTGAAGAGGTTCATGACCATCGTCGCCACAAACAGGGTCGATCCCACCGCGAAGATCGTCTTGTAGCCGATCGAGCCGGTCGACTGGTCGCCGATGCCTGCGGACGCGATGAACGCGGTCATCGTCTGCATGGCTTCACGGGGATCTCCCGTGAGCTGCGGCGCACTGCCGGCCGCGATGAGCACGATCATCGTCTCGCCGAGCGCGCGCGAGATCGCGAGCACGAACGACGCGACGATGCCCGACAGAGCCGCGGGCACCACGACGCGCGTCGCGACCTGCAGCCGTGATCCGCCGAGCGCGGCGGCGCCGGCCCGCAGGCTGTCGGGGACGGCGGTCATCGCATCTTCGGAAAGCGAGGCGACGATCGGCAGGATCATCACGCCCATGACGAGGCCCGCGGACAGCGCGTTGAACGTCGACGGCGGATCGCCGATCGGCCAGTGCTCCCGCAGCAGCGGCGTGACGTACGTGAGCGCGAAGAATCCGTAGACGACGGTGGGGATGCCGGCGAGCAGCTCGATCACGGGCTTGAGGATCGATCGCGCCCGCGGGCTCGCATATTCAGACAGGAGGATCGCGGTGCCGAGTCCGAACGGCACGCACACCACGAGCGCCCAGAACGTCGTCACGATGGTGGCCGAGATGAGCGGCAGCACGCCGAAGCCGGGGGGCTCGAACAGCGGCGACCAGTCACTCGTCGTGAAGAACTCGCGGAGCGACACTTCACCGAAGAACTCGAGGGTCGGCACCGCGAGCGCGATCAGGATCGCGATCGTGGTGCCGACCGACAGCAGCGCGCACAGGAACATGAGCGTGCGCATCAGCTGTTCGCCGCGGCGGGGGCGGCCTCGTGTCAGATCGATGTCTATCTCAGCCCTTCAGCTTCTCGACCGCGTCCTCGGCGATCTTCAGCTGCTCGTCGGTCAGCGGCACGTACAGCGCCTGCTCGGCGATGGCAGCGGAGTTGTCGACATAGTGTTCCATGAACGCCAGACCCTCCTCGCGCTCGAGCAGCTTCGCGCTCGGGTAGATGAACAGTGGACGGCTCAGCGGCGCGTACTCACCCGACTGCACGGTCTCCACGCTGGGCGCGACGCAGCCGTCGCCGCCGTCGACCTCGATTGCCTTGAGCTTGCCCTCGTTCTGCTCGACGTAGCTGAGGCCGAAGTAGCCCATCGCGCCCGTGTTGCCGGAGACGCCCTGAACGGTGATGTTGTCGTCCTCCGACGGCTGGTAATCGGTGCGGCTGCGACCCTCTTCGCCGTTGATCACGTCCGTGAAGTAGTCGAACGTGCCGCTGTCGGTACCGGGACCGAACAGCTCGAGCTTCTCGTCCGGGAAGTCCGGATCGACGTCCTGCCAGTTGTCGACCTTCGAGTCGCGGTCCCAGATCGTCTTGAGCTGCTCGACCGTCAGGCACGACGCCCAGTCGTTGTCGGGGTGCACCACGACGGCGAGGCCGTCGTTGGCGATGTGGATCTGCTCGTACTCGACACCCTCGGCCTCGCAGATCTCGGCTTCGTCTTCCTTGATCGCGCGCGAGGCATTGGACAGGTCGGTCTCGCCGACGCAGAACTTCTCGAACCCGCCGCCGGTGCCCGAGGTGCCAACCGTCACGCGGACGTCGGATTCCGTTTCCTGGAACGTCTCGGCCGCTGCTTCGCTCAGCGGTGCGACGGTGCTGGACCCGTCGAGGCGGATCGTGCCGCTCAGTCCCGATCCGCTCCCGCCATCGTTGCCGTCCCCGCCACAGCCTGCGGCCACGAAGGCCGCGCCGCCGAGCAGGATTGCCCCGCGCATCGTCTTCCAGGTCATCGTTCGCATCTGAGACTTCCCTCCGGCGCCGTGCGCCGATTCGTTGTGCGAGCCACCCCTCCTGGGGTTCTCGCCGCTGACGGTGTGGAACGTATCCGCCGTCGATGTGGGTTCTATGACGCGCCGATGAAGGCTTCGAGAAGCGCTCATGAAGCTTCGATGAAGACCCGAAAGGTCGGCCCACCTACAGCCGGAAACGGGCGGGGCGCGTACAGTTCAGTGCAGAGAGCCACGCAGTCGAGGAGGCGCGCGATGACGAAGATCGAGAAGCCCGTTCAGGAATGGAAGGCGCAGCTGACGCCGCAGCAGTACCACGTGCTGCGCGAGCAGGGCACCGAGGCGCCAGGTACGGGCGAGCTGCTGCACGAAAAGCGCACGGGCACGTTCACATGCGCGGGTTGCGGGACGGAGCTGTTTCGCTCCGATACCAAGTACGATTCCGGCAGTGGCTGGCCGAGCTTCACGGATCCGGCGAACGTCGAACACGTTCGACTGATCGAGGACACGTCACACGGCATGCGTCGCACCGAGGTGCGCTGTGCCACGTGCGACGGCCATCTCGGCCACGTGTTCCCGGACGGTCCCGGCGAGTCGGGCGAGCGCTACTGCATCAACAGCTGCGCGCTCGCGTTCGAGACCCGGGACTGACCGAGCGAGGATCGAGCGGCGTGTCAGCCGTGCGAGTGCGCGTGGGCGTCGTCGCGCTTTCGCTCGTCGCGCTCGCGCGCGTCGGGCGCGCCGCTGGCACCACCGCCGCTCACTTCTGGTGGCGGCGCGGGCTGAGCGCCCGCGGGCGGCGTGATCGCGGACGTCGGTGCGGGCGCATCCGCGCCGGGCAGGGCCGCCGCAAGCGTCGGTGACGGTGATGGTGCCGGCGTGGGAGCTGGTGCGGGCGCGGCGCCCGCAGGCGCGGCGCCGACGGTCGTTGCACCGCCGGTGGCCTGTGACGCCGCGAGTCCTCCACCGTTGGCGCTCGTGCCGCAGCCGGGCATCGTGCAGCCGGCCATGCCACAGCCAGCGGCACCTCCGCCGCCGTCAGCCGTGGCGCCAGGCGCGACGCCGGACTGCTGCTGGAACGCCGCGACGGCGACCTGGAGCTGCTCGACGGCGGCGCTCAGCTGGCCGATCAATGCGTTCATGTCGGTCGGGCCGCCGCCGGACGCTCCGTCCTTGCCGGGCGGTGGCGCCTGGACCGGCGACTGTGCGGGTGCACCGCCCCCGCTCGTGCCTGCGACGGACGACGCAGCGGTCGTCGGCGTCGGTTCGGTGACCGTCGGCGCGAGCGTCGGTGCCAGCCCCCCGCCGGCGACCGGCGCGGACGAGGCGGCTGTCTGAGCGAGTGGCAGTGGCGGCGGCGAGGTACAGGCAGAGATTCCCATGGCATCAGCATCCGACGGAACGCGCAATCGCGGATCGGATGAACTACCTACGTTTGCCCGACCGCGTGGCCTGCCCGTCAGGGGGCAAAGGACGTGCGAATCACCAATCGCGCAGCCGGCGCTCAGCGGCAGCGTGCCTTGAGCACCTTGGTGAAATTCACGCCGGGACCAGTGATTCGGATCGTCGCGACAAACGTCGCGTTGCGCGGGAACGCGCGGGCGAACATCGGCGTCCAGTCGTGGTCCTCGCGCTGCACGATGCCGATCGACGACGCAGGCAGGTACTCGGTGTAGTTGAGGTTCGCCATCGAACGCCTGCCCTGCTTGATGCGCACCGAGTACTTGAGGTCCGGCACGTTCGTCGTCCATCCGCTGCGCAGCGAAAGCCGCTTGCGCGAGTTGCACCTGAACGTCGGGCTCCCGGGTCGGAACGAAGCCGGAACGACCAGCTGCTGCACGGGCGAGATACGGGGATTCCAGTCGGCGTCGGATGCGCTCACCTGCCAGCTGTAGGTGCCGGCATGCAGGGCGTCGTCGGTCTGCCAGGACGAGGTTCCGTCGGCGAGCGACTGGTACTCGGTCAGGCGATCCAGCGTGCCGCGCTCGTCGACCGTCGCGGTCGTGGAGACATAGACGGCGGGAGAGCCCTCGTCGGGGTCCAGGGCCCAGTTGAAGGTCGCACGCGAATCGGCGCCGACGACCGCGGAGGTCGGCGTGATGGCTGCGGCAGACATCGGAAAGGCAAGACAGCAGGTGGTGGCGGCGGCGACAGCGAGGCGGCGGATCATCGAGCGGGTTCCTTTCGGGGGGCGTGGAACCAACGTATCGATAGTTTGCAGATTCGTCAACATGTTACGACAAGGCTTCGCCTGCCGTCGATACCATCTGATCGGCTTCGAGTCGCTCAGCCGAAGCTGCGGCCCGCAATCGTGCGCGATCCGCGGTTCGCCAGGTCGAGCAGCGTCACGGCGATCAGGTCGCCGTAGCCCTCCAGGACCTGGGGATTGATCTTGTCGAGCGTGTCCTTGGGCGAGTGGTAGAACGGATCGTCGCGATTGATCGTCTTGACCGACACGCCGAAGTCGAGCGCCGGAATGCCCGCGCCGTCGAACGACGCGTGATCGCTGCGCGAATGCGTCTCGGTTCGGACGATGCCACCCAGCCCGGTACGCAGCAGCACGCCCTTGAGCGCATCCGCGAGCCCGCTTCGAGTGCGTGCACCGAGCGACGCGCCGACATCGCCGTTCTGCGACCCGACCATGTCCATGTTGATCATGGCGATCGTGCGATCGGTGTCAGCGGCGTTCGCCTTGACGTGCGCCCTGGAGCCGAGCAGGCCGGCTTCCTCGCCGTCGAACCAGACGAGGCGGATGTCATTGCGCGTGTCGATGCCGTTGAACGACCTCGCCAGCTCGATGAGCGTGGAAGAGCCCGATGCGTTGTCGTTGGCACCCGGGGCGCCTCGCACGCTGTCGAGGTGCGCGCCCGCCACCACGAGCTGGCGCTCGCCGTCGGGCGCGGTGCCGCGGCGCTCGGCCACGACGTTGCGAAGCTTGCCCTTGCCGGCCCAGCCGCCCGTCTCGAGCTCTTCGACCTTCACGTCCCAGCCAGCAGCCTGCAGCTGCTCCATGACGTAGTCGACGGCCTTGTCATAGCCTTCCGTCTTCCAGGCGCGCGGCGTGCGGTTGAGCTGATCGATGTGCTTGAGCGTGTTGCCGGAATCCATGCGCTCGATGAGCGTGGCTTCCTGCTCCGACGGTCCGACTCCCGTCACGGCCTTCGGCGCCACCGGCACCATTGGCGTGACCAGCGACGGCACTGCTGCGGCAATGCGCATGGGATCCCCTCCCCGGAGCGGGACCGGCGGCTTCCCCAGCGTCCTCCCAAGACACCAGCCGCCTGCTCCGTGCGCGGGAGTATGGACCATCCGTCGGCGTCTTCACAGGCCGATCACGGGCCGACATCCTGGCCCGCGATTCAGGTTTGATTTCTGCGCCAGCTGCGCGACGGATCGGTCACAGGAACGGGCCCTGATGCCGGGTCGCGTCGCTGTCGCGCGCAGCCGCCACGGGAGTGGCCCGCTCGGCCGCCGTCGGGATGTGCTGGACGGATCGAACCTGCTCGAGCGCCGCACGCTCGACGCAGACCGTGCCCGCGAACACGTCGTGCACCGCCTGGTTGCGCTGCGACGCGGCAATCGTGACGACCTGCGCGATGAGTCCGAATGGAAACAGCACGAACGTCGTCACCCGGACCGCCCAGCGGATCACCGCCCGAGCAACCGGCACGCGCGTGCCGTCGAGCCCGACGACGCGGAACCCTGCCAGCAGCTGCCCCGGCTTGCCTCGCGCCGGGCCCGCGATCCAGAGCACCTCCCACGCCACGCCCGTGGCCAGCCACGTGAAGAGCATCCCGAACTCCTCGAGGTCGAGCTCGCCGCCGTTGGCGATCGCCATCGCGATGAACACGACGAACGTCACGACCGCGAGCATCGGCACGTCGATGAGGAACGCGACGACGCGCCGCCCGAATGGTGCGTAGTCGTCTGCGGTGAATGCATCGGTGGGTTCCATGCAGCGGGCCTACCCGGTCACGGCGCGTTTGCTGCTGCTCGCACGAGGAACGGCACCAACAAGGCACGCACCATGAAGGAGCACCAGCATGGAACACCGACTGGACGGACAACGCATCGCATTCCTGGCGACCGACGGCGTCGAGCAGGTCGAGCTGACGGAGCCCTGGAAGGCCGTCGAGGACGCCGGCGCGAACCCGGTGCTCGTCTCGATCAAGCCAGGCACGATCCAGGGATTCGAGCACACCGACCCGGGCGAGGAGTTCCCGGTCGACGCGGTCGTCACGGACGTGAGCGCCGAGGACTTCGACGGGCTCGTGCTGCCTGGGGGCGTGCACAATCCGGACCAGCTGCGCCTGGACGATGACGCCGTCGCGTTCGTGAAGGGATTTGCCGACGCCGGCAAGCCGATCGGCGCGATCTGTCACGGTCCCTGGCTGCTCGTGGAGGCCGGCATCGCCGAAGGTCACGAGCTGACGAGCTATCCGAGCCTGCACACGGACATCGAGAACGCGGGGGGCACGTGGGTCGACCGGGAAGTGGTGGTCGACGAGGGCATCGTCACCAGCCGCAATCCGGACGACCTTCCGGCGTTCTGCGGCAAGCTGCTGGAGGAGTTCGAGGAAGGCATCCACGAGGAGCTCGCACAGGCAGCGAAGCGGGTCGACGCGTAGGTTCGCCCACATTGGTACCCTTTGTCGGTGAGTACCTCCTCCCCCTCCCCCTCCTCCCATGCTTCCGCCGACCAGCACCTCGGTGGCAGCCAGCACAGCGGCGCCACGCGCGACGACATCCGCAACATTGCGATCGTCGCGCACGTCGACCATGGCAAGACGACGCTGGTCGACGCGATGCTGCACCAGACGGGAGCGTTCGGTGCACACGCCAACGTCGCCGAACGTGCCATGGACTCCATGGACCAGGAACAGGAACGTGGCATCACGATCCTGGCCAAGAACACGGCGGTGAACTACGACGGTCTCGTCATCAACGTCGTCGACACCCCAGGCCATGCCGATTTCTCGGGCGAGGTCGAGCGAGGGCTCGCGATGGTCGATGGCGTGGCGCTGCTGGTGGACGCCGCCGAAGGTCCGCTGCCGCAGACGCGCTTCGTGCTGCGCAAGGCGCTCGAGCGCCGGATGCCGATCGTGCTCGTCGTCAACAAGGTCGACCGCCATGACGCGCGCCCGGCCGAGGTCGTCGACGAGGTGCTCGACCTGCTCATCGACCTGGGTGCCGACGACGAGATGCTCGACATCCCGACGATCTACGCGATCGGTCGCGACGGCAAGGCCGGCCCCGAGCCCGACCAGCTCGCCGACGACCTGACACCGCTGTTCGAGATGCTCATCCGCGAGGTGCCCGCGCCCTCGTACGACCCGACCGCTCCGCTGCAGGCGCTCGTCACCAACCTCGACGCGTCGCCATACCTGGGCCGCATCGCGCTGCTGCGCATCGTCAACGGCGAGATCAAGAAGGGCCAGCAGGTCGCGTGGATGCGCGAGGCCGACGAGGCGAGCGACGAGTCCGGC
This sequence comes from Gaiellales bacterium, assembly GCA_038212015.1. Classification (GTDB taxonomy): domain Bacteria; phylum Actinomycetota; class Thermoleophilia; order Gaiellales; family SKUG01; genus JAGQUL01. The sequence continues at coordinate 32,996 of JBBQUY010000012.1, read as the reverse complement.
CACGTCGAGATCTCGCGCGCGAAGATCGTGGAGCTGCTCATCACGCAGGCGATGACCCGCGTGCCGGGCGAGAGCGCCCGCGCCGGCGACATCATCGCGATCTCGGGCATCGAGGGGATCACGATCGGCGACACGATCGGCGACCTCGAGGACCCGCGCCCGCTGCCGCGCCTGATGGTCGACGAGCCGGCGATCGGCATGGAATTCCGCATCAATGACTCGCCGCTCGCGGGCAAGAGCGGCGACAAGGTCACCGCGCGCATGCTCAAGGAGCGCATCGACAAGGAGCTGATCGGCAACGTCTCGATCCGCCTCAACGACCTGGGCGTGCCGGACCGCTGGGAGATCCAGGGTCGCGGCGAGATGCAGCTGGCGGTGTTCATCGAGAGCATGCGCCGCGAGGGCTACGAGCTGACGGTCGGCAAGCCCCGCGTGCTCACCACGCAGGACGAGAACGGCAAGGTCCTCGAGCCGGTCGAGCTCGCGGTCGTCGACATGCCCGAGGAATTCGTCGGCGCGGTGACGCAGCTGATGGGGACCCGCAAGGGCAAGATGGTCGACATGACGTCGTTCGGCGCCGGCTGGACCCGCGTCTCGTACCACGTTCCCGCGCGCGGGCTGATCGGCTTCCGCACGACGTTCCTGTCAGCCACACAGGGCACCGGACAGCTGCACTCCACCTTCCACGCGTGGGAGCCGTGGATGGGCGAGCTGCGCCTGCGCCAGAGCGGTTCGCTCGTGGCAGACCGCCCGGGCCCGGCGACGCAGTACGCGATCACGAACCTCGAAGACCGCGGCACGATGTTCGTGGAACCGACCGACGACGTGTACGAGGGGCGCATCATCGGCGAGCACATCCGCCCCGAGGACCTCGACGTCAACATCGTGCGCGAGAAGCACCTCACCAACCACCGCTCCGCGACGAGCGACGTGCTCAAGACGATGAACCGCGCACGCAAGATGTCGCTCGACGAAGCGCTCGAGTTCATCCGCGAGGACGAGTGCGTGGAGGTCACGCCCGACGCGATCCGCCTGCGCAAGTCGATCCTCAACGCCTCGCAGCGCCACACCGCCAAGTCCAAGGCCAAGCAGGCGAACAACGCCTAGCTGAGCATTCGATGTCGTGAACCATCCGGTTGGTGAACCGGGAACCGGCATGCGGCATAGTGCGTCCTACGTGGGTGCGGCAGTCACGCCGCGCGTGATCGAAGGGTGTTCGCATGCGTCGTCTGCTCGTTCTCGTGGTGCTCGGCGCCGTGCTGGTCGGCGGATCGACCTGGGGCGTGCAGGCCGCACGCACCGATGACGCCGACACCGCGACAACCCCCGCGCGGGTGGCGGCCGACGACGAGATGGACGTGGTGCAGAGCACGAAGGCGCCCGAATCGTGCGCGCTGCCGACCGACGCGACGCTCGCCGACGCGAACCTCGGATTCGCATGGCGCAGCTTCCGGCAGGTCGATGCCACGAGCCGTGCCAAGGACGAGCCCACCACGACCTATTCGCCCTACAGCGCGGTGGCGGCGCTCCACATGCTCGCCAACGGCGCGGATTCCGGGACCGACGAGCGTCTGCTCGCCGCGCTCTGCCTCCGCGGCCTGACTCTCGGTGCGATCAATCGGTCGGCAGGCGACCTGCGTGTCCAGCTCGAACGCGGCGATGAGGTCGAGGTCGCCAACGCGATCTGGACGTCGCCCCTCCACACGCCGACTCCGCGGATGGACACGATCATCCAGGACCAGTTCGACGGCCAGGTCGGCCGGTTCGAGTTCGGCAACGCCGCACCGCTCAATGCGTGGATCAAGGACCGGACGAAGGGCCGAGTGCCACAGGTCCTGAGCGACGAAGACCTCGATCTCGACATGGTCATGCTGCTCGCAAACGCGTTCACGTTCGACGGCACGTGGGCGGAGCGGTTCGAGGATCCACGCCCGGGCCCGTTCACGCGCTCGGGCGCCGAGCCGGTCGACGTGCCGATGCTGCGCGACCTGCGCACGCTCGACTATGCATTCTCGGAGACCGACCCCGAACTGCAGTGGGCCGACGTCGACACGCTGCGCGAGCAGGCGCACGGCGCGTTCGACATGGTCCGCATTCCGTACAAGGGCGGTCGTTTCGCGATGGTGCTGGTCGTACCACGGCTCGACGACGGCCTCGACGAGGTCATCGACTCGATGGACGCCGCGCGCTGGCGCGAGCTGCGCGAACGCCTCGCTCCGATCGACGTCGCGCTGTCAATGCCGACGCTCGACCTGCAGGAGGTGCGCGACATCAAGGACGACCTCGCTGCGATCGGCGTGCCGCTCGGCACCTACAACCGTCTCATCAATGAGCCGGAGGATCCGATGAAGATCGAGTTCGTCAAGCAGGGCACCGGCCTCCAGGTCGATGCCAAGGGCACCAAGGCCGCGGCCGTCACGGTGGTCGGCGTGAGCGCATCGGCCGGCGGCCCCATCGGTGTCCCCGTCGATGCGGACCACCCCTACCTGCTCGCGATCGAGGAGCTGAAGACGGGCGAGCTGCTCATGATCTCGGCCGTGCGCGATGCGGGGACCGAGCAGGACTGACGTGCGAAGCCGTCGCCTCACGCTGGCCTGCATGGCGATCGCACTGCTGGCGTGCGTCGCCTCCGGTGCTGCCGCCGCGTCGCGGGGCACCTCGGACGAGTCCAGCACCTCGACCGCGGGCGAGTCGGTCGCCGCGTGCAGCGAGCCGCGAGGCGCGGTGCCACGCCGCGCATGCATCGAACGCGCGGTCCGCGCGGATATCGACGCCATAGGCCTCGACGGCGCGCTCGAGCGACTCGAGCGCGCGGCACGCGCCGATCCCGGCGTCGCCGCCGACTGCCACATGGCGTTGCATCCACTCGGTGCCGACGCGGGCGAGCGACTCGCGCGTTCAGATGCACGGCTGCCGCTGGTTCGACCACGGTCGTTCTGCCACGAGGGATACGTTCATGGAATGCAGGTCGCCTGGCTCGACGCGGCCCCCACGCCACAACTCATCCGCGACGGCGCGCGATCCTGCGACGCATCCGACGCGAACGTCGACTGGGCCTGCGGGCACTCGCTCGGACACGTGCTCGCCCGTCGCGCCGGCGCCGCGGGCATGCCGACGGCCGCGGCGTGGTGCGCATCGACGTACCGCGGTGCGGTGCGCCTGGGCCTCGACCGCGAGGCGTTCCTCACGACGTGCATGAAGGGGTCGCTCATGGAGTACGTGCTCCTCGACGAGCGAGCAGATGCCACCGATCGCGCACGCCATGCATGTGGCGGCGTGCGACGTGACCTGCTGCCGTGGTGCGAGGGTCACGTCTGGCTCCGGGCCGACGTCGCATCCGACCGCACTCCGACCGTCGCGGACCGCTTGGCGGCGTGCGACGAGCTCGCGACCACACGGGTCGGACGAATCGCGTGCGCCGGCATGGTCGGCCGCGGCGCGTCCATGGTGGACCCGTGCGGCACGCGCTCCTCCGACCTGGCGGACGCGTGCGCGGCTGCCGCGGGGCGCGGTCCGATCGACCCGGCAGCGATTCCCGCGCGCTGAGCCGCCCCTGCAGCCACGCGACCCATGCAAGCTTGCGGATGGTCCAGCTTGCCTTGGCGGCGCCGATGATCTCCGCATGGCAGTGGGCGGTGTCAGCAGTGGTGGCGGACTTCACGGTGGTGCGACACTGGCCGCCGCACAGGCCGGCAGCGCCGTCGCGGTGCAGATGCTCGATGCCTCGCTCGAGATGATCGAGCAGCTCACCGCCCAGCTCATGGAGGGCATGCGCGCCGCGAGCCCCGCCGGCACGGGCGGATCTGTCGACACCTGGGCCTGAGCAGGGCGCCGTCCGGGGCGACGTGCGGCAGCTCAGTCCCGTGGACGCGTTGCCTCGTGGATGATCGGCGAGACGAGGGCACCGACCGCAGCGACTCCAGCCGCGGCCGCCCAACGGTTTACGGGGTTGCCCGAGAAATCCATCTTCCCGTGGATCCAGATGCCAGGTACCGCGAACGCCGTCGTCCCGATGAGCGCGCTGCCGAGCATCGAATTGGTGCGATCCCCGGTGCGATTGGTCGCGGTCAAGGCTCCGGCGGCAAGTCCGGTCATCAGCCCGACGCCCAACGTCGCCGTGAGCCACGGCGCACCCATGCCGAGCCTGGGTGGTCCGAACCGGTGGAAGGACCCGCTGACCAGGGTTCCCGCCGCTGCTCCGACAGCAGTTGCCGTGACGACATCGCCCGCGTCGGCGCGGTCTTCGACCGCGAGCGGCCGCGAGCGAAGTGCCATGACGTCCATTGTGTTCCCCACCGTTGTCGTTCCCGTCCGTCCTCCTGTATTTCGCGGAGACGGTGAGGGTCGTTGCACGGCTCGGGAAACGCCTGCTCGTCCCCATTCGATAGACCGGCAGGCGCCGTCCGGGACGACGGGCGCCATCACGAACGGGGACCACCGATGACCGAATTCCAGATCCTGCGCAGCGTTGCCCAGTCGGAGCTGCGGTTCGTGGACACCGTGATCGACACGAAGGTCGCCGATGATGTCGTGACGGCCGTCCTCACGACCGAGAAGGGCGTCGCCAATCCGCTCGGCCGGGTGCCGCTGCTCGGGATGCTGCCCATCGGCCAGGGCTCGTTCTTCAATCGCGCGAACACGCTCGTGCGCCAGCCCGCGACGGGTGGCGGCGTCGGCTCCTTCGACGATGCGGTGCAGGCGCTGCACAACCTCGGCAGCCGCCACGGCATCGACGGCATCAAGCTGTCGGACAATCCGGCGCACGTCGGTCTCGTTCGCGTGAAGGGCGAACTCGGCTTCGGCGGCAGCACCGAGCTCAACGAGCGTGTCGGTCGCGAGGCGCTGCTGCGCATCGACCGCGCCGCACGGCTCGTGCAGGAGTTCGTCGACGCTCGCGCATGATCGTGCATCTCGACATCGGTGGCGAGGGCCGGTACGCCGGCGCGATCAACGTGAACTCCGGTGTCGTCACATCGACCACCGGGGCGCCCGGACGACCGATCCCGAACCTGGTGGCAGGCCGCGGCGAGCAGCTGCCGTTCGCCAGCTCCGTCGCCGACATGGTCACGGTCGAGAGCGCTCCGCTTCGTGCGGGCGCCGCCGACGAGATCGCTCGCGTGCTCAAGCCCGGCGGCATCGTGCGCCTGCTCCACCCCGTCGACTACGCCGTCGGTGCCGGCATCCACGACGCGGTCGCGGGTGCGCTCGGGCCCGACACCCGTGTGCTGACGCGCGAGCTGCTCGGCGACGGCACCGCCCTCACCGTGCTGCGACGGGCCGTCGACCTGCTGCGCTGAGTGGCCTCGGGCGCCCAGCGCTGCGCCGCGACGCGGCCATGGGAACGCCAAGTGCGACTCGCCGCCGATGCGGGCGCCGACGCCCGGGCATGCAGAACTTCCACATCAGCGGCCCGTCCACGGGTGGCACGTTCCGGTTCACCAACGTCGCGGTCGACACGTCGCTGGATGCTGGCGTCGCGTCCGCGAAGGTGACGACTTCCAAGGGCATCACCAACCCTGCCTACATCCTGTCGACGGGCGCGGTCGGGCCCGCGAGCTTCTTCGACCGCACGAAGTCGCACACCGTGAACGGAACCGGCAGCGGCGCGCTCGACACGGCCGTGAAGGCGCTGCACGAACTCGGCGACCGGCACGGCGTGGTGGGCATCAACCTGTCCACGGACTCCGGCCTCGTCGGCGGCATGATGCTCAAGGACAAGCCCGGCATGTTCCTCACCAACGCCGCCGAGACCAAGGCGATCGGCACGACCGCGCTCCAGGCGATCGACGATGCGGCTCGATCGGTGCTCGGCCTCGCCCTCACGACGAACTAGCCCGCCGCTCGGTCAGCTTTTCTGGCAGACGAGCAACTGCACGTACGGAGCGTTGGTGCCGCCGGGCGGACTGCCGACCGGTACCTGCGGCGTCGAACCGCCGAACTGGGTCGAGCCGCCCATCGGGTTGTAGGCCTGTACCTGCGCCCCTGCGCCGCTCTGCACCGAGAACGGCGCCGGCGTGACGATGCCGCCGTGGTTGTGCCCGTTCTCGGCATGGGTGTGCGAGCCCGTCGCGCGGCTCTCGGCTGCGCTCAGCTCGGTTCCGACGGTTCCACCGAGCGTTCCACCCGTCTTGTAGCCCACCAGGTATCGGCCGCGTGCGCTGACGAGCTCGGACCAGCCCGCCGGGCACGTCGCCAGATTGAAGAACATCACCGCGCCGGAAGGAGCTGTGGCATCCACGCCGTCGGCGCCATCGACGCCGGGTGCACCCGGCGACCCGTTCAGCCCGTTCGTGCCGTGCGTGCCGTTCGCACCGGGGGTCCCTGCAGGACCCTGAGGTCCGGCGGGCAGCGAGCCCGCCTTGAAGTCCGCTGCCAGCAACGAGCCATTTGCCACCTTGAGCGAGTTCACCGAGTTGGACGCGAGATCTGCCTTGGTGACGCCCCCATTGCGAATGTGGCGCGAGAGGATGCTTCCGTCCGCGATCGCAGCGTACGCCGTCCCGCCGAGCGACAGGATCAGCGCGATCGTCGCGATGATGTTTGCGTAGGTGAACTGTGGGCGGAACCGGACCATGACGCCTCCTTCAAAGCTGCTGAAGTCGGAATCTACCATTTCGGTACCACGCGGCGGTGATGTACTTGAGGTGCGTCATCTTGCAGGCTTCGCGGAGGTGCGCCCGCGCGCGTGTAGGGTCGCGCACATGAGCACTCCACTTGCGACCCCCACACCCTCCGGCGACGGCCCCGCAGCCAGCGTGCGCGACGCAGTCAAGGTCTACGGCAAGGGCGACACCGCAGTTCGTGCCCTCGATGGTGTCGATCTCGCGCTCGAGCAGGGCGGCTTCACCGCGGTGATGGGACCGTCGGGTTCCGGCAAGTCCACGCTCATGCACTGCATGGCAGGACTCGACACCCTCACCTCCGGCGAGGCGCAGATCGGCGAGTTCAGCCTCGCGACGCTCAAGGACACCGCCCTCACCAAGCTGCGACGCCGCAGCGTCGGCTTCGTGTTCCAGGCGTTCAACCTGATCCCGACTCTCACCGCGAAGGAGAACATCGAACTGCCACTGCGCCTCGACGGTGATTCGCCCGACCCGGAGTGGATGCGCGAAGTGACGTCGCGTCTGGGACTGTCCGACCGCCTCGAACACACACCGAGCGAGCTGTCGGGTGGTCAGCAGCAGCGCGTCGCGGTCGCCCGCGCGCTCGTCGCGCGCCCGTCCGTGATCTTCGCGGACGAGCCGACCGGCAACCTCGACACCGCGAGCGGCGCCGAGGTGCTCGCGCTGCTGCGCGCGGCCGTCGACGACTACGGCCAGACGATCGTGATGGTCACGCACGACCCGAACGCGGCGAGCATCGCCGACCGCGTGCAGTTCCTGGTCGACGGTCGCATCGTGCAGACCCTCGAGAGCCCGACGCCCGACACCGTCTTCGAGACGCTCCGCAGCCTGTCTGCCGGCACGAACCCGGAGAGCTGACGCATGCTGCGCGTGTCGATCAAGGGCATCCTCGCCCGAAAGCTCCGCCTGCTGCTCACGAGCGTCGCGATCGTGCTCGGCGTGGGATTCGTGTCCGGCTCCTACTTCCTGACCGACGCGATGCGCGGGTCGTTCGACGACCTGTTCGACCAGGCGACCGCCAAGATCGACGTCGAGGTCAGGACCTCGCAGTACGTCAAGCTCCGAACCGCTCAGGACGAAGGCGTGCTCGTGCCGATCGACCTGGCAGAAGTCGGCATGTCGCCCGAGACACTGTCGCGCATCCGCGACGTCGACGGCGTGCGCCAGGCCGAAGGCCTCATCTTCGAGCTCGGCGCACAGCCGCTCGGCAAGGACGGCAAGCCGATCACCGAGTTCGGCCCGCCGTCGTTCGCCGCTGGCTGGAGCGAGCCGGCCAAGGACCTGAGCGTGCTCCGCATCGACAAGGGCCGGCCGCCCGGCGACGGCGAACTCGCACTCGACGCGACCGCCTACGAGCGCAGCGGCCACGAGCTCGGCGACGACGTGAAGGTGCTGATCCAGGGCGGTCGCACGACCGAGACGTTCGAGCTCGTCGGCGTGGTCAAATTCGGCGACAGCAACAACCTCAATGGCGCCTCGATCACCATGTTCGAGCCGACGCAGCTGCAGGGCCTGCTCGACATGGACGATCGCTATAGCGTCGTCGACGTGGTCGGCGATCCCGGCATCGAACAGGACGAGCTGAGCGACCGCATCGCGGACGAGCTCGGCGACGAATTCCACGTCGTCACGGCTCCCGAGCTGTCCGCCGAAAGCAGCGAGGCGATCGACAACAGCTTCCTCAAGTACCTCGAGTACATCATTCTCGGATTCGCGTTCGTGGCGGTGTTCGTCGGCGCGTTCACGATCTTCAACACGTTCACGATCCTCGTCGGCCAGCGCACCCGGGAATTCGGCCTCCTGCGCATCCTCGGAGCGCGACGCCCGCAGATCATCGGCATCGTCGCGCTCGAAGCGCTCGTCGTGGGCGTGGTCGCGTCCACGATCGGCATCGTCGTCGGGTACGGCATCGCCGGACTGCTGCGCGTGCTGCTCAACGCGTTCGGCTTCGAGATCCCCAACGAGCCGTTCCCCATCGAGGCACGCACCATCATCGTGAGCTACATCGTCGGGGTGCTCGTCACGCTCGTCGCCTCGGTGGTGCCGGCATGGCGCGCGTCGCGGCTGTCGCCGCTCGAGGCGATCCGCACGACGTCCACGTCGCACGATCGCGGGTGGAAGGTCCCCGCCGCCGGCGCGGTGCTGTTCGTGATCGGGGCGGTGCTCGTCGTGCGCGGCCTGGCTCCCGCAGACGGCGCGTCGACCGAGGCGGTCCTGACGAGCCTCGGCGCCGGCTTCCTCGTCACGATCGTCGGTCTGGCGATGCTCTCGCGGCTGTTCATCGCACCGGTCACGCGCGTGTTGGCCGTCGTGTTCGCCCGTGGCCGCACCGGTGCGCTCGCGAAGGGCAATGTCCTCCGCAACCGCGGACGTGCCGCGACGACGGCTTCTGCGCTGATGATCGGACTCGCGCTCGCGTCGCTCGTGCTCGTGTTCTACGCGTCGCTGCAGGCGACGGTGGACGACCAGATCGAGCGTTCGTTCGGCGCGGACGTGTCCGCGTACAACAACACCTTCGGCGGCTCGTCCCCCACGATCAGCGACGAGAACGTCGACAAGATGCGCGAGGTCGACGGGGTCGAGGAGCTCGCGGTGCAGTACTACGGCACGGCGATCGTGGGTGACGAGTTCGACCTCGGCGCCGAGTCGCCGAAGCCGTACGTGGCCTACAGCGAAGGCGCCGTCGGCGCGGGTGAAGGCCTGGTTCGAGCGAAGCTCATCGATGGCGACATCGATCCGGGCTCGGAGATCGTCGTGAGCGACGAGTTCGCCGAGGAGCACGACCTCGACGTCGGCTCGGACGTCGAGCTCGCGTTCCCCGCAGGCGACCCGCAGACGCTCGAGGTGCAGGGCATCTTCGAGGCGAGCGAGATCATCGGCGCCGGCATGCTCGTGTCTCCGGACACGTTCCTCGACACGCAGCCGGCGGCGGCGCATGGTGCGGCGTTCGTCGCCATCGACGTCGCGGACGGCACGAAGCCGTCGACGGTCGTCACGCGCATCGACCAGGTCCTCGGAGACGACTCGAAGTTCATCGAGGTGCTCGATACCGAGGGGCTCAAGCAGTTCTTCCGTGACCAGCTCGCGCCGATCGTCGGCATGGTCTTCGCGTTGCTGAGCCTGTCGATCGTGATTGCGCTGTTCGGCATCTCCAACACGTTGGCCCTCAACGTGTTCGAGCGCACGCGTGAGATCGGCTTGCTCCGCGCCGTCGGTGGCACACGCCGCCAGCTGCGTCGGGTCATCCGCGCGGAGTCGATCCTGGTGGCGCTGTTCGGCGCGATCGTGGGCGTGCTCGTGGGCGTGGGGGCAGGCGCGGCGCTCATCAGCGCGCTGTCGGACGAGGGCTTCGTGTTCGGGATCTCGCCACTCGCGGTCGTCGGCGTCCTCATCGGCGGATTCATCGCGGGCGTGCTCGCGGCGGTGTTGCCGGCCCGTCGCGCGGCCCGAACGGACGTGCTCCAGGCGATTGCGACGGAGTAGTGCGCGAATTCACCCGTCGGCCCTGATAGTCTCGCGGGTGTGAGCGCACCCGAACCCCGCCGATTCGACGAGATCCCCGGCATCTCGAAGCAGACCGTCGAAGCTCTCGCTGCCAAGGGCATCGAGATGACCTTCCCGATCCAGACGCTCGTCCTCGAGGACGCGCTGGGCGGCAGGGACATCCTCGCCAAGGCACCGACCGGCTCCGGCAAGACCTTCGCATTCGCGATCCCGATCATCGAGCGGATCCATGCGGACATGCCGACGCCGAGCGCGATCGTGCTCGTGCCGACGCGTGAGCTGTGCGTGCAGGTGATGGAAGAGTTCGAGATTCTGCTCGCCGCGACCGACATCGACGCGGCGCCGGTCTATGGCGGCACCAACCTGGAGACGCAGGCCAAGCGGGCCGTGGGCGCGCACGTGATCGTCGCGACGCCGGGTCGACTGCTCGACCTGATGGAGCGGCGCCTGCTCGACCTGTCGAACGTCTCGATGCTCGTGCTCGACGAAGCCGACCGGATGCTCGACATGGGCTTTCAGCCGCAGACCGACCGCATCGAGGCTGCGATCCCGAAGGAGGGTCGCCACACGATGTTCTTCAGCGCGACGCTCGACGGACGTGCCGGCCGCATCGCGAAGCGCTACACGCAGGAGCCGTATCGCTACGAGGTCGCTCGCGCAGAGGGCGAAGAGCACAACATCGAGCATCGCTTCATCAAGGTCGGGCGCGGAACCAAGATGCAGACGCTCATGGACCTGCTCGAGGCCGATCGCGACACGCCTGGCCTGACGCTTATCTTCTCGCGCACCAAGCGCGGCGCCGACTCGCTCAACCGGGACCTCAACAACAAGGGGATCCCGACCGAGGCGATGCATGGCGACATGCCGCAGAACGTTCGCGAGAAGACGCTCGCCAAGTTCGAGCGCGGCGAGCTCAAGATGCTCGTGGCCACCGACGTCGCCGCGCGCGGCCTCGACCTGGACGACATCACGCACGTCGTGCACTTCGATGCCCCCGACGACCGCGCCGACTACGTGCACCGCTCCGGTCGAACGGGCCGCGCAGGCCGCAAGGGCGTCGCGACGTGCCTGATCGCGGACGAGGACGAGTACGTGATGGGTCGCGTGGCGGAGGACCTGGGGCTGGAAGAGGACTACCTCGCCGCCGGCCTGCGCATCATTCCGCCGCGCATGGCCTACAACAGCAAGGGCTCAGGCGGTACGCGCCGCCTCGCCGGCTGGGGCTCCAAGCAGATCCACACGCACAAGCGCCCAGGCCCTCGCCGCTGACACCGCCGTCTGGGTCGGGTGACCTGCCGGCCCTGCAGGATCGATTCGCTGACGGAATCGATCCTCAAGCTTTGTTAACGTTTTCCCGATCTCCCCCAGGTGGGTGAGGGTGCGCCGGGGGGTGCACTCAGCACGGGTGGGGAAGGCGAAGCATGTCCGAGGTCGATGACACGATCGACGAGGCGACGCGTCAGGTAATTGCGTTGCTGACGCCGATGGGCCCGATCGTCGCCAAGCGGCTGTTCGGTACGTGGGGGCTGTATCTCGAGGACCGCATCTTCGGTCTCGTGCACGACGGCGTCACGTATTTTCGAACCAGTGGCGAGACCGTCGCGAAGTACGTCGCCGCCGGCTCACGGCCGTTCCACTATCGGCGCGCCGATGGGCGCAGCACCGTCATGCAGTATCACGAGGTGCCCGACAGCGTCCTGGACGATCCCGACCTGGCGTGTGCGTGGGCGTACGAAGCTGCGGCGACGCCGTCGTAGCCGGCAGTCCGCGCCGGATCAGGCGTCCTCGTCGCCCGAACTCGTGCCGCGCCGTCCGCGCGTGGCGAGCCAGCCGATTGCTCCGGCTGCCGCACCGACGGCGACGCTCGTGCGCGCGGGATGGTTCCTGGCGGCGTTGGCCGTGCCGGTGACGGCACCTTTGGCCTTGCGCTTCGCAGACTTCTTCGCCTGTCGCTTGGCCACGGGGAGCACGAACTTGCTCACCACGTAACCGATCGCCGCGTACTTTCCCTTGTTGCGCACCGAGCCATCCTCCAGCCGTCATTGCTGCTGGAGGGTCGCTACCCGGCGTGCGACCTCGTCACACGCAGCAGGTCAGGCAACGCCTGCGGGCTTGCGCTTCGGCGGCATGTGCACGACCTGTCCGAGCGCATCGAGGGCGGCTTCCTTGATGCTCTCGGCGAGCGTCGGGTGCGCCTGGATCGAGAACGCGATCGTCTCGACCGTGCTCTCTGCCTCGAGCGCGACGACGCCGGCGCTGATCATGTCGGACACGTGGCCGCCGACCATCACGACGCCGAGCAGCTCGTGCCAGCGGTCCTCGTAGATGACCTTCACGAAGCCGGTGGTGTCGCCGTAGATCTGCGCGCGGCTGTTGGCCGCGAAGGGGAACGTGCCGACGCGCACGTCGTCGCCGTACTCCTCGCGCGCCTGCGCTTCGGTGAGGCCGACAGCCGCGATCTCCGGCTCGGTGTAGACGACGCGCGGAACGGCCTTGTAGTCGACGAGCGCGTGGTGGCCCATCGCGTTCTCGGCGGCGACTTCACCCTCGCGGCTGGAGGTGTGCGCGAGCTGCCACTTGCCGGCAACGTCGCCGACGGCGTAGATGTGACCGACGTTGGTGCGCATCTCCTCGTTGGTGGGGATGCCGCCGCGCGGGTCATAGGAGACGCCTGCTGCCTCGAGGTTGAGATCCTTGACGTTCGGCACGCGGCCGGTTGACACGAGCACGATGTCGGCCTCGATGGTGCCGGCCGCACCCTTGGCGTCGGTGAAGTGCGCGGTCACGCCGCTGGCGGAACCTTCGAGGCGCTCCACCTTGGAGCCGAGCTGCAGCGCGACCTTCTTGCGCTTGAACTCCTTCTCGAGTGCCTTGCCGGCGTCGCCATCCTCCATCGGGATGAGGTTGGGGAGCATCTCGACGATGGTGACTTCGCTGCCGAACGACGAGTAGATGCTCGCGAACTCGCACCCGATCACGCCGCCGCCGAGCACGAGCACGCGGCGCGGCTGCTCCTCGAGCGCGAGCATGCCGGTCGAATCGATGCAGCGCTGGTCGTCGATGCCCGGGATCGGCGGGCGGGCGGGCAGCGAGCCGGACGCGATGATCGCCTTGTCAAAGGTGACCGAATCGCCGTTGATCGAGACGGTGTTGGCGTCGACGAACTGGGCGGTGCCGTTGAGGTAATCGATGCCGTTGGCCTTGAGCAGGCCTCCGACGCCGCGGGTGAGCCCCTCGACGACCTTGTTCTTGTTGCGCGTGGCCTTGCCAAAGTCGAGCTCGACGTTGGACGCCATCACGCCGAACGTCTCCGCCTTCTTGAGGTGGTCGAGCAGCCACGCAGAGTGCACGAGCGCCTTCGTCGGGATGCAGCCGACGTTCAGGCAGGTGCCGCCGGGCACGTCGCGCGAATCGACGACGGCGACCTTCGCGCCGAGCTGTGCTGCGCGGATGCCGGCGACGTAGCCGCCGGGGCCGGCTCCGATGACGAGGACGTCGTAATGGGCGCTCATTGGTGTGCTGCTCCTGGATCTGGAAAATGTTCGTGAAGCCGTGGATCCAGCCTCGTGCCGGACGGCATACCGGCATCCTAGATGACGTCGGCTCGCGCGTGTGGGGGCGTGTGCGCGCACGTGCGCGAGTGGGTGGCTCAAGCGGAGTGATCCACGCGCCGATGCGCCTTGCGATGGCCCCTGCATCCACATCGATCTCGTATCCGCCCGCGCCGGGCCTGTGGCGCTGGTACCGCCCGATGGTGTGGACGTTCGCGATCGCCAGCGTGATCGTGTGGTCGCTCGGCGAGTCGCCGATCCAGGCCGGCGATGCGTGGATGGTGCTCACGCTCGTGCTGCTGGGCAACCTCGCCGACGTGTTCGCGGTGCGCGTGCAGCGCGGAATGCGCGTCAGCGCTGCTCATTTCGCCGCGCCGTTCGCGGTCGTCGCCACGACGGTCACCGGCGGACTGGTGGCCGCGGTCGGGTGCCTGCTTGGTCGGCTCGTGCTCAATCGGCGTGACTGGAACTCGTTCGACATGGCGGTGAACCTGTGCGCGACGAGCGTCGCGGCGACCGTCTGGCAGTTCACGATCGCCGTCTCCGACGGAGCCGTGGTGCTGCCGAGCGTGCTGACGGTCGTGGTGTTCGCGACGGTGCGATCGCTCATCAATCTCGGGTGGGCGACCGAAGCGCGTTCGCGCGGGATCCCGATTCCGGCCGTGACCGTGCCGATCGGCCGGCTCATGCTGGCCGCCGCACTGCTGTTCACGCCGGCCATCGCGCTGTTCCGGCTCGAGGCGGCCGGCCCGGCAAGCGCGCTGACGCTGTTGGCGCTGCCGTTCGTCGCCACGCAGTTCCTCATTCGCCAGTTCGGGCGCGAGCGCGAGCTCAACGCCCAGCTCGAGTCCGCGAACCTGAGCCTCACCGAATCGCTCGTGAACGCGCTGGACGCGCGCGATCCATACAGTGCGGGCCACTCCGTGGCGGTGGCGGTGTACAGCCGCGACCTGGCGTCGGAGATCGGGCTGCCGGGCCCGGAGGTGCAGGCGACGTACCTTGCCGGGCTCCTGCATGACATCGGCAAGATCGCGGTGCCCGACGCGATCCTGGGCAAGCCCGCGGCGCTCACCGACGACGAATTCGACGAGATTCGCCTGCACCCTGAGATCGGCGAGCAGATCCTGCTGCCGAGCAAGCACCTGCGCAACGTGCTGCCGGGCGTTCGCCACCATCATGAGCGCATCGACGGCAAGGGCTACCCCGACAAGCTGCGCGATGCGGACATCCCGCTGCAGGCGCGCATCATCGCGGTGGCTGATGCCTACAACGCGATGACGAGCGACCGGCCGTACCGGGATGCGATGCATCCCGAACTGGCGCAGCGCATCCTCGTACAGAACCAGGGCATGCAGCACGACCCGTTCCTGGTGGCTGCCTTCCGCCGCGTGCTCGCAACGCGCGGCTCCGACTATGCGTTCGCGAATGGGCCGGAGTTCGCGACCACGACCCGCCTCAACGAGTTGATGGCACGCGTGGGTCGCGGCGCGCTCGGGCCGGCGGAGATCGCCGAACACCTGCGCCGGATGGACATGGTGTGACACGCGAAGCGGGGCGGTCGTGGCACGTCCGGCGAACGAGCGGCCTGCTCGTACCGGGATTCACGAAGCGGTTCGATGCCGGCAGCGGCATGACGTTTTTCTTCGGCGTGCCGATCGGGCGCTTCGATGTGGACGTCGCCCCCGAGGGCAGCACCGAGCTTCGCTACCGCCGCTGGCCGGTAGTCGACGTGCTCGAGCGTCCGCCGACCGACGTGCGGGTCGGCACGATCCCGTCAGCCGGATTCGTCCGCCTGCCCGGCCATCGTCGCGTGCGTTTCTGCCGGTTCCGCCTCGAGCCCTGAGCGCGGGTCAGTCGCTCCCAGTCGTCTCCGAGCGGCGCAAACGTGTGATGCCCTCGTCCCCATCCCCGAACAGCGAGGCCCGTCCCCCGCTCCCCTGTCGTTCGATCCGGGGCGGTCCGGTCGTTTCAGCGGACCTGCGGTCGGTGCGTACGCCCGGGCGACTGACACCCCGAATTTCCTCCGGAGAAACCTGCACTCGGGTGACGAAAGCCGCCATGATCTGGAGGTTCAACCTGATCCACAATTCCTGCTCAAGTTCCAGCGTGCTCGTGCCGAAAAACCTCTCGAACCACGAAAGGGCAAACCAGCCGCGAGGCTGGGGCGCAAAGCCACGGGTCTCGACCACCGGTAGCCGCGAGAGCGGATCGGGTGCCGAGGAAGCCGAGCTGCCGAATGGAGAGCAACCTCGAACGGGCAAACTCGCGGCGACGCGAGGGCGCAAAGCCGACGGGCCTGCTCGCCGGGTTGGTGTCGCGCAACATGCGGCACTCGCCGGCGGACCAGGTGGCCGGGTTACCGAAGGGACGCTCGTTGAATCCTTTCAACGACGATCTCAAAGGGGTCCTCATGCGGTGCATGATGTGGTTCACGGAGAGCACGGTTACGGACGAGGCCACGGGAGTGGCGGAGTACCGGGCCGACTCGCTCCGCTGATGCACGACGTGCACCGGAGATGGGTCGACCCTTGAGATCGCGGATGAGCTTTGCCACGGTCCTTCCTCCCCCTCCACCCAGCGTTTGGGCGCCTCCCCCTCCCCAGCCCTCCACGCTTGCCGGCGGGTCGGCCTCGTTCTGAGGTCGACCCGCCAGTCTTTTCCTGACGGCGCTCCGTTTTACCGCCGGTGTTCGGGACACACCTTCGACACACGCCAGTCGATGGAAGGACCCCGACGATGAACGACGCCAAGATCCGCGAACACGTCGTGACACACCTGCAGCAGGCGCTTGCCATGGAGCGTGCCCAGATCGGCGAGCTGCGCACGCTGCGGGACGAGGCTGGCATCCCCGCCGTCCGTGCACTGCTGGACCAGCACCTGTCGGCGACCGAAGCACACGGCGATCGCGTCGAGCAGCGGCTTGCGGAGCTCGACGCCAGTTCGTCGCTCAGGCTGATGGGCCAGGCGCTGGGAAGCGCGATTCCGAAGCAGATCATCAACCGCGTTCGCCCCGCCTCCGAGTGCGCGATCCTGCGCGACGCGATCGCAGCCGAGGCGATGGAGGTCGCCGCGTACCTGCTGCTCGAGGCCGAGGCCATTCGCGGGGGTGATGAATCCACCGCCACGATCGCGCGCGAACTGCGCGTCGACGAGGTCGCCACGCGCGACGAGCTGATGACGTTCTGGAACCAGGCCGTGGGGCGCGATGTCGACCGTCGAACGGGAGACGGCGCCTCGCGAACGCACGTCGCCCGAACGATGCTCATCGACCACCTGCGCGATACCCACGCGCTCGAGCGCAATGCCGTCGTCATGCTGTCGACGGTGTTGACGACGGTGAACGACGAACTCGCGTGCGAGCGGGTCGCCGACCATCGAGACGTCACCAAGCGCCATGGCGACGAGATCCTGCGACGACTCCACGAGCTCGGATCCAGGGCATCGCTCCGCAAGCAGGCGCAGGGGATCGCCTTCGCAGCGATCAAGGGACCGATCAACCTGGTGCGTGCCGAGCGCGCCGCCAAGGACCTGCGCGACATGTACGTCGTCGAACACCTCAAACTCGTTGCGTACTCGCAGCTCGCCGTGCTGGCCGAACTCGCCGGCGACGATGCGACGCTCCGCCTCGCGCAGGCGCAGCGTCTGGAGGAAGCCACGATGGCCGACTGGCTCGAGCGCGAAGGCGCACGGTTCCTGCTCGAGACGCTGCACGCGTCCACCTGACCGCGGGATGTCCGATATCGGACTCCTCGGCGCATGCACGCTGGCGGCGTCAAGGCCCTGACCGACTGAGTCACAGCATGGAAGTCGGGTCCTCGAGATGCTCGACGAGCGTCTGGAGGAAGCGAGCTCCGACCGCGCCATCGACGGTGCGGTGATCGCACGTCAGCGAAATCGTCATCATCGGGCGGATCTCGACGCGGCGGTCGACCACGACCGGCGTATCGACCGTCGCGCCGACGGCGAGGATGCCCGCCTGTGGCGGATTGAGCACCGCGGTGAAGCTGTCGATGCCCATCATCCCGAGGTTGGAGATCGAGAACGTGCCGCCCTCGAAGTCCATGGGCGTGAGCTTGCCGTTTCGCGCCTTGTCGACGAGCGCCTTGCGGTCGGCAGCGATCTCCTTGACGGTCTTCGCGTGCGCGTCGCGGATCACCGGCACGACGAGGCCGGCATCGGTGGCAACGGCCAGCCCGATGTGCGCGGCTTCGAAGCGCAGGATCGCGTCGTCGGCCCAGTGCGCGTTCATTTCGCGATGCTGGCGAAGTGCGACTGCCGCGGCCTTGGTGAGGATGTCGGAGACGGTCGGGCGAACGTCGCCCTCCTTGACGGTCTTGAGCATCTTCGCGCGCAGCGCGTTGGTGGCCGTCATGTCGACGGCGCGATTGAGGATGAACGACGGCGCAGTCCATGCCTCGCCGAGGCGGCGCGCGATCGTCTTTCGCATCGAGGTGAGCTCGACGCGCTCCACCCCGGGTCCGGCTTCGGTCGGCGCAGCAGCGGTCGTCGGTGCGGCGGCCGCGGCACCCGCCTGCACGGCGGACTCCAGATCACGCGCAACGATCCGCCCGTCGGGACCACTGCCCGTGAGCGACGCCAGGTCCACGCCCTGTTCCGACGCCATGCGTCGAGCAAGCGGCGACGCCTTCACGCGGTCACCACTGCCGGCAGCCGCCTCACCCTTCACAGGAGCAGCAGGCGACGCCGCCGGCTTCTCCGCACGCTGGGGCTCTGAAGACGCGCTCGGCTCGGGAGCCTTCGCAGCTGCGGGGGTGGGAGCGGGCGCTGACTCGCCCTTGGGCGAGACAGATGCTCCGCGACCATCCGCCGCGGCGCCACCATCGTCTCCACCGCCAGCAGGAACGTCTTCGCCCGGCTCGCCGATCCAGGCCAGCGTCGTGCCGATCGCGACGGTCTGCCCGGCGTCGACGAGCACCTTGAGGATCGTGCCGCCCGCGGGTGCCTCCACCTCGACGTTGACCTTCTCGGTCTCGACCTCGTAGAGCTCGTCGCCCTTCTCGATCGTGTCACCTTCGCCCTTGAGCCACTGAAGGACCTTGCCTTCGTCCATGCCCTGTCCGAGGCGGGGAAGCTTCACCTGGGTCGCCATGTGTCAGTCAGTCCTTCTGCGTCGCTGGGGTGGGGCTGTCAGGCGGTCGCGTAGGCGACGCTGCGAACGGCCTCGATGATCTCTGTCTTGCCGGGGACGACGTAGTCCTCGAGCACGGGCGCGAACGGTACCGGCGCCCACTTCTCGCCGACGCGCAGCACTGGCGCATCGAGATGGTCGAACGCGTGCTCCTGCACGAGCGCCGCGACTTCCGCACCGAACCCGCCGAACGTGACCGCCTCGTGGGCGACGACGCAGCGGTTGGTCTTGCGAACGCTCTCGAGCACGATCCCGAGGTCAAACGGCTGCAGCGTGCGCGGGTCGATGATCTCGAGCGAGATGCCGTCCTCTGCCTGCAGCTGCTCCGCGGCCTCGAGTGCTGCCCAGGGCATGCCGCCCCAGCAGACGATCGTGCAGTCGGTGCCTTCGTGCAGGATGCGGCCCTTTCCGAGCTCGCCGACTTCCTCCGGGTCCTCGCCGACCTCGCCCTTGCGGGGGTAGCAGTCGCGGTGCTCGACGAAGAGCACGGGATTCTCGTCGCGGATCGCGGCCTTGAGCAGCAGGCGCGCGTCATCGGGCTGCGACGGCATCACGACCTTGAGGCCGGGGATGTGGGTGAACCACGACTCGAGCATCGATGCGTGCTGCGAGCCCGATTGCCAGCCGGCACCGCCCTGCGTGCGAATCGTCACCGGGATGGTCACCTGACCACCGGTCATGTAGCGCCACTTGGCTGCCTGGCCGACGATCGGGTCCATGGCCATGGACGTGAAGTCCATGTACATGATCTCCACGATCGGGCGCAATCCGCTCATGGCGGCTCCGACGGCCGCACCGACGATGCCTTCCTCGCTGATCGGCGTGTTGCGGATCCGACCGGGGCCGAACTCCGCGAGCATGCCCTTGGACACGCCCTGCGAGCCACCCATGTCGGCGATGTCCTCGCCCATGAACAGCACGCGCTCGTCGCGTCGGAGTTCTTCTGCCATTGCCGTCTTGACGGCTTCTCGATACGTCATCTGCGCCATGGGCGCAGGCTATCGCATGGCGCACGCGCGCGAGTCGCGTGCGACGCCCGCAACTGCGGAATCAGTGCCCGACGTGGGCGCCGCCACCGCCGGAGATCGCGGGTGCGGGCGGGGGCGTACCCGGCCGAACGGCGCCGACGCCACCGCCACCGCTCACCGGCGGGCGGGTTGCGTTGTGCCCGATCGGATTCTCGGAGGGGCCGCCACCCGCGATGGTCGGCATGGCAGGCTGCGCCGTCGCATTGGTCGTCTGCGTTCGCTTGAGGTTGAGACCGTTCATGAAGGATGCGTAGCCGGCATCGAGGACGATGATCGCGCCGGGATCGATCGACCAGCCACTGCCGGAGCGGGAGGCGAACGCCTTGCCGGCATCCGTGGACGGGTTCCGGAGCTGCGCGAGGATTGCGTCCTTGGCCTTGGCCGGGAGCGTCGCCCAGGTGTAGGAGCCGTTGAGGCCGCCGAAATCGAGGTCGCGCATCTCCGAGCCCGACGCGAACAGCGTGATGCGGTTGGCGTTGGTGCTGCTGCCGCCGACGCCAGCGCCGACGAGTGCGCCGGGACCGGCTGTGGGTACCGACGGCGTGGTCTTGTTGGCGTGGGTGTGGCCGCTGCCACCCCCGGCGGAAACTCCTCCGCCGCCCTGCACGGTGGGTCGCGGTGAGAGCGTCGCATTCGTGCGGCCGACGGAGCCGGGCTGGCGTCCGGGGCGAACCGTGAGTGCGATTTCCTCGCCGGGGCCGGCGCCGCGAACCTGTGCCTGATGCTTGGTGTAGACGGTGCCGCCCTCGACCAGAGTTGCCTCGCCGTTCGCGTTGAACGCAACGAGCTGGTCTGCCTTGAACGCGCCGGCGCCCTGGTCGGATCCGAATGCCTTGGCGACGGCGGCCTGGACCGCGTCGGGCAGCTGCGCGAATCGTGCCTGCTTGCCCTGCAGCTCCGCGGGAACGGTGATGTCGAGCTTCGCCTTCGCGCCTGCCGCAAGCGTCTTGGTGGTGGCGTTGGCGTCGACGCCAGCCACGGGAGCCGAGCCGCCACCGGTCGCGTTTCCGCTCCCGCCGCTCGTACCGCTCGCCGGGGGCGTGCCGGCATTGCCGACCGTCGTGCCGGTGGAGCCGTTCGCGCTCGGCGGAGCCGCCGGGGGCTGCCCGTTGGACGTGGACGGCGTCGCCGCCGAAGGCTTCGACGCGGAGGGCTTGGCTGGCGATGCCTTGGCCGGGCCGTGCACATGCGCACCGGTGGCGTCTCGCAGCGAGCGACCGTCGCTCGTCATCGTTCCCGCAGCACCAGCGGCCTGCAGGATGCCCGACGGCAGTGCGTTGAGCTGCGCCTGCAGCGACGCGAGCTTGGCACCGTCGACGTTGCCGCTCTGAATCTCGGACACCAGTCCACGCGCGACCTCGGTGAGACGCTGCACGTTCTGGGTCATCTGCGTGGTCGTGACGGCACCGCCGGCACTCACGAGGGTGCCGTCCTTGCCGGACGGGCCGCCGCCCTTGCCGGCAGGTCCGCTGCTTGTCGACGGGCCACTCGCCGTGACCGGTCCACTTGAGGTCTTGCCGCCACCGCTGGTGGATGCACCGGCATCCGCAGAACCGAGCGCGGCGGCGAGTCGCCCACGCTTGGAACCCTCGCTGCGATTTCCGCGCGAGTCGAAGACGTTGACGGCGCCATTCTTGTCGAGGGTGCGCACGACGCTGGCCTCGAACACGCGGACCTTCACGCCACCGATGGTGTGCATGCCGGGCGCGACCTTGTGCTTGTTGCCCTGCGGGTCGAGCCGGTACGGCCCTTCCTTGCGGTCGAACACGAGGATCGTGCCGTCGGGAAACTTCTTGCCCCAGCCGTTGGCGACCTTGACGGTGGAGACCTTCTCGGCGGGATTGGGGGTCACGCGGTACTCGACGGCCGGGATCGCCTTCATCCCGTTCGAGTGCTCCATGTACCACATGCCGTCTTTTTCGACCTTGTTCCAGCCGGGTCCCCACGAGATCGCGGGGGCGTCGGTCGACTTGGCGGACGCCTGGAACGACGGGAAGCCGAAGGTGGCGCCGTTGATGGAGACGTTCATCGGCTGGCTGCGCTCGGCCTTGCCGAATCCGGAGGCCTCGATCGTGGGCGTGCCACCGGCGCCCTGGGCGCTGCCGGGGGTCGTCGTCGTGGTCGTGGCGGGGGTCGTGACGGGGGTGGTGGTCGTCGGAACGATGTTGGTGGTGGCTGCGATGACACCTGCGGGCGCTGCGGGCTGCGCGCCGACCGCAGGCGTGGTTCCTCCACCGACGACGAGCGAACCGGCGCCGGTGGCGCCGGTCGAAGATGGGACCGTGAACTGGGCGCCGGTCATCGGATCGACGCCACCGACGGTGTGGTTCGATGCGGGCCGCGGAGTCGGAGCGATCGTGGGCACTGATGCCAACAGACCGCTGAGCTGCGGATTTCCGGAGGGGGAATTCGTGTTGATCGCCATGGGAATGGGGGCTCCATGCACTGTGGGGAATGTCGGCTGCAGCTGCACGGGTGGGGACCGGACAGACGCTTCCACGTCCCAGTGAACGACGACTTGCGCAATCTGTCCAGCGCTTTTTGCAGAAGTTCCAGAATGATCCCCACGGGAGTTTGCAGGCGTTCCTGCACCCAAGACGCCCGTGACGCACGAATCGGCGCGGGATCCGGCCACGCCGAGCGTGCTGAGCGTCGGTCAACGAACGACCGCTGCGCACGCTCACCGGGGATGTGTTGGAACGAGCGCGCCGAGCGTCGGTCACTGGACGACGCTGCGCACGCTCACCCCGCGGCGCACGCTACGAAGGCGGGACTCAGGCGCCGCGGACGGGGCCTTCGTAGGGGTATTCCGCGTAGACGTGCTTCATGGCATCCTCGGCGGGCGGGAAGTCCGCTGCGAGCGAGGCCTCGACGGCTCGCTCCATGGTCTCCTCAACCTCGGCCTCGACGGCCTTCACGTCGGATTCCTTGACCTTGCGCTTGAGCATCTCGGCGCGGAACGCCGGGATGGGGTCGGTCTCGCGGGCGGCCTTGGCTTCGCCCTTGGGGCGGTACACCTCGGCGTCGCCGACGTAGTGGCCCGAGAGGCGCTGGGTCTCGGCGACGATGTACACCGGGCCCTTGCCCGAACGAGCGTACTCGGCGGCGACGGCAGTCGTGTCGTACATCGCGAGCACGTCGTTGCCATCGACCGCATAGGTCTTCATGCCGTGCGCGGCGCCGCGAAGCGTGAGGTCGTCGACCGGGACGGTCTGCCAGCTCGGCGTCGATTCCGCGTAGCGGTTGTTCTCGCAGATGAACAGGACGGGCAGCTCCCAGAGCTGGGCGAGGTTCATGCCCTCGTGGACGTTGCCCTGGCTCGTCGCGCCGTCGCCATAGAAGGCCACGGCGATGTTGCCGGTCTCGAGTTCCTTCTGCGCGAGCGCGACGCCTGTCATCATCGGCACGCCCGAGCCGACGACACCGTTGGCGCCCACGACGTTGCGCGACATGTCGGCCAGGTGCATCGAGCCGCCCTTGCCCTGGCACACGCCCGTGATGCGACCCATCATCTCGGCCATGAGCGCCTCGACGCTCGAGCCGCGCGCGATGATGTGTGCATGGGCGCGGTGGGTCGAGGCGATGATGTCACCCTCCGGCAGCGCGTGGCCGACGCCGGCGGCGATGCCTTCCTGGCCGACCGCGACGTGCACGAAGCCCGGCAGGTTGCCTTCGCGGAACTGGTCGATGACGTGCTCTTCAAAGCGGCGCGCGAGCAGCATCGTGCGGTAGATCTGCACGAGCTCGGCAGGCTTGAGCTTGTCGCTCGGGCGCTTGCCCTTGGCGAACGTGGCCTGCTCGCCGTAGGAGTCGGCGTCCGCGCGCCCCTTCGTGTCCCCGAGCGGCTTGGCGCCGGACTTCGATCGCGGCTTGGGTGCGACGGTCTCGTCGCGCTTGCCGGCAGCAGCGGAAGACTTGGACGTGGCAGACGACTTGGACTTTGGAGATGCAGCCATGCGCCTGAGGCTATCACCGCCACGTGGCAGCGTGGGTTGCTCGGGTAGGATCGGGGCATGTCCCTCGCACGAGACTTCCGCACCACCGTCGACGATCAGGCTCAGGACTGGAGCGACATGCTCTTCGAGCTGCGCCTCGCCGATGAACTCCGATTCGATGAGGCTCGACTGGCAATGGCGCCTGCACAGCTGCAGCGCAAGGCCGGCGAGCGCGATCTGTTCACGTTCCGAATCTCACGCGTGCGCGGGTACGGAGCACACGCACCGCTCGCGGAGGCGTGTCTGGCGAAGCTCGACGCGGTCGACATCACCGGTGAGCTCGAGCTCGTGCGAGTACTGCACGAGGTCGAACCCAATTGGACTCAGGGACCGGTGCTTCCCGTCACCTGACGGGACGCTGCGGTAATACCTCGTGACCGACACTCCTTCCCTGCTGCTGGTCTTCGTCGCGGCGCTGGGCACCGCGCTGGCGACCGGCCTTGGCGCGGTACCGCTGCTCTGGCTGCGCGATGCGAGTCCGCGCGTGCTCGGTGGCTCCACGGCGATGGCGGGTGGACTCATGCTCGCTGCGACTCAGCTGCTGCTCGTCGAGGGAGTCGACATCTCGTGGACCCGCACTGCGTGGGGCGTCGTCGGTGGCGTGGTCGCGATCTGGGTCATCGCGAAGTTCATCCACAGCGGCGATGTCGAGGATGCAGCCGACTTCGGCAAGCTGCGCGGCGCCAGCGCGCGCACGGCGTTCCTGATCATCGCGGTGATGACGGCCCATTCGGCCGCGGAAGGCATCGGGGTCGGCGTCTCGTTCGGCGGGGGCGAGGAGCTCGGGCTGCTCGTGGCGATCGCCATTGCGATCCACAACATCCCCGAAGGTCTGGCGATCTCGCTGGCACTCGTTCCGCACGGCGCATCGATTCGCTCGGCCGCTGGCTGGAGCATCTTCTCGAGCCTCCCCCAGCCGCTCCTCGCGATCCCCGCATTCCTGTTCGTGGAAGCGTTCGAGGGCGTGCTGCCGATCGGGCTCGGCGTGGCTGGTGGCGCAATGCTCTGGATGGTCGTGCGCGAACTCGCTCCCGAAGCGCTCGGCAGAGCGAGCGTCAGGGTCGTCGCCGGCGGCTTGATCGTCGGCTACGCCGTGATGCTCGGCTTTACCGTGCTGCTCGGCAGCGGCTGAGCGTCACGGCACCGGCGGGTATCGCTCGTCCTCGATGACGGTCGTGGTGCGCGCGGGCGGCACTTCCGTATAGGTGGTCGACCGGCGCCGACCGACGTACAGCGACAGCGCCAGTCCCAGCAGTCCCGCACAGACGAGGATCCACCCGACCACGTTCCACTCGATGTTGATGGCGCCCGCGGGCGTCGGCGCGACGTTGACCGCAAGCGCCAGGATCAGGCCGACTGCAAGCAGGAAGATGGATCCGCCGATGGACATGTGGTGCTCCTTGGCTCGTCGACGCCGCGTGGCGTCGCGCATGCGGGGTTGCTGCGCTTGCAGGGCTCCTACCCACTGCGAGCGTCATTGGTCGCCTGGATGGGTCAGCAGGCGTCGAGTTCGCCGGCGCGAGTGGAGCCGCGCGTCTTTGCCGCCTCTGCGTGTGCGGCGACGAGTGCACGCTCGAGATCCTCGATCGCGCGTGCCATCTTCTTGGTCGGCTGCAGGATGAGCCGTCGCGCGTCGGTGTCGTCACGGATTCGCAGGAGCCATCCACCCTGCTCCAGGTGCGCGATGATTCGTGTCATCGACGCGGTGGTGATCCCGATGATCCTGCAGACTTCGGCGGCGGTGATCGCGCCGGCGGCATGGACCTGGATGAGGACTTCCGCCTGATGGGCGGTCAACCCGTTGAGGGATCGCCACGCGCCGACGATCCCGAGCGTGCGTGCAACCGATGAGATGTCCGTGAGACCGATCACTCGAGGATGCGCCGTGCCTCGCGGGCCGAAGCACCGCGCTTTTCGACGATCATCCAGCCGTCGCCGCGCTCCACCACGTGTTCGACGTCATGCAGGATGTGGCCTTCGACGACGATGAACCGATCCGACTGATCTCGGAGATTGGCGAAGTCCTCCTGCGAAATCTCAATGGATTCGTTGCAGTCGGGCACCGCGCATTCGCACAGGATCGTCAGCTGCGAGCCCAGCGCCACGGCGATCTGCGCCTGCGATATCCGCTCGTTGAGCGCTCGCAGATTCGCTTCGCGGCGACCGGCTCGCTTCGCATACCCGATGTCCTCGGACGGCTCCATCTCGCGCTCCGTCATGTCAGCTCCTCCACGGATGTCCGCGCCACTCATACATCTATACCCAACTGAAACCGATATGGCGAACTAGCCACGCAATTCCGCGCCGAATCGAGCGACGAGCGCATCGACGATCGTCCCGCGCACGGTCGCCGTCTCCTCGTCGGTGAGCGTTCGATCGGGTGCTCGGAAGGTCAATCGCAGCGCGAGCGAATGTCGCCCCGCGGGGATCGGATCACCGACGTAGCGATCGAAGACGGCGACGTGCTCGAGCAGATCGCCACCTGCCTCGCGAGCCGCGAGCACGACCTGGCTACCTGCAACCGAATCGTCGAGCACGAGCGCGATGTCCTCCACGACGGGCGGGAATTCGCTGTAGCCGGCGAATCGCGGCTGCAGCGTGCGTGCCGCATCGATCGCGTGCAGGTCCAGGTGCGCGGCGAAGACGTCTGCCTCGACGCCCGCGTCGGCTGCGAAGCGCGGATGCAGCGCGCCGACCCAGCCGAGCACGGCGCCGTCGGCGGATCGCACGTCGGCGACCTGGCCGGGGTGCACCCATGACGGCGGGTTGGGGATTCGGGCGAAGCTCGCCTCGATGCCGGTCGCGGCGAGGATCGAGGACACGAGTCCGGCGACCGCGGGGTAGTCGGCGGGCAGGCCCGGCAGGTCCCAGCGCGCGCCGCCGAGCGTTCCGGTGGCGAGCAGGCCAAGCACGTCGCGCTCCGAGGAGAAGCGTGGCAGGCCGTCGGCACCGGTCGCACCCGGATCAGCAGCGTAATAGGTGCGGCCGACCTCGAAGATCGTGACGTCTGGGGCGCCTGCTGCGAGGTTGCGGCGCGCGACCTCGAGGTGTCCGGGACACAGGCTCGTTCGCAGCTCGGCATGGTCGACCGTCATCGGGTTCGCGAGGCGAACGAGGGTCTCCTCCGTGTTGCCGAGCGCTTCGCCGGTGCCCGGCGCGACCAGGCCGTAGGTGACGACTTCGTTGAGGCCAAGCCCGGCGGCGGTGTCCTCGAGCAGTCGGCGCAGGCGCTGCATGCGCGTGAGCACCGCGCCGCCCGTGCGGATCGGCGGCAGCTCGCTCGGGATCTGGCCGAGGCGGAACCGTCCGAGCTCCTCCACCACGTCGATCGGGCGGGTCACGTCGTACATGCGGTTGTGGGGGACGGTGATCGCCCAGCCGCGCGCGCCGCGCATCGCACCGAAGCGCAGGCGCGTGAGCGTTTCCTGCACGCCCTCGTCGTCGATCTCGATGCCGAGGATGCGGCTCGGCAGGTCGGCGTCGAGCTCGAACGTCGGCGCAGCGGGCAACCCCCCGGGCGCCTGCGCGTCGATCGTGCCCGGCACCATCGTGGCACCGCAGATCTCCACGAGCATGCGGCTCGCGAAGCCGAGCGCGACCTCCACGGTGTAGGGGTCGAGGCCCTTCTCGAAGCGGCTCGAGCTCTCCGAGCGCAGGCCGAGTTCGCGCGACGTTCGCTGGATCGAGTGGCCATTGAAGCACGCGGCTTCGAGCACGATGCGCGTCGTCGCAGCCGTGACCTCGACGTCGGCGGCGCCCATCACGCCGGCGATGACGGCGGGCTGCTCTGCATCGGCGATCACGAGCATCTCGGGATCGAGCGTGCGCTCGACGTCGTCGAGCGTGGTGACCTGCTCGTCCTCGCGCGCGCGCCGCACGACGATCTTCCCGCCACGCAGCTTGTCGGCATCGAAGGCATGGAGCGGCTGCCCGGTGAAGAGCATCACGTAATTGGTGACGTCGACGATGTTGTTGATCGAGCGCATACCCGCGCGCGCGAGCCACGCCTTGAGCCAGAGCGGGCTCTCGCCGACGCGCACGTCCACGAACGCACGTGCCATGTATCGCGGGCACAGGTCGGGTGCCTCGAGCTCGACCGCCACGTGGTCGGCGACGTTTCCGTCACCGGTGGCCTTGGCGTCGTAGGGGCCCAGGTCGATGAGGTCTTCGCCCATCGCAGCTCCGGCCTCGACGGCCACGCCGATCACGCCGAGGCAATCCGGGCGGTTGCCGGTGATCTCCAGCTCGAGCACGTGGTCGCCGATCGCGACGTGTCCGTGCAGCGGCTCGCCGGGCGTCCATTCGCTCGGCAGGATCATGATTCCGGCGTGATCGGTGGAGAGCCCGAGCTCGCGCTCGCTCAGCATCATGCCGCGACTTTCGACGCCACGGAGCTTGGCTTCACGGATCTCCATGCCATCCGGCATCTTGCCGCCGGGAAGCACCACCGCGACGGTGTCGCCCTGCTCGAAGTTGGAGGCGCCGCAGACGATCTGGCGCGGCGCGCCCTCGCCGACGTCCACCTTCACCAGCCGCAGCTTGTCGGCGTCCGGGTGCTTGTCGAACTCGATGACGCGTCCGACCTTGAATGCCTCGCCCCCGCCATTCGATGCATCGGCGACGCCGACCTCGTGGATCGCCTCGACGTAGGTGCCGCTGTCGGACAGGCGGCGTGCGAGCTCGGTCGGATCGGCCGGAAGGCCGGGGACGATCTCGCGGAGCCAGGAGTAGGGAACCTTCATTGTGTCAGTCGATCCTCGATGGGGTGACGGTGCGTGTCAGTCGCGATGTCAGGGACGGCCGGCGAACTGGCGGACGAAGCGCAGGTCGTTCTGGAAGAGCATGCGCAGGTCCGGGAAGCCATGGCGGAGCATCGCCACGCGATCGATGCCGATCCCGAACGCGAAGCCCGAGACCCTGTCCGGGTCGTAGCCGTCCACCATGCCGAGCACGTTGGGGTCGACCATGCCGGCACCCATGATCTCGATCCAGCCCTCACCGCGGCACACGCGGCAGCGATCGAACGTGGCTTCGCCACTGGCCGACCGGCGATCTTCCGCCGACGGGTCGCCCGAGCCGCCGCAGCTGTAGCACTGCACGTCGGCCTCGACGCTCGGTTCGGTGAACGGGAAGAAGTGCGTTCGCAGTCGCACCTCCAGGTCGCCGCCGAAGAGGCGATGCAGGAAGCTCTCGATCGTGCCCTTCAGGTGCGCCAGCGTCAGGCCCTCGTCGATGGCGAGCGCTTCCATCTGGTGGAACATGTCCGAGTGCGTCGCGTCGATGTCGTCGCGGCGGTACACGCGGCCCGGGTGGACGACGTACAGCGGCGGCTTCGTGAGCTGCATCGCGCGCAGCTGCGCGGTCGAGGTCTGCGTGCGCAGGATGAGCGCGTCGTCGTTGGCGCCGGCGCCCTGGTCGCGGCCTGCGATGTAGAAGGTGTCGGAGGGGTTGCGCGCGGGGTGGCCGACGGGCGTGTTGAGCGCGGTGAAGCCGTACCACTCGTTCTCGACCTCGGGTGCGTCGATGACCGAGTAGCCCATCCCGAGGAAGATGTCCTCGAGCAGGCGGCGGGTCTGCGTGAGCAGGTGCAGGGTGCCCTGCGGCATCGCGCGCGGCGGTAGCGACACGTCGATCGCGTCTTCGATCAGTCGCGCGTCGAGCTCGGCAGCGGCGAGCTGGTCGTGGCGCTGCGCGGCGAGCGCCTCGAGCTGCTTGCGGGCGACGTTGCCGTTCTTGCCGACGACGCCGCGCTGCTCGGGCGGCAGGTCCTTGATGTCGCGCAGCAGCAGCACGATCGGCCCGTTCTTGCCGAGGTGCTTGATCTTGGCTGCGTCGAGGTCGGCGACGCTCGTCGCGGCCTCGAGGTCGGCGGTTGCCTCGCGCGCGAGCGCGTCGATGTCGATGTCTGCCATGGGCGCAGCCTACCGGCGACGTTGCCGCTACGCTGGCGCGACGACGTTGATGCCGTGGTCTCTGGCGGCATCGGCGAGACGCTCGTCGTAGCAGTAGAACCGATCGACCTCGTCTGAGATCTCGAGCAGCGTCGCCAGGTGAATCGCATCCAGGGTCCTGAGCGCCGCCGGAGCGATGACGGCCGCGAGCGCCGCGTTCGCGGCGTGCAACGGAAGAATGTCGAGGGGCGCGAGCGTCGAGGAGACGCGAATTTCGATTCCTTCCTCGTCATACTTTCGCGCCGCGCGCTCGAATTCGATGCGTCCCAGGAGGCTCGTGACGCGCACGTCGACATGCTCGAGCGAGGCGCGAAGCGCACCACTCTCCGGTTCGGTGATGACGAGCTTCACCAGCGCGCTGGCGTCCAGATACGCCGTGATCACACGCGATCCTCTCGCAGTTCGCGGAGCGCATCGGTGCCGCGGGTCGAGACCGCACCGATCGGCGCGGGGAATCGATGAGGCCCCGTGATCCGGGCTGGAATCACCATTCCGAGATCTCGCATCTCCTGGAGCCGCGACCTCTTTGCCACGTGAGGTGAGAGATCCATGACTGGTCGGCCACGATCGGTGACGACGACTCGCTCCCCGGCCCTGACCCGCTCCACCCACGCCCGAAAGTCGTGGCGCAGCTCACGCATTCCGACCGTCGTCGGTGCGGGCAGCTCGTTCGGTTCTCGAGGCACGGAAGCTTCCATGTGTCACATGGTAACACATTGTGGGGACGGGTACGCTCCGTGCCGATGGATGCAGTCGAGGCAATCGGTGGCGGCGAGGCGTACGAGGAGCTCGGTGAGCTCTACGACGTGTGGTGCGCCGAGGTCGTCGAGGACCTGCCGTTCTATCTCGGCCTCTGCGCAGCCGCCGCAACCGACCTCGGACGCGATGCGCTCGACATCGTCGAGCTCGGCGGCGGCTCCGGCCGCATCGCGGTTCCGCTCGCGCAGGCCGGGCATCGCGTCACGGCGCTCGACGCCTCCCCCGCGCAGCTCGCGCGTCTGCGAGCGCGGGCGGCCGTCGCTGGCGTCGATCGCCTGACCTGCGCGATGCTCGGCGACATGCGCGAGCTCGCCACGCTCGTGCCTGCCGCATCCGCCGACGTCGTGCTCGTCCCGTTCCGCGGCATGCTGCACGTCACGCCCGAGCGCGATGCGCTGCTTTCGGCGATCCGCGACGTGCTGCGCCCCGGCGGCGTGCTCGCCTTCGACGTGTTCCACCCCACGGCGCCGCAGGTCGAGGTCACCCACGGGCGCTGGCTGCATCGGCGCGAGGAACTCACCAAGGGCGGGCGCTGGCGCTTCCAGGAGCGCGCGAACTACCTGCCCGAGCTGGCCGCCGAGCCGGGCGGGCTCAAGCTCGAGGTCGACGTTCGCTGCCGCTGGAAGAAGTCTCGACGCGGACGACAGCTCGATGCACTTCCGTTGGCCGATCCCCCCGACGGCACCCACGAACGGGTCACGCGCCTGGACCTGCAGCTCGTCCCCGCCGAGCGCTGGGCGATCTCGCTCACCGATGCGGGCTTCGACGTCGATGGCACCTACGGCTGGTTCAACGGCCGCCCCCTCGGCCCCGACGATGACGACTCGATCTGGGTGGCGCGGCGACCGTCGGCCTGATCGCCACGCCTCTCGAAATGCCGGCACGATGCCGATAGTTCGTGCATGGGGAGGCTTGCGAAGCTGGCGGCGATGATCGTGGTGACGTTCGTGGCGACCGGATGTGGAGCCGACGACGACGCGCACGTCGTCGGGGCAGCGTCGGCGAGGCCGGTCCCCGTCGAAACAATTCCTCCTTATGACGGCCCCTCGGTCCACCCGGAACGCTGCCGGCCAGACATCAGGCCGGAGCACCTCGACACGCCGAACCTCGACGCCGTCTCGAGCAGCAGGTGGCTCGTCGAGCTGACCGGAAGCTGTCCGCTGGTCACCAAGGGTTTCCGCCACAACGAAGCTTCGTTCTCGGATGGGCACGTATCGGTCCCCGACTCGTGCGTGTCCACGGGCGGCCGCTTCCGTGTCGACGGGCGACGGTTCACGACGTGGGACATCAGCACGCTCGCCGTGGGCTGCTCGCAGGAACGTCCGTTCGGAGTCCTCGAAGCGGTCGCGAGCTGGGGCGTGGCTCAGGACGGCCGCCTCCACCTGCTCGATCGCGACGGTTACTCGGTGTTGGTCGCCAGGGCCGTCGGGTAGCCGGGTGAAGCGAATTCCTGCACAGCCATGGGTGATCAGCGTGCTCGCTGCGGCGCTGGTCCTCAGCGGATGTGCAGACCAGCAGAAGCCGAAGCCCTCGCCGATGTCGCCCCAATCCGAACCGACCCGGTCGACCCTGGTCCTGGCTGCCGAACCAGTCCACGACTGCTCCAGGCGGTACCTCGCCCCGCCGCCGCTCGCCACACCTGTCGTCGCGCACGTGCGGGCGACGCTCTGGACCCATATGCAGAAAGAGCACTGTCGGCTTGTCGACCATGACCCAGATGCCATCGACTTCGGCATACACGGTCCTTGGGTGTTCAACAGGGTCAGATGCAACTCCCAGGGCGGTCGATGGCGCGCAGACGGCACCACCTTTACCGCATCTGAACTTCGTACGACGCTCGTGGGTTGCATGGGCGACGAGCCGCGGGGCGACCTCCATGACGTCCACGGATGGGGCGTGGACGTGACCGGCGACCTGTACCTGCTCGACGAAGTCGGTCGCGTCGTCCTCGCCGCAACGCCAGCGAAGACGCAGGGCCGCGCCGAACGGTGCGCCCAGGAACTCTCGGAGTTCCCCAACGCCGTCGGAGCGTGCAGTCGTGCGGATCGCCGGGGCTGGCTCGACCGGTCGGGCGCCGTCGGTGATTGTTGGCACGAGTCGGACACGATCCCGATCACCGTGACGGTCATGTCCCCTGCCGAGCAGCGCAGGGACTGCTGGCGCACGGTGGTTCCGAGAGGCATTCAGCCGACCTTCGGGCCGGATCTGGTCCACTCGGCGACGAGCGACGACACCATCCCACTTCTCGGTCCGCTACCGAAGTAGCACGCCGCGCACGACCTCGTACACGCGGTCGCTGCGGCGGTGCAGCGTGAAGTGGCCGAGGCGCGCGTCGCGCACGGACTGGCCGGCGTGGTCGAGGCGGATGTTCTCCGCTCCCTTGACGACGGCGGTGTCGAGCGGCGCGAGCAGGCCGTCGTAGCCGTCGACGTAGAC
>JBBQUY010000011.1:0-57248 GCA_038212015.1 Gaiellales bacterium | reverse complement strand
CGCGCTCGGTCGCCTGCCCGTGCCCGGCAAGCAATACATCATGTTCGCGGTGCTCGCCGTGGCGATGTTCCCCGGCATCTCGATCGTCGGCCCGATCTTCGAGCTGTGGCGCACGATCGGCCTGTTCGACACCAAGACCGGTCTCGTGCTCCCCAACGTCACGTTCGCACTGCCGATGTCGATCTGGATCATGTCGAGCTTCTTCCGCGAGCTGCCACGCGACCTCGAGCACGCCGCCTACATGGATGGCGCGACCCCCTTCCAGGCGTTCCGCAAGGTGATGCTGCCGCTGGCGGCGCCCGGCGTGTTCACGAGCGCGATCCTCGTGTTCATCAACACGTGGAACGAGTTCCTCATGGCGGTGTCGCTGTCGGCCACGAGCAACAGCATCACGATTCCCGCGGCGATCAGTTTCTTCCAGGGCGAGAACACGCTCGAGATCCCGGTCGGCCCGATCAGCGCCGCATCGGTGATGGTGATGCTGCCGCTCGTCGCGATGGTGCTCGTGTTCCAGCGACGCATCGTCGCCGGCCTCACCGCCGGTGGCGTCAAGGGCTGACGAACCCGCGGGAACCGATGCGCGATCGCGCGCGTCAAAGCGTGCGAACCACTCCCTCCGGGAAGGATCGCGCCATGCGACTCACCGCTCGTCTCACGCTCGCCCTGCTGCTCGCCATCATCGCCGCGTTCGTGGCCGGCTGCGGCTCAGGCGACGATTCCGAATCGAAGACGTCCGGCGCCGACCGCGCGGCATCGACCGAACCCGACGATCCGACGTCCGAGGAGCTCGGGGCGACGGTCGACGCGAACCTCGAGATCAAGCTCGAGAACGTTGGCGGCAAGGACTTCGCAGGCATCCCCGTGCCGACACGCATCGCCTGCACCAAGTCGAGCCCGGCCACGTGCGAGGGCTCGCTCGAGTGCCCTGCCGCGGGCGACGACGCCCGCGAGGCCAAGCTGTGTGGCTGGCTCGCGGGTGACGGCGTGCGCGTGCTGACGGCGAAGGAGGATCCGAAGCAGGCCTGCACCATGCAGTACGGCGGCCCGGAGATCGCGACGGTCACCGGGACGATCGGGGACACGAAGATCGACGCGACGTTCTCGCGTCAGGACGGCTGCGCGATCGGTCGCTTCGACGAGGCCTCGCCGCTGTGGACCGGCGAGGTGCCGGACGCGACGGTTCCCGTCGGTGGTGGCGGGGCCGCGTCGGGCGCGTGCCCGGCGCTCGATCCGGACACGCCGGTGTCGAGCGACTCGCCGCCCGCCGCCGACAGCGCCGCAGACGAGGTGTGCGCCACGCCCGCGACCTCGTCGAAGACGCCCGCTCCCGGCAGCCCGCCGCTCGAGCCCGAGATCATCTCGGATCCGCCCGAGGCGTTCGAGCTGGACTAGGCCTCCTCGGGCACCAGCGACGTGAGCGCGTAGGCGAGCTTCTCCTTGAAGTTCGTCTCGCCGAGCACCGACTGCGTCTTCACGTCGAGGTTGGCGGTGAACTTGATGATGAGGCCGGTCTCGTCGAGCCAGAACTCGGACGTGTCACCACCGACGGTCTCGCCCGTCTGCTTCGAGACAACCTTCGTGTGCCACGTCTCGACCTGCTCGCCACCGACCGTCAGAGTCTCCTGACCGAGCGACGTCGCGGTGTACTCGCTCGTCGCCTTGGTACCGTTCGTGCACGTCCAGCTCCAGGTGTCGCCTTCCTGCGAATCGGTGCGTAGGCGCTCGGCGTCGTCATCGCACGTGAACGTGGTCTCCTGCAGCTGGTTGAAGAACTCGATCTTGCGCGTGAAGCCCCGGTCGATCATCACGCCGTCCTCGGTGCAGTACTCGCGCTCCTCGATGTGCTGCTTCACGTACACGACGTTGGCGGTCCAGCGACAGCCGTTCTCGGGGTCGAGCTGCACGACGACCGAGATCTCGCCCGGGAAGTCGTGCTTGCTGCCGCCGAGGGCATCGACGCTCTCCTGACCAGACCCGGTGTAGGTGTAGGTGCCGGCCTCGGGGCGGTCGCCCGCTTCGACGCCTTCGGAGTCGCCTTCGTCCTCGACGAGTTCCGCGGCTTCCTTGGAGTCGACGGCGTCGGTCTCGTCGCGCGCGCCGAGGGTGCGGACGCCGAATGCCACGGCGGCGATGATCAGGATCAGGACGAGGGCGATCAGCAGCTTCTTCATGCAGCGATTCTGCCGCACCGGCCGGTCGTAGGTCGGCGCGATCGGTCAATCGCGCGAGAGATCGCCGGTTTCGCGCTCTGGTGCGAGCTCTGCACCGAGTGCGCGGACGTCCCGATCGAGGATGAACACCACGCACACCAGGAACGTGCCGGTCGCCATGATGGCGAGCGTCGTCGTGCGCCCGAGCGATTCCACGAGCACGCCGGCGAGCGCGAAGCCGAGCGGCATGCCGGCCATCGAGCCCATCCAGTCCCACGCGCTCACGCGCGAGACGCGATCGGCCGGAACGCGATGCTGGACGGTGCTTTCCCAGACCGTGTCGAACAGCCCGAAGCCGAGTCCCACCACGGCGAACATGACCGCGAGCACGGTGAGTGGTGCTTCGAGCAGCAGCAGCACCGGCACGAGCGCGCACGCGAAGAATGCGCCGAGGGCCCAGAGGATGGGACGGCGCAGGCGGTTTGTGGCGGCGAGGAACGCGCCGACCATCGCGCCGCCGCCCATCGCCGACAGCGCGAAACCCCACGACGTCGCGCCGTCGTAGGCATCGTCCATCGCGAGCGGCCCGACCACCTGCAGCGGCGCCTCGTACACGAGCAGGAACACCGTTGCGTTGAGGACGACGAACCAGAGCCATCGGCGCGACGTCACCTCGCGCCAGCCGTCGGCGAGCTCGCGCAGGAACGGCTGGCGCTCCTCGACCGCGGCCGTCGACGGCACGCGCCCGATCGCGAGCAGCAGCAGCGTGCTGACGGCGAACGTCGCGGCGTCGATTGCGATCGCCCAGCCCACGCCGATCCACGCGACGAGCAGGCCGCCGCATGCGAAGCCGATCATCCAGACGAGGTTCTCGGCCGTCGCCATCGCACCGTTGCCCGACATGAGCAGGCGCGGCTCGAGCAGCTGCGGCGTGAGACCCGTGCGCGCGGGCTGGAAGAACGCGGTGGCGACCGAGTAGACGGCGTTGAGCGCGACGAGGTGCCACAGCTCGGCGCGGCCGGAGATGAGCAGCGCCGCGAGCGTGCCCTGCGTGGCGATGCGCACGAGGTCGCTCGCGATCATCACCCGCAGGCGGGGGAGCCGGTCCGACCACACGCCGCTCACCAGGAACGTCGCCACGAGCGCGACGCTGCCGACTCCGAGCACCAGACCGAGCGCGCTGGCGGTGCCGCTCACCTCGATGACCGCGAAGGCGAGCGCGACGAGGAAGATCGCGTCGCCCAGGAACGACGCGCACTGCGCCAGGAACAGCAGTCGGAACGGTCGATGTCGAAGCGGCTCGCGCACCGGACGGAGCGTAGCGGGTGGCCCGGGCCGGAGCGTGGCCGGTGACCCGGGCCCGCTGAGCGGGGGAGGTGTGGTCACGCGCTTTCCCTGTGGGAAAGCGGGTTGCACCACCTCGCCTCGAATGTGCGCTCCGAGCGGGAATTCGCGGGGGGCAGTACGGCATACGGACTCGACGATCGAACGTATGTTCGATACGATGTGGGCATGGACGGGGGTGTCGACAGCGGTGGCGAGCGAGTGGTGGCCTGCTGCTGGCTGCCCGGATTTCCGCTGCGCGTGATCGCCCACGAGCAGGCCGACCTGGCCGGGCCGGTGGCGCTTGCCTCCGATGGCGAGGCGCATCCGGTGGTGCTCGACTGCACCGACGCCGCGCGCGATCACGGCGTCGAGCCCGGGATGCTCGTCTCGCGCGCGATGGGCTGCTGCGGTGCCCTCCAGGTGCTCGGCTGCGACGTGCCGCGCGTGGAGGCCGCCGCCGAGCGCTTCGTGCAGCGACTGGAAGCGCACGGCGCCGCCGTGCAGCCGATGGAGCCGGGTCGTGCGTTCTTCGATGCCGCACCGCTCGTGCGCCTGTACGGCGGCCTGCCCAAGGTGTTCCAGCGCCTGCTCGCCGCGTTCTCGGGCGGCGAGGTGCGCATCGGTGCCGGCCCCAACCCGTTCGTGGCGTGGGTCGCCACGCGTCATGCACCCCCGGGCGGGTGGCTGCGCGTGGCGCCTGAGGAGACCCGGCGCATGCTCGAGCGGATGCCGCTCACGCTGCTGCCAGCCGGCGCCGACCTGCTCAAGCTGCTGCACGCGCTCGGCCTGGAGACGCTCGGCGACGTCGCCGCCCTGAACGTACACCACGTCGCCGACCGCCTCGGCGCCGACGGCGTGCGCCTGCACGCGCTCGCGCGGGGCGAGGACCCGAGCCGGCTCGAGCCGCGCATCCCCGTGGAGCCCGTCAGCGAGCTGCTCGCGTTCCCGGAGCCGGTCGCCAACG
Organism: Gaiellales bacterium; assembly: GCA_038212015.1. Taxonomy (GTDB): domain Bacteria; phylum Actinomycetota; class Thermoleophilia; order Gaiellales; family SKUG01; genus JAGQUL01. Next base: position 52,808 of record JBBQUY010000011.1, on the reverse strand, counting down.
TGCAGACGCTCGAGAGCGCCGTGCAGCTGCTCGCCGAGCGCCTCGCCGCGCATCCGCGCTGCGTGCAGCATGCGCCGCGCGCGGTGGTCGTGTCCTGCGTGCTCGCCACCGGCACGTCGTGGAGTGCGCGCCGCGTGCTGCGCACGCCGACCATCGATGCGCGTCGCCTCGCGCTCACCGCGCGTCCGATCCTGGAGGAGGTACCCGCGGCCGTCGAACGCCTGGAGCTGCTGCTCGACGGGTTCGAGCCGCGCGCCGCGGACCAGCGATCACTACTCGGCGGCCGTGGCGGCGCGCTCGCGGCCGGCGCCTTCGACGACGATGCCCCGGGTGCCCTCCGGGCGGGTCTCGACGACGATCGCGTGCAGCGCGGCATGCGCCACGTGCAGGAAGCGCTCGGTGAGGACGCGCTGCTGCAGGTGCTCGAGGTGGAGCCCTGGTCGCGCGTACCGGAACGTCACGCAGTGCTCGTTCCTCGCGGGCGCGCACGTGACGAAGCTCGTGGCGTTCGCGGCGCACCATCCGACGTCGGCCGAGGAGTGTGGAACTGATGTCGACCGCGAAGATGCGCCGCCTCAACGAACCCGTGCCCGCCGACGTGCGCCTGGGTGCCGACGGCCGCCCCGCCCGCGTCGCATGGCGAGTGCCCCGCGGCGTGCGCGGCACGCATCCGCAGATGGAACGCGTCGAATGCGTGCTCGACACCTGGTGCGTCGACGACGCATGGTGGAGCGAGCGCCCCGTGCGACGCCTCTACCACGAGGTGCAGCTCGTCACCGGCATGCGCCTCGTGCTCAGCTGGGACATGGTCGAAGAACGCTGGCTCGCGCAGAAGTAGACTCAGTCGCGCTCCTCGGCCCGCTCGTCGCCGGTCGTGTCCTCGCCATCCTCGTCGCGGCGAATCGCGGGGTTGGCGTGCTGGCGCGCCATGCCCGACGCGGGCGCCTGGCCGCTGACGTCGTCGGACTGCCCCGTGCCCTGCTTGCCGAGCGGCACCCCGCCCGGACCGACCGCTGACGGGAAATCGTGGGAGCCCGCCTTCTCGCCGTCCATGGGTCCGTCCTTGCGCGCAAGCCTGCGCGTCATGTCGGCCATGTCCTTGGTGTCACGCTCGTCCATGTCGTTCCTCCGGGTTGCGGTACTCAGATGGTGGTATCCGCCCGCTCAGGCGATAACCGCTGACGTGTCGGGAATTCGAACGACATGGCGATCGACGAGCCCACCCGCACCGACGCGACGCACCGCGCGTTCGGTGGCGCGCTCGTGCCGTCGCTGCTGCTCGTCGCGTCCGTCATCGCCCTCGCCTGGTTCGCGACCACGGTCTCGCTCGTGCTCGTGCTCACGTTCTCGGCGGTCGTGATCGCCACCGCGCTCAACGGCCCCGTCTCGTGGATGGAGCAGCGGCGAGTGCCGCGCGTGGCGGGAACGCTCGGCATCGTCCTCGCCGCATTCCTCGTCGCGACCGGAGTGGGGGTGCTCGTCGGCACGACGCTCGTCGAGCAGGTCGCGTCCCTCGTCGAGGACGTTCCCGAGTACATCGACTCGATCGAGGATCGATCCGACGAGGTGTTCGGCGAATACCCCGCGCTCGACGACGCCTTCGAGCCGGTGCGCGAGGACTCCGCGACCAGGCAGGTCGGACCCGCCGTCCAGGAGCTCGTCACACGCATCGGCCGCGCATCGCTCGGCGCAGCGACCCTCGCGGTCGCGTTCATCACCTGGCTGACGATGGTCGTGTACCTGTGCATCGAGCCGCGTTCGCCGCTGCGGATGCTGCTGTGCGTGTCACCGGTCGACGAGCGCGACTCCGTCGAGCGGGTGGTCGTGCGCTTCTCCGGCGTGGTGCGCAGTTGGCTGTGGGCGAACGTCGCCGTCGGCGCCACCGAAGCGGTGGCCGTCGCGCTGTTCCTGTCCTGGATCGATATCCCGGCAGCGCTCGTGTGGGGCCTGCTCGCCTTCTTCGCGGTGTTCATCCCCAAGATCGGTGCCTTCATCATGGCCACCCCGCCGATCATCGTGGCAGTGGCCGTCGACCCGAGCGACGTGATCTGGATCGCAATCTTCTACGTCGTGATGACCGAGATCATGAGCGACGTCGTGCTCCCTCGAATCCAGGGCGAGGCGATGGACCTGCACCCGGTGTTCCTCGTCGTGTTCGTGCTCGTGTTCGGCAGCTCGTTCGGACTGCTCGGCGCTGTCGTCGCGACCCCGCTCGCCGGGCTCGTCGCCGCGGCCTGGGACGAGTTCGTCGTGTCGCGTCGCCCCGCTGTCGAGAACCTGGACGCCCGCGTCGAGCGGATGCTCGTCACCTCGCGCGTCGAGTGACCGCGCGCCGGGTAGGCGGCGTGCATGCATCGCAACGCCCTCGCCCTCGCCCGATCGTCCTGCATCGTCGTGTCGGCGATCCTCATCGCTGGCTGCGGGGGCTCCGATGACGGCGGCGCAGGCGCAGCCGGCGCCTCAGCGGGCACACAGCAGCAGCTCGACGAGCTGACGGACGCACTGGCGTCCGACATGGACGCGCTCGAGGAGGCATACCCCGAGGACGATTCGGACGACGATGCGGTCTTCGGTGCCTTCGAGGACGCGCTCGTCTCGCAGGACGGCGTCGGCGATCTCGAACGCATCGATGACTGGAAGCTCGATACGCCGCTCCCGTGCGGCGAATCCGATCAGCCAGACCGAGCTGTGCTGGCGACAGGTGCCGACGAGGAGCTCTTCGTCGGCCGCGCAAACGCGCACTGGATCGCGGGCTTCGCCGAGGACGCCGACGGCGACATCGGCACCGTCGTCGCGGCCTGCCGAGACGGAAAGTCCGGCGAGCTGCACGTCGTCGCCGACGAGGGCGACGATCCGTCCGCGCGCATCTCGACGCTGTCATTCGCTGCCGACGGATCCCCCGTGGCACGCGTCATCGACCGATTCCTCGCGGACCCGGGCACCACCGATCCGTCCCCCGACGCCGTGATGCTCGACAGGGACTGGTCCATCGATGACCCGGTCCCCTGCGCCACGGGCGACGACATCGTCGGTATCGCAACGGTCGATGCATCGGGCATGGGCGCATTCGGTTTCGCCTCGTCGGACGCGGTCGCGCTCACCGCGGAAGTCGACGGCCAGGACACAGGCAGCTTCGTCGCGGAATGTGACGGCGGCACCGCCACCGGGTTCCGCCGCATCGCGCGTCCGGTCAACGAAGCGCAGGACGACGGCGAATGACATCCGCCGACACGCCTCGACGCGTGCTCGTCCTGGGCGACTCGCACCTGGCGATCACCGTCGCCGACCTGCTCACGCAGCGCGGCGCGGACGTCGTCGTCTCCCTCGACGGATGCGACGTTCGCACGCTCCACGCTGCGATGTTCTGTGACGACGACGACGTCGGCAACATCGCCGGCGCGATCGACCTGAACGAGATCGCACCGGACATTCGTCTCGTCATCCGCTCGTTCAACTCGAGGATCCGCAGGGGGCTGCCCGACCTGCTCGGCGACTGCCACGTGCTGAGTGCCTCACAACTCGCCGCGCCGCACCTGTGCAACCTCGCCGTCGGGACAGGCGGCCCCGACACCGGCCCGCGCCGACGCAGCAGGATCGGGCAGGCGTTCGACCGCGTCTGGGGCAGCAACTTCGTGGCGGTGCTGCGACAGCTCTGGCGACGAGCCCTGCTGCGCTGGCTGCTGCTGACGATGGCGCTGCTCATCGTCGTGCAGACGCTCGTGGCACGAGCGGCGTTCGACTATGACGTCCAGGAGTCGATCCACGTCGGGATCACGTCGATCGCCACGTTCGGATTCGCCGACGCCGGGCTCGCCGGCCCCAAGCTCGCCAGGCTCGACGGCTGGATCCAGGTCACGGCCGTGACGACCATGCTGCTCGACGTGGTGCTCGTCACCGTGCTGCTCGGCCTGATCGCCGATGCACTCATCGGCGAACGCTTCGCACGCGTGTTCGGCGGGTCCAACCGGCGCCTTCGCGGACACGTGGTCGTCGCGGGCATCGGAACCGTCGGCTATCGCGTCGTGCACGAGCTCATCGAGCGCGGCTATCGCTGCGCCGCGATCGAAGCCGACGAGGACGGACCGTTCGTCGCCGGCGCACGTCGCCTCGGCGCGTCGGTCACGATTGCCGACGTGCGCAACGAGCACGAGTTCGCACAGCTCGGGGTCGACCGCGCCGTCGCGGTGATCGCAGCCACCGGCGACGACGCGGCCAACCTCGAGGCGGCGTTCACGTCGATGTCGATCGCGCCCGACGTTCCCGTCGTCGTGCGGTGCTTCGACCTGTCGCTCGCATCACGCCTGGAGCGCCTCGAGGGCGTCGCGGCCTCGCGATCGGTGTCGCGTCTCGCCGCCCCCGCCTTCGTCGACGCCGCACTCGACTGACCGTCAGCGCGCGGCCGAACGCGCCTTCGTCGACGAGCGCTTGGCCGACGACGTCGACTTCGCGGACGTCTTCGCCTTCGCGGTTCCGGTGGTCGTTCGCTTGCGGCTCGTCGTGCGCGATGCCGTCGCGCGACCCTGCTTGCTCGACAGCGTCGTGGGCGACGGCGCTCGGCGGGAGCGTTCCTTCGGGTTCGCGGAACGGCTCGCACGGTTTGCCTGACGCGCGACGGTTCGCGCTGCCGAACTCGCAACCGTCCATGCCGCATCGACGGCGCCGATGTGGCGCACGTCGAAGCGCGGGTTGCCATTCACGTCCGCGCGGATGACGTCGCTGGCCAGACGCGGGATGAGCTCACCGAGCTTCTCGAGCATGCGCTCCTCGTCCGCTCGGATCGACGCAGCGAGCTTCGCGGTCTCGGTGTCACCGACGGCCTTGGCGAGCTCCTCGATCGCGAGGTACGTCGCGATCTCCATGGCCTCGTTCGCGTACTCGTCGCGGGCATTCTTGAGGAGCTTCTCCTCGCCGCTCATGCCGCGGACCAGATCGACCGGAAGCTTGGAGAAGGCGACGACCTGGCCGACGACACCCTGGGCCAGTCCATAGCCGACCTTCATGACGCCGCGAGCCTGATCTCGTCCGGCGAGGTGCTCTTCGATTCGGCGCGCGTGCTCGCGCGTCTCACGCAGGTGCGACTGCAGGCCGTCGCGATAGTCACCCTTCGGCGTGATGGCGATGTGCGCCGTCAGCGTGTGGGCGAGCATCAGCTCGGTGGCATGCGCCTCGTACAGGTGCTGGGCGAGCTTCTGCTCGGCGAGTTCGTTCATGTGTCGATCCTCTGGGGGTGGGGTTGCCGGGTCGTACCCGCCCTTTCCGCCCCGAGGCGCAACAAACATGCGTGTCAGTCAGTCAGTCGGTCAGTCAGCGGTCGATCGCATCGCCGGCGGCGAGCTGCGCGGCGATCCGCTCGAGCTCGATCGTCGACTGCTTGAGCTGCAGGAACGACGCCCCGAGTGCGTCGAGGTTCGTCGGCACGATCTGCGCCCAGCACGGGCCGTCGAATTGCTCCCGAGCGGAGTCGGAGGCGGTGACGAGCTGTGCGTGGACGGACATGGTGCTCCGATTGACGGATGGAATGATGGTAGTCCCATCGGGGGCAGCTGCGCGTCACTTCTGCAGTTTCACGCAGATTAGGTCCTCGTACCCATCGCACGCATCAATCGAACGTATGTTCGATACACTGTGGGCATGGGCGATGCATCGAACACCTACGTGGAGCTGCACGCACACAGCTCGTTCTCGTTCCTGGACGGTGCCAGCCAGCCCGACGAGCTCGCGCTCGCGGCCGCCGAGCTCGGCTACACGCACGTTGCCGTCACCGACCACGACAACCTCTGCGGCGCGCTCGAGTTCGCGCAGGCCGCCAAGGCCGCCGGGGTACGGCCGATCACCGGCGCCGAGGTCACGGTGGAAGACGACCTCGGGCGGCTCTGTCACGCCACGCTGCTCGCACGCACGGCCGCCGGCTACGCCAGCCTCTGCCGCCTGCTCACCGCTTCCTACGCGCCGCGCGGCGCGATCGCCCTCGAGGTCGCGCAGGCACGCGACGCCTCTGCCCTGGCGAAGGCCTGGCTCGCGGAGGCCGACGCGGAGACCGAGCGCACCCGCGCGAGTGGGGGGCGGCGCGGTGCCAGCAGTCGCCGACCCCGTCGCGAGCGGGTGCCCGGCCGTCCGCCGAGCGAGTCCGCGCTCGTGCGCGGCAGCGCGCTGCGTCCCGACCCGATGGTCACGCTCGACCAGCTGCGTGAACACGCCGAAGGCATCACGCTGCTCACCGGCTGCGCCACGCGCGGACTGCTCGTCGCCGACATCGCCAACGGTCGCCCCGGCCGCGCCGTGGAGCTGCTCCAAAGCCTGCAGCGCGCGTTCGGAGCCGAGCACGTGTACGTCGAGCTGCAGCTGCCCCAGCAACGCGGCGACGCCGAACGTTGTCGGCTGCTGCGCGCGGTGGCGGATTCCGCGAAGGCCCCCGTCGTCGCGACCGGCAACGTCCACGCGCACACGCCCGAGCGTGGACGGCTCCACGACGTGCTCGTCGCCATCCGCCACAACACCACGCTCGAGGCGTGCGAATCCGAGCGCGACGGCAACCTCGCGCGCGTGCTGCGCAGCCCCGAGGAGATGCAGCGACGCTTCATCGACCACCCCGACGCCGTCGCCAACGCGCGCCGCATCGCCGAGTCCATCGAGTTCGACCTGACCGACGGCGTCGGCTACCGCTACCCCGACCTGGCCGCCGAACGCGACGCCGGCCGCACTGCCGACGACGAACTCGCTGCCATCACCACCGCCGAGCTCGAGCGTCGCTATGCGGGCCGTCGCACGCTGCTGCGCGCGCGGGCGCGCCTGGCAGACGAGCTCTCGGTGATCCGAAAGCACGGACTGAGCGGCTTCTTCCTGCTGCACCGCGATGTCCTCGAGCTCGCGCGCGAGGTCGCCGACGAGGTGCGCGGCGCATCGTCGGTGCGCCACCTCAATCCACCCGGTCGCGGCCGCGGGTCGAGCGTCGAGTCGATCGTCTGCTTTCTCACCGGGCTCAGCCACGTCGACCCGCTCGAGGCGAACCTGCGCATGGGGCGCTTCCTCAACGAGGACCTCGTGTCGGTGCCCGACATCGACCTGGACTTCCCCCGCGACATCCGCCACGGCCTGCTCGCGCGCGTGGTGGAGCGCTACGGCGCCGACCGCTGCGCGATGGTCGCCGCGCACGCCACGTATCGCGTGAAGGGTGCGATCCGCGACGTCGGCCGCGCGCTCGGACTGCCGCAGGCGGAGCTCGCGCGGATCGCGGCAAGCACCGACGCGCGCAACGCGATCTGGGTCGCCGACGCGGTGGATCCCGCGCGCACGGGGCCGCGCTGGGACGCGTTCCGCATGCTGACTCGCGAGATCGCCGGGCTGCCGCGCGTGATGGGCCAGCACTCCGGCGGGGTGATCATCTCCACCGAGTCGCTCTCGTCGGTCGTCCCCATCCAGCCGGCCGCCACGCCCGGGCGCCAGCTCGTGCAGTGGGACAAGGACAGCTGCGCGGACGCGGGCTTTCTCAAGATCGACGTGCTCGGGCTCGGCATGCTGAGCGCGGTGGAGGAGTGCGTGGAGACGATCGCGCGCTCCGGGCACGGCGAGATCGACCTGTCGCGCATCCCGCTCGACGATCGTGCGGTCTACGGCGAGATCACCGAAGGTGATACCGTCGGCACGTTCCAGATCGAGAGCCGTGCGCAGATCCAGTCACTCAAGCGCGTGCGCCCGGACTGCCTCGACGACCTCGTCGTGCAGGTCGCGCTCATCCGGCCGGGGCCGATCATCGGGCAGAGCGTCAATCCCTACGTCGCCACTCGCGAGGCGCTGCGCGCCGACCCCAACGCGAAGATCCCGTACGACCATCCGCTGCTCGAGCCGGTGCTGCGCGACACCTACGGCGCGATCGTCTTCCAGGACCAGGTCATCGAGGTGTCGATGGCGATCGCCGGCTTCACGGCTGGCGAGGCCGACGGGCTGCGGCGCGCGATGACGCGCAAGCGCGCCGCAGGCAGTGTGGAGGCATGGCGTCCGCGCTTTTTGGAGGGCGCCGAGCGCCGCGGCGTGTCAGCGGAGATCGCCAACCGCACCTTCGACAAGGTGATCGGGTTCTGCCACTACGGCTTCCCGCGCGCGCATTCGGTGGCGTTCGCGCTGCTCGCCTACCAGAGCGCGTGGCTGCGCCACCACTTCCCCGCGCACTTTCACGCCGCGCTGCTCAACGCGCAGCCGATGGGCTTCTATCCGCCCGACTCGCTGCTGCGCGACGCGTCGCGCCACGGGGTGGCGTCGCTGCCGGTGGACATCAACCTGTCCGACGCGCTCTGCACCGTGGAGGCGCTGCCCGCGAGCGAGGCTGCCGCGCGCATGTTCGGCAGGCGACGAGCGGGCGACCTCGCACATCCCGCGATCCGTGTGGGCATGGGCAACGTGGTCGGGATCGGGTATCCCGACGCGCTGGCCCTGCAGCGCGAGCGTGAGCGCGGGGGCGCCTTCAGCGGTCTGGAGGACCTGCTGCGCCGCGCCCCGCTGCGCACCGACCAGCTCGAGCGTCTCGTCATGGCGGGTGCGTGCGACTCGCTTGCGCGCGTGGAGGACGACGAGGGGCGACGAGCACTCCTGTGGAACGTGGGGCTCGTGGCCCGCCCGCGGCGCCAGGGCGGGGCGCAGGGCCAGGGTGGCGTCGACCTGGAGCAGGCAGCGCTGGAGATCGCGGCGCCCTCGTCGCCGAAGTTCGCGCAGCTGTCGATGTGGGACGAGGTGCTGCTCGACTACGCCACGCAGGGGCTGTCGGTGCGCGCGCACCCCGTCGAGCTGCTGCGGCCGATGCTCGGCGCGGGAGTCCACACCGCGGGCGCGGCCCTGCAGGACCTGCCGCACGGACGGATCGTCGACGTGGTGGGCGCGGTCACCGCGCGCCAGAAGCCGGCGACGGCCAAGGGTGTGGTGTTCCTGCTGCTCGAGGACGAGACGGGGGCGATCAACGTGATCGTCGGTCCCGAGCTGTACAAGGCCGAGCGCACCACGATCCGCGGTGAGCCGATCCTGCGCATCCGCGGACGCATCGAGCGACACGACCGCGTGGTCAATCTCGTCGCACGCGAGGTGCATCGCCTGCCGCGCGAGCTGCGGGGGCGCTCCCCGCGCCGCCTGCGATCCAAGTCCTGGAGCTGACGCTCGCACGTTCGCGTGCACGATCGTGCACATGCAAGCGACACGTCCGCACGATATGAGCAGTCTCGTGGATATTTTTCAGTGAGCGGCACGTTGAAATGCGATCTCGACGCGAAACTGACGAAAGGGCATGTTCCGGTCCGGAAATCTTCTTGCATTGCGTCCGATGAACCTGAAATAGTTCGCTCGTCGCCGCCGGAGGGGTGTGCGACGGGAGGAGCAAGACCATGAACATCGCACCACTTCGAAATGGAAATCCCGGAATCGTGCCGCCCTGGCTGCAGGTTCCGAACCGAAATCCCGGCATCGTGCCGCCGTGGCTGCAGGGGCGCCCGGTCGGACCGACGATTCCCGTCGACGACGACACGCCGCAGATCTTCAATGCCACGCCCACCGTGTACGACCCGACGCCGATCACGCCGGACCCCGAAGTCCCGCGCATCTGGCTCGGCTGACGCATTTACGATCACCCAGACCGCCTCGATCGCATATATGGGACGGGACCCCCACGCGACCGAGGCGACGCACCGACGGGCCGACACAGCAGTGTCGGCCCGTCACTCTTCCGGCGACTAGGATGACGGCGTGACGCGTCTCGCCCTCCCGCTTCTCGCCGCCGTGTTCGCCGCATGCCTGCTTGCGCCGGCGTCGGCGTCCTCGCACGAGCTGCTCGTGCTGCCGGTCGGCAGCGGCGAGCTCGATGCAGGCCTCGGGGATCCTGCACGCCTCATCCATGGCACGCTCGACCAGCCCGAGGACGCGCTGGTCGTCACCGTTCGAGCCACCGGAACCCCGCTCGAGCTGCTGCTACTGACGCCCGAGCGACGCCCGGAGCGCACACTGTCCGACGACGAACTTCCCTCGATGACCGTCACGGGGCCCGGCGTCGAGCTTGACGAGGCCGCGGCATCCGATCTGGGAACTGTCATCGACGAGGGCACGGCCGTGGAATACCGCGTGCTCGTCACGACGACCGCGGCCGCCCGGGCCGGAGCAGCGCTGACCATCACGATCAGGCGCGGCGACGAGCCCGCTCGCGTGGCGCTTCGCGTCGGCCCGCCGACGTCATTCGAAGCTGCGAACGTCGACCAGACGCCGCGCGCGCTCGTGAACCTGCGCGCGTGGGTCGAGACTCCGGCGCCGAGCGCTGCCTTCGACCGCGAACCGCCCAAGACGACTGCCCGGCCGATCGTCGCGCTCTACGGCGCCGGCATCGCGTTGCTCGGCATCCTGCTCGGTGTGTGGTGGGTGTGGAGTGGTCGTCGTCGCTCGCGCGAGCGCGGCGCCGAGCGTGCCGCAGAGGAACGCCGCTCCTGAGCGGAGTCGCTACGCCGAAGGCGCGACCACGGTGAAGCTGACGCCCGCGGCGTAGATGCCGGGAGGCTGTGGGCCGATCGTGCGGAAGCCGAAGCGGAAGCGAGCGGTGGCATTGGCGACTCCGCTGGCCGTGCTCGCAACGGCAGCACCAGCGTCGGCCGCGGTCGCCGGGATAGGGCGCCAGTTTGCCGGCTGCGTTGTCGTGCAGTTGCCCGCACCGGCAAGCGCCCAGACGGCCGTGCCCGATACGAGACCGTGCAGACACGCACCGAACTTGTCGGATCCGGTGGTCCAGTCGCCGGAGAAGTCCGCGACGCCAGTCGAATCAAGCCGGGTTACGGCACCGTCGAAATCGGCATTCGTGGCACCACCGGTGAGCAGGATACGTCCATCGCGGTGCATGAGTACGTCGTGCACGGTATCGAGGCCGGCTGAGGGCGCGTAGAACGCCTTTCCGTCGCCGTCAAAGGAGGTGTCGAGCGTCCCGTTTTCGAGCAGGCGGAAGACCGCAGCATCCCACTGCCCGCCGACCTGGGCATGTCCGGCCGCGACGATTCGGCGATCGTCCTGGATGACGAGTCCTTCAAACGCATCGTGTCCACCGGCCGTACTCATCGGAACGCTGGAGACGCCGCCGATCCCGAATGTGGTGTCGAGCACGCCAGCTGTCGTGAATCGCGCCACGAACGCGTCCTGGTCCACGCCGATGTTGGACTGGCCGGACAGGAGGATGCGGCCGTTCGCGTCGATTGCCAGGCCACGCGCTTCGTCAGCGGCCGTCACGTCTGCGGTAGCGATGCCGTCGCCTCCGCCGAACGTGGGGTCGAATGCGCCGGCTTCGGTGAATCTCACGACCGCCGCGTCGCCGGTGCCGGCGGCCGGGACGCCAAAGCCGCCACTCACGATCCGACCGCTCGAATCGAACGCGACCGCAAATCCGGAGTCGTTGCTGTTGGCCGGTCCGCCAAGGTCGAACCGCCGCAGGCCGGTACCGTTGAAGCTCAGGTCCGGTGCACCGTCTGCGGTGAGCCGTCCCACGATCCAGTCGAGGCCCACACCCGCGCCCACGACCTGATCGGAATAGCCAGCGACCGCAATCCGACCCGATGCATCGATCGCGACGTCCTCGAACGTGTCGATCTCGGGACCCGCAATGATCTCCGTGCGTCCGCCGGTTCCGAACGAGGTGCGGAGCGTGCCGTCCGACTCGAAGCGGGCCACGAACGCGGACGTGTCGTCGATGCCTACTGCGGTGATTCCACCGATGGTGATGGAGCCGTCGGCTCCGATGGCCACCGCCTGCGCGCGATCGCTGGCGGCGCTTGCCGAATAGGTCACCATGCCGGAGCCGCTGCCGAACGCAGGATCGAGGGTGCCGTCGGGTTGCAGTCGTGCCAGGAAGGCATCCTCGGCGCCGGCGACTGACCGGTGACCTGCGACCACGATGTCCCCGTCGGGTGCAATGGCGGAAGCGACGATGGCGTCATCGTCGGCCGGGTCGATCATGCGGGTGCCGCCGACACCGAAACCGGTATCGATCGCGCCGTGTGACGGGCGTGACATGGCGACTCCAAGGGCGTCAGTCTGGTGAACGCGAAGCATCGACGTGTCGTTGCTGGAGCCGAACACGACGTTGCAGTCCGCACCTGTGACGACCGAGGCGCCGGGCAGGACGGTGCCGAAGCTGGTTGCGCTGGTTTGCGACTGGCACGCGGTGACGTCGATGCTCGTCGCGCTGGGAACCGTCGCGCCGACGACCGTTCCGGACGTTGCCGCGCCGGCATGCGAGCCCACGGCAAGTGCCAGGCACACCGCAAGGCTCGCCAAGGTGGAAGTTCGCCACATGAACTATCTATCGGCCGTTGTACATGGGTACGTGAGCAGGGGCGCGACCTGAAGAAGCGGGGGCCCCGGTCGCATCCGCTGCGAGGTTGGGTTCGAGCGGATGCGGCCGAGGCCGAATGGGTCAATATCGGTTGTACACATGCCGGAGGTTCGGGGCTCCGATATGTGCTGGGCGTGCAGGAGGTTCGGGGCTCCTGCATGCGTGCCGTGAACGCGGTTCGGGGCGCGTCCCGGCTCGATATTCCCCCAGGTAGTGATCCATGTGCGGCCCGTTTGGAAGGGCCGCTGCGGTGTAGACGCCAGTACTTCGCTTGGGCCTTGCGGCGGGTCACGCCGTCGGGATCGCCCGGAGGGGCTGCTGTCACAGATTGGACATGTGGCATTCGAGGAGGCGCCAGACACTGGTTCGAGGCGCTCGGTGCACTGGGGGTCGGGAGCGGGTACCGTGTGGTGCATGAGCCGAGACGACGTCCGTGACGAGCTCGCGCACCTGCGCGACGAGGCCACCATCCTCTTCGAGGCGTACCTCGCGCGGCCGCTGCTGCGCGGGATCTCCCACCTGATCGGCTTCTTCACGGCGATCGGTGCGGTGGTCGTGCTCGCGCTGCAGGCCGGCGCCGCGCTCCAGCTGGTGGCGTCGCTCATCTACGGGGCCGGCCTTGCGCTCGCACTCGGAACGAGCGCCCTGTACCACCGGATCAAGTGGCGACCGACCGCCTACCGCCGCATTCGCAAGCTCGATCATTCGATGATCTACGTGCTGATCGCGTCCTCGTGCACCCCGATCGCGCTGCTCGCGCTCGACGGCGGCTGGCGCATCGCGGTGCTCGTGGGCATCTGGGCCCTCGCGGCTGCCGGCATCACGTTGCGGTGGCTCGTCGACAACCAGCCGCGCTGGCTCATGGTCGCCACCTACATCGGCATGGGCTGGGCCGGCGTCGCGCTGCTGCCGGCGCTTCGCGAGATGTCGAGCTCCGGATTCGCGCTCGTCGTCGTGGCCGGGCTGCTCTACACGGTGGGCGGCATGGTGTACCTGTTCCAGCGCCCGAACCCGCTCCCGCGCGTGTTCGGGTTCCACGAGGTGTTCCATGCGCTCGTGGTCGCAGCAGCCACGTGCCACTTCCTGGCGGTCTGGCCGCTTGTGACCGGCCCGCTGCCCGGCAGCTGACCACCAGGCATCACGCGTCGATCACGACGCGGCAGCGGCACCCGCGACGTATTCCGCAACCGACGTTGCTTCCTCGCCATCGAGCAGACCGGGCGGCATCGCGCCGCGACCTTCGTTGATGATCTGCTCGATTCCGGCTGCATCCAGCTCGGTCTCGTCCAGGTTCGGGCCGACTGCGCCGCTCGTCTCCGCGTCGGAGAGTGCGTGGCAGCTGCCACACGTGTCAGCAAACAGGGTCCGCGATGCGGGATCCAGCTCTGCAGGCTCGTCGGCGGGCTTTTCGCCCTCGGCAGGCGCTTCACCTTCGGCAGGCGCTTCGCCCTCGGCAGGTGCTTCGCCCTCGGCAGGTGCTTCCTTGTCCTCGGCTTTGCCCTCGCCCTCGGCATCGGCAGCAACGACCTTGGTCCCCTGGCCTGCACACTCCACGAGCGTGATCTCCTCGAGGCGTTCCTCGGTCGACTTGGCGGTCGGCGTCCCGGACTCGTCTTCGGCTGCCGCGATCTCTTCCAGCTGCCGATCGCAGGCCTCGGCCAGTCGTGCGTCGGAATTCTTGGGGCCACCCATGCATCCGGCCGTGAACAACGCGACCGTGATGAGGACGAGGAAAAGGGCAGGAGCTCGCATGTGGGGTGCTACCTTTCTGGATCGTGCCGGCGCGGGGGCCTTCCCGCGCGCGCGGCGCGCCGCGAGCATACATGCGCGCACGGCGTGATCACACCAACCGTGCGACATAACATTGCTTTGTGCGCCGTGTACGATTCTCTGGTGAACGACGATCTCGCGGGCAGACGCATCGACTACGCCGGAGCTGGCTTCGGAGCTGCCGACGCGGGCGACGACCCCATGGCGCTCTTTGACGCATGGTTCCGGCAGGCGGGCGGGCTCGACAGCGTGGCGGAACCCAATGCCATGTCGCTCGCCACGAGCAGCCCCGACGGTACCCCGAGCGTCCGCATGGTGCTGCTCAAGACCTTCGACGCCGCCACCGCGGCGTTCGGCTGGCACACGAACCTGGAAAGCCGCAAGTCCGTCGAAGCACTGGGGACCGGCTTCGCCGCCCTGTGCTGGTGGTGGCCCGGCGAGCCCGGCCGCCAGATCCGCGCGGTCGGGCGCGTCGAACTGCTCCGGCGCGACACCTCACGCGCGTATTTCAAGCGTCGACCCATCGAGGCGCGCGTGAGCGCCGTCGCATCCCACCAGTCCCGCGCGGTCGCGGATCGAGCGACGATCGACGCGCGCGCCGCCGCCATCGATCCCACCACCGTCGCCTTGCCCGACAACTGGGGCGGGATGCAGCTCATCGCCGACGAACTCGAGTTCTGGCAAGGCCGCACCGCCCGGCTGCACGACCGGATCACGTTTCTGCGACTGGGGGACGGCGACGTCGTTCGCTCGCGCGCCGCCGCAGTCGCCGCCGGTGGCGACGAGGCACTGCACGCTGCCGGTACGATCGTCACCGATCAACACGGAGTTCGCTGGCTGCGCGCGCGGCTCGAACCCTGAGCCGCTAGGTGCGCGCGCTCGAGCCCACGATGGCGTGGATGCGCTCGAAGGCCGCTGCCACGGCCGGTGACCTGCGCGATCCCGCGTTCCAGGCGAGCCACAGCTCGGAGGTGAGCGGCACGCGCGGGTCCACGAGCCGCACCAGGCGACCGGTTGCGAGCTGGTCCTCGCAGACGTGACGCGGCAGTACCGTGATGCCCAGCCCACGTTCGGCGAGCGCCGCAAGCGTCGGCAGGCTGTCCGCCACCACCGAGGCGAGCACGTCGGGCTCGACGTCGAACACCTGCTGCCAGTAGGCACGAATGAGCGGCAGCTCCTCGGCGTACGCCAGCAGCGGCACGTGCTCGAGCTGCCTGGCGGCGCGCTTGCCACCTCGGCCGAGGTTGCCGAGCTCGGCGGCCACGTCGGGTGCGCCGACGAGCACGAACTCCTCGCGCGCGAGCGGCTCGACGGTGACGCCCTTTCGATCGAGCGGCGACGTGAGCACTGCCAGGTCGAGCTCGCGTGCATCGATCGCGGCGATCACCTGCGCGTCGTCGCCGACGGTCACGCGCATTCGCACGCCGGCGATGATCAGCGGTGCGAGCGCCGGCAGGACGCGACCCGTGATGAACTCGGAGGGACCGCCCAGGTACACCGATGCGCCTCGAAGTGGTTCATCGTCGCTCGTGGACATGCGTCCGAGCCACTGCCCCCACGCTTCTTCGACGGCGTCCAGATGCGAGCCGACCTGCTCGGCCAGCTCGCGCCCCGCGGGGGTGGGCTCCACGCCGCGCGGCAGTCGACGAAACAGTCGACGGCCGGTGATCGCCTCGAGCGCCTGCAGCTGCTGCGTGACCGCCGGCTGCGACATGTGCAGCTGACGCGCCGCCTCGGTCACCGAGCCCGACCGGTGAATGGCCAGGAACGCGCGAAGCCGATCGATGTCACCCATCAGTCATCCCGTCCCGCCCGCATGACGTCGAGCACCGCGTCGCCGTACTTCTCGAGCTTCGCCGGCCCAACGCCGGAGACCTCCGCCAGCGCGCCGAGGCTCGCCGGTCGTGCATGCGCGATCGCCACGAGCGTCTTGTTGTCGAACACGACGTATGCCGGCTTGCCGATGCGCTTCGATTCCTCGCCGCGCCACGTGCGCAGTGCCGCGACGAGCGGATCGTCGTCGTCGAGCACGATCTTGCTGCCGCCGCTCG
Source organism: Gaiellales bacterium (assembly GCA_038212015.1). GTDB lineage: Bacteria > Actinomycetota > Thermoleophilia > Gaiellales > SKUG01 > JAGQUL01. The sequence continues at coordinate 36,647 of JBBQUY010000011.1, read as the reverse complement.
ATCCCCCGCTCGCACTGCGCGGCGCCGGCACGCTGATGCCGAGCTCGCCGAGGAAGCTGCTCGCGGGTCCGGCGTCCGCTGCCCGCGACAGGTACAGGTGGCGCTTCGCTCGGGTGATGCCGACGTACAGCAGGCGACGCTCGTCGTCGACGTCCGCGGCGCTCGTGCGGCTCTTGAACGGCAGCTCCTTCGCGTTGAGCCGCGGCAGGAACACTGCCGTCCATTCCAGGCCCTTCGCCCGATGCAGCGTCAGTAGCTGCACGCCGCCCCCTTCGGAGTGATGCGAGAAGCGCGCACGCACGGCATCGATGAACGTGCCGACGTCTTCGAACGACTCCGCCGCCGCGAGCTCAACGAGCCGCGTCAGGTCCTCCTGCAGGGTCTGTGCCTCGTCGCTGCCCTTGGCGACGCCGTCCGCGCGCCAGCCCAGGCGCTCCGCGGAGGAGCGAACCGTGTCCGTGACGCCCGGATCGAAGCGGCGATGGTCGAGCATCCGCAGCACGCCGCGCGGCCCGGGACGGTCCAGGAACGCGCCGGACGTCACCACGAACGGCACGCCAGCATCGGTGAGCGCAGCCTCGAACTCCGGCGAGCGCGCATTGATGCGGTACAGCACCGCCATCTCGTCCCACGCCACATCGAGCTCGTCATGCAGCCGGCGGCACTCCGCCGCGACCCACGTCGCCTCGTCGGCGCGCGTCGCGTGCGCGGCGATCACCGGGTCCGGGGCGGCAGGGTCGACGAGCGGCTCCGCGCTGCGCAGGTGCTTTTCGTGGCCGCCGAGCGTCGGCACGAGTCGATTGGCGAGCTCGAGCACAGGCGGATTGGAACGCCAATTCTCCTCGAGCGTCACGATCTTCGCACCCGGGAAACGAGTGGGGAACTCGAGCAGCCACGACGGTGACGCGCCCGTGAAGGCATAGATCGTCTGGTAGTCGTCGCCGACCACGCAGATGTCGGCATCGGGTCCGGTCCAGTGGTCGAGCAGTGCCTGCTGGAGCGGATTGACGTCCTGGTACTCGTCGACCGTGATCGCGCGAAAACGCGTTCGCAGCCGCTCGCCGGCGGTCGGATGCTCGTCGAGCAGGTCCGCGAGCTTGCCGAGCAGGTCCTCGAAGTCCCAGGCGCCCGCCTCGTCCTTGCGGCGCTCATACTCGGCATAGATCGCCTGCATGTGGTCGGCATCGCGCAGCGGCTGCTCGTGCCCGGTTCGCGCAAGCTCCGCGAGGTAGCGATCCGGCGTCACGCGGCGATTCTTGGCCCATTCGATCTCCTGCGCGACCTCGCGACGCGGGCGGAAGCAGTCGGGCGCCGGCAGGCGCCGGACCAGGTCCTCGAGCATCGAGATCTTGTGCGGCATGAGCGCCGGCATGGGTGCGCCCGTGAGCGGCTGCCACAGAACCGACAGCATCCATCGCGCCGCGCCGTGGAACGTGCGTGCCTCGACACCGTCGACGCCGAGCGCCGCGAGCCGCTCTCGCAGCTCGCCCGCAGCCTTGTCGGTGAATGTCACCGCCAGCAGCTCGCGCGCGTCGAACGCGCCGCTCGCCACCTGATACGCGATCCGGTGCGTGACGGTCGTGGTCTTGCCCGTTCCCGCGCCGGCCAGGATCGCCACGGGACCCCGCACCTGCGTGGCGGCCTCCCGCTGCGCGGGATTGAGCCGTTCGAGGATCGCCTCGGCATCGAGACGGGTGCTGGTCACGTGGGAGTCCATGGGGGAGGGAGCATCAAGCATCGGCATCGTACGCGCGAGTCTGACGCACGCGTCGGCCGCGTCCGCGATCATTGTCCGATGCAGATTCCCCCGATCACCTTCGCCCCCGTATCCCCGGCCCTCGTCGCGCCGACCACCACCGAGCGCCCGCCGCGCCCCGGTCATGGTCCGGGCTTCGCCCCGATTCGCCCCGCCGCGGCTGCCGCGCCGGCCAGCATTTCCGGTGCGATCGACGGTGTGGCGCGGCTCGTCGCCCCGCTCATCGATTTTCCGGGCATCGAAGCGGGACAGGTGTTCGACATCGTCAAGGGCTCGAAGGTCGGGTTCCTGGGCGTGAAGGGCGTCGCCACGATCACCCGTTTCGAGGATGACGGCGCATCGTTCGCGATCAAGGCGGGGGCGTTCGGCATCAAGGTCGACGTCGTCGTGGACGTGCAGCGCACCGGCGCCGACACCGTCCGCATCAGCTCGCGCGGCACCGGCATCCCGGACACCGTCGCCGACGGTCGCGTCGTCGAGAGCCGCACCAACTACGCCGAGTTCGTCCGCACGGACGAATCGAACGAGCGTACCGTCATCGAGCACGACGGCGACGGCGGCATCGTGATCGACACGGTCGTGCCGACGTTCGGCGACGCGCACCTCATCCTCGAGCGCCGCTCGTAGCCTGGCATCTTCGCGCATCCCTCCTGACAAAGGTGTTGCGAGACACGCCTTTCGTCAGGAGCGTCGCAACGCCGATCACCTTCGCGCATCCCTCCTGACAAAGGTGTTGCGAGACACGCCTTTCGTCAGGAGCGTCGCGGACGGTCGCGGACGAGCCGCGTTCAGCCCTCGAGCGCCTTTCGCAGCGCTTCGAGCTTGGCGCGCGTGTCCTCATCCAGGTCGTCGGCGACCTGCGAATCGTGCTTGGACGAGCCGAGCGCGCCCTTGTCGACCTTCGGCCCGCGCGGGGCGGACGGACGATCGTCGCGCCCGCGCCCTCCGCGCGAGTCGCGCGGATTGGACTTCGGCTTGTTCGACACACCTCGCGTGGCAGTCGCCGTATCGGGCGTGGCCTTCGCGGGATCGCGGTAGCGCTTGCCGCACCCGAGCGCCTCGGGACGCAGGTCCTTGGCGGTCGACAGCCCGATCGGCGACACCTCCGCCAGCTTGCCGAGCGCCGCGACGTGTCGCTCGAGCTCGTCTGCCAGATGGCGCGCGTTGAGCAGGTCGTCGCCCGACATGCCCTGCTCACGGTCGCGAAGGAATGCTGCGACGACCGCATGATCGTCGGCGATCGACTTTGCCCGCTCTCGCGCAACGCGGCGGCGATCGAGCGACGTGGCGGGATCGGCGAGGAACTCCCACGCCTTGATGTACTCCGCACGCGCGGGCGGCAACAGCACGCGCATCAGGTCGCGCGGGGCGGCAGTCGTCGGATCCAGGTCGACCGGATCGGCGGGGGCATTCGTCGCAGGGTCGTCGTCCATGGCCGCATGCTACCGCGCAGGGCGCGGTTCGCGGCCGGTTCGCAGCCCCCGATGCCGCGTGCGTGCAACCCGTCCGATACGGTACCTGCATGACCCAGGGTGGACACGACCGCGGCACGGACGCCGCGACTTCGCTGCAGGACCGGCCGAATGCGCCGACCGTCGACCCTGACGTGGAAGCGCGCGACGCCGCCGAGATCGCCCGAGTCCTGGGCGGCGAGGTCGAGCACGCCTCCCGCGGCACCACCACTCGCGACCTGCTCTCGGAGGTCGCCTCGCGCCAGCCGCACGCCGACCGCATCGCCGAGCGAGCGCGCTCCGAACGCCGCTTCGTGCAGTGGCTGCTCGCCTCGGTGCTGCTTGCCTGCGTCGGGCTGCTCGCCGTGCTGTGGTGGCTCGACCCGATCTCCGTCACGGGGCGCCAGACGCGTTTCTCGGTCGTCGAGAACGGCGGCGTTCGCCAGGCCAAGCTCGACCTCATGGAGGAGCTCCAGAGCGCGCCCGACGTGCTCGTGCTCGGCTCGTCGCGCTCGATGAAGCTCGACCCCGCCGAGATCGAGCGGATCACCGGCGGCGCCACGGCATTCAACGGCGCTGTCTCCGGCGGCACCTCCCAGGACATGTACCTGTACGCGCGCTACGCCGAGCAGCTGTGGGGCGGCGGTGGCGGCACCGCCGACGAGTACCCACACCTGGTGATCGGTGTGGTCAACGACGTACTGCGCTACACCGGCACCGCCGCGCTCGACCCACGCCTGCGCCGCTTCCTGCCCAGGACCGAACAGGAACGCGACCCGCTCGAAGTGACCGAGCAGCTGCTGCAGCTCAAGACGCTGGAGGCCGCCGCCCGCGCGACGCGCCGCGTCGTGCCTCGCGACGGCATCAGCGCGCTGCTGGACCCGACCGGTGGCGCCACCGAGGTCGACGCCGGGCTCACGACGACCGGCAAGCAGAAGGGCAACCAGCGCGAGAACCTCGACGAGCGCGGCATGCAGCTCTTCGATCCGGGCGCCGACTACTCCAAGCCGCTCGAGCAGCGCGTCGAGACGCAGATGACGACGTTCGTGCAGCGCTCCTACGAAGCCGATGCGGCCTATCAGGGCGTCGATCCACGCGGGCTGGACCTGCTGCGCCGCACCATCGAGCTCGCCAACAAGCACGGCGACGTGCCGACGCTGTGGACGACCCCGTTCCAGCCCGGCGCCCTCGACTACCTGCCCGAGGCCTACCAGGACCGCGACCGCGCGTTCCGTGCCGCCATCGCCGAACTCCAGGCCGACGAGGACCTCGAGTTCACGTTCGTCGACCTGGATGACCTGGAGTCGTTCGACGGCGACCCAGCCGCCTTCCACGACGGCATCCACATGACCGTCGCCAACACCGCGCGCGTGATCGCACGACTGCATCGCGACGGTGCGCTCGCACCCGCGCGCGACTGACGAGCCCACGCACGACTGACACCGCGCCGCCCTGCCATGATGTGGCGATGCGACCGGGCAGCCTCGACATCCACCGGCGCGCTCGCGAGGCCCGTGCCCGCCTGCGCGCCAGCGCGCGCCCGCTCCTGCAGGCTGCACTCGCCACCCCGCTCGCGTGGTTCATCGCCACGGAGCTGTTCGGGCACGTCGATCCGATCTTCGCGCCGATCAGTGCATTGGTGGCGATCGGTGCGACGATCGCTCAGCCCTGGCAGCGAGCCGCCGAGATCGTCGTGGGCGTCGCGATCGGCGTCGGCGTCGCCGATGCCCTGACGCTCGTGCTCGGACAGGGCACGCTGCAGATCGGCGTGATGGTGCTGCTGGCGATGGCCATGTCCGTGCTGCTCGGCGGCGGCCCGATGTTCATCCTGCAGGCCGGCACCGCGGCGGTGCTCGTCGCCGCCCTGCCCACGGCCGATGGCGCCGCCTCCCTCGACCGCGTCCTCGACACGCTGGTCGGTGGCGCGTCTGCGCTGCTCTTCACCATCATCCTGCTGCCCATTCGACCGCTCCGCCTGGCCCATCGCGCCGCCGGCCCCGTGCTCGACGAGCTGTCCACGACGTTCGAGGAGGTCGGCGAGGCACTGCGCGCCTCCGATCGCCAGCTCGCAGCGCGCGCACTGGAGCGTGCCCGCGGCGCCGGCGACCACTGGGCGCGACTGGACGAGGCGATCGGCATCGGGCGCCAGGCAACACGCATCGCGCCGGTGCGTCGCCACGAGGAAGCCGACCTGCTCGACATGGCCCAGAGCGTGACGCAGCTCGACTACGCCATCCGAGACGTACGCGTGCTGGCGCGGATCGCGCTGCGACTGACCGAGACCGCGGTCCCGCACGGGGTACGCCTCGAGCGCGCGATGCGTGCGTTCGCGGCGTCGGTTCGCGCCCTCGAAGGCCACCTCGCCGGCGAGTACGACGAGACGCTCGTCGCGCGCGACTGCGCACTCGACGCGGTGCGGATTGCCTCGTCCATCGCGGCGGCGGACGAGGAACTCGTGTTCACCCACCTGCTCGGTCAGATCCGATCGACCGCCGTCGACCTGCAGCGCGCGACGGGACGCTCGCGAGACGAGGCGATCACGCGCATGCTGGACGCCGTCACCCAGGGTCGCGCCGGGCTCGCCTGACGCGCACCTCGCCGGATATCGTCGGCGCTGCTATCGATGCGTCGTGCGGCGCGCACTGGCGGCCTTGGCCGTGCCGCGCCGAGCCGTCGCCTTCTTCGCGCCACCCTTCGCGCCGCGCTGCTTGGCGAGACTGGCTTCGAGCGCCGCCATGATGTCGTCGACGGGGGTGGACGTCGGCAGCTCCGGCTCGTCCGGCTGCACCGCGATGTCGCCGTCCTTGACCTTGCGCTCGATGAGCTTCTGCAGCTGCTCCTGGTATTCGTCGACGTAGCGTGCGGGATCGAAATCGACCTCGAGCGATTCCAGGAACGCCCGCGCCATCTTCACTTCCTTGTCCTTGGCGTTCGCGACGTCGTCAGGATCCATGACCGTCTCCACCGACACGACCTCGTCGGCATAGCGCAGGGATTCGACGACGAGCGCTTCGCCCGTGGAACGGATCGCCACGAGCTGCTGGCGTCCCCGCATCGTGAGGCGTGCGATCGCGGCGCGGCCCGTTCCCGCGAGCGCGGAGGACAGCAGCGCATAGCCGCGCGCGCCGCCTTCGGCGGGAATCAGGTACCAGGACTTCTCGACGTACATCGGGTCGATCTGGTCGAGCGGAACGACGTCCTCGATCTCCATCGCGCGAGACTTCTCGGCAGCGAGCGCACCGAGTTCCTCGTCGGTGATCCGCACGAACGTGCCGTCATCGCGCTCCACGCCGCGATCGACGTCGTCCCATTCGACGATCGAGCCGTCGGCCGGGCAGATGCGCTGCTGCTTGAGGCGCACGCCGTCCGCGGCGTGGACCAGGTTCATGCGGATGTCGTGGGACCGAGTCGCGGTGACCATCGCAACGGGCACGTTGACGAGGCCGAACGTGATCGCGCCCTTCCAGATGGCACGCGGCATGGGTGGAACCTCTCGGGTCGACGGACAGTGGGCCCGAGCAGGATTCCCGGCGCAGCAGCCGTTATGCGTGGCGGTCGCGCGTCGCGCCGGTTTCCACGTCTTCGCCGGCCGGAGTCGACGACTGCACGAGCTGCTGCTCGTCGATCCACGTCTCGTGGATCGCCTGCGTGGCGTCCCGGTACTCGAAGCGCTCCGTGACGGGCCTGCGCGCGCGCAGGCTGCGAGGCACCTTGACTGCGGCCATCGCGCCTGCGGGATGGGCGGCACCCATGAGCTGCGCGCGGAAGCGGTCGATCGCGTAGCGATATGCAAACACGGACGAGACGATCAGGGCGAGCGCGCCGAACAGCTTCTTCATGGGAGTTCCTCCATCGGGGATCCGCTCGAAAGTACCCTCCTCGAAGGGATGCAAACGATGCGCGAGGACGCTCGGAGTGGGTCGATCACCAGCCGCTCGGCGGGTCGCTCGCAGGGAAGCTCTCCGCGCCCTCGATGTCGACGATGTCGTCGTAGTCGCCCACCACCGAGGGCGGCGGCACGCCGGGCGCGCGGTCGTGGTCGACCGCCCGACCGGCGCCGCTGATCGGCAGCGACGAATGTCGCGCCGGATCGTCCGGACGCACGGGCGGCGCGGGCGTGGCGGCCGTCGGCAGCGTCGTCGAATGTCCGCTCGTCATGGCCGTGTCGCATCCTCGTCACGCAGCACCCCGACACCGGTGACGTCGCGATCGTCGCGGTAGGCGCCGCTCGCGGCGGATGCAGCGCTCTGATGGGTGCCGATCGGGGTGCTTCGTCGCACGCGCGGCGCATGCAGTCCGGCCGACGTTCCGGCGGCTCGCGCGCGATCGAGCGCGCCGTCTGCGTACTTGCGCTTGAGCCAGACGGCGACGCCGACTGCGGCTGCCATTCGGAGCAGTTTCATGGGACCTCCGGGTCTCCGGGTGAATGCAGGGTGCGGAGTCGACGTTCCCGGGCGAGGGTCGGTGAAACGGTGGGGTGCCCATAGAGCCTGCGGGCGTGGGGCGTGGGGAGTTGGGGTACCGCCGACCAATGCAGAACCCGCACGACCACGCCGATCAGCGCCCACGTGTCGGCATGGCGCTGCTGTTCTATCCTCGAGGCGGATCGGCGCAGGTGGCCGGCTACCTCTCGCGTGCGCTCCAGGCGCATGGCTGGGACGTGAGCCTCGCGTCGGGCTCGCTCGGCGCGCCGGGCGAGCGGGGGCACGCCGCAACGTTCTTCGACGGCCTCGACGTGCACGGGTTCGCATTCGACGACGCGGTCACGGCATGGGAGCACGGACAGGACCCGATGGACTCGCCGCGCCCGATGCACCCGTCGTTCGAGGATCGCGACGGCGTGCCCGACCGGATCTACACCTCGGTCTCGCCGCAGCAGTCAGCCCACGCTGTCGACGCCTGGGCCACGCACCTGCGTGACGAGGCACGCTTTGCGACGTGTGATGTGCTGCACCTGCACCACGTCGGGATCCTGCAGCACGCGGCCCGGATCGCAGCGCCGAACGTGCCGATCGTCTCGCACCTGCACGGCACCGACCTGAAGCTGCTCGACGCGATCGAGCGTGGCGTCGCCGGCGTCGCCGATCAGCCCCACGCGCAGGCAGTCGCGACGCTGCTGCGCGACGCGGCGAAACTTGCCGAGGCGACGATCTGCATCAGCCCACACGATCGCAGCGAAGCGGTACGCCTGCTCGACCTCGACCCGGGGACCATGCACGTGCGTCCCAACGGTGTCGACGTGGACCGCTTCACGCCCGCCGACTGCGATCGAGACGAGGCGCGCGCTCGGTGGCGCCGGTGGCTCGTCGACGATCCCCAGGGGTGGGACTCGGCAACGCACGAACCCGGCTCCATCCGATACGACGAGGGCGTGCTCGATCGGTTCGTCGATCCCGACACGGGCGAACGCTCGCCTGTGCTGCTGTACGTCGGTCGCTTCCTCGACTTCAAGCGGGTTCCGCTGCTCGTTCGCGCGTACGCTCGCGCGCGGGACCGATTCCAGCGTGTCGCGCCGCTCGTGGTGTGGGGCGGTGCGCCGGGCGAGTGGGAGGGCGAACATCCCCACGATGTCGCGCGCGAGCTCGGCGTCGACGACGTGTTCTTCGTCGGCTGGCGTGGCCACGACGAGCTGCCGAGCGGACTGCAGTCGAGCGCCGCGCTCGTCGCGCCGAGCGTCGACGAGCCGTTCGGTCAGGTGTATCTCGAAGCGATGGCGTGCGGCCTTCCGGTGGTGGCGACCACGACGGGCGGGCCGCCGAGCTTCGTGAACGTCGAGGCGGGCCGGCCGGACGGCTGGCTCGTCGCCCCGGACGACATCGATGCACTCGCCGACGCGATGGTCGAGCTCGTCAATGACCCGGACGAGCGTGAGCAACGCGGCGGGAACGCCGTCGAGCACGTTCGCGGGGGATATGCGTGGTCGTCGCTCGCACACAGCTTCATCGACATCTACGACAGCGTCAGGCGCTGAGTGGATCAGCCGGTGTCCAGATCGAGCCCGGGCCTGCTCGTAGCGCGAGGACGCCTCCTCGAGGTGGGCCACCGCGCTGCTGAAGCGCGTATCGCCGAGATGGCGTCGCGCTGCGTCCGGATCGCCGACCTGTCGCTCGACGTCCGTCAGGATCTCCCGGAACGCCACGAGGCCCGCGAGATATTCCGCATGGGCCGCTTCAAAGCGCTGTGGAGGAGTCGTTGCCTCCATCATTTCGGCGGACGCGCGGGCGGTGTCTTGGGCGGACCGGATGAGCTCAGGATCCGGTGGCAGCGCGCGGCCCAGCCAGGGTCCAGCCATCCTCTCGATGACGTAACATACTTCCGTCCATCACGGCGGCGTGCTCATCCGAGTTCGCGGGAGCGATCCATGCACCAGCATCGCGACACATGCTGCGCCCGACCACCGGGGTTCGCCGAACCCGTTCGCGCCTGATGGGATCATGGTCGCCGCTCCGGGTGCTCGTCGGGCCCGAGGACGTGCCGCGCGAACGCGTGGAGGCTGCGGCACCGGATGGTGGCGTCTCGCCGACGCTGCTCGGTCGCGCGACCGTGCTCCAGCAGGTCGTGTCGTCGCTGCTCGTGGGACGGGTCCTGGTCGAGTCGGGTCTGGACGTCGTCGCTCGCATGCATCCGGCTGGCGTCATGTATCTGGAGCACGTCGAATCCGACCGGACCACGCGCGGATTCGTCGTCGCGGCAGTGTCGTCGATGGAGCCGCGCCCGATCTGGCCGATGCTGCTCCCGCTCAGCGTGCTGGAGGTGGCGCCCATTGACTGGATCGCTGCCTGTTCGGTGCCGAAGATGCCGGCGCTCGAATCGATCGAGCATGCGCCAGCGGATGCGTACGTGCTGGGGTGGCTCCCCGCCGCCGACCTGACGAAGCTGCCGATCGTCACGCTCGAGCCGCACTTCGGTCACGACTTCGAGGGCCAGTACCGACAGGCGAAGAACCATCAGCTCCGCCCGATCGACACGTTCCCGGGATAGGCGGAGCCGTCAGCGCTTCTCGAAGCAGCCGAAGAACGGGCGCACCTTGCCCATGTCGCCCTGCACCCGGAGCTTGCCCCGCAGCAGTGCCATCACCTTGTTCATTTCGCCGTTGGAGATCTTCAGGTAGTCCGCCGCCGACGCCCGCAGCGTCGTGTCGGGGTCGTCGCCGTGACCGGTCGTCACCGTGCACGTGCCGTTCTTGATGACGACGAACCAGGCACCACCGCCCGAGCCGGTCAGCTCGAACTGCATGCGGATGTCGAGCCCTTTGGCGGCCGCTGGCTTGAAGCGATCCTCCATCGTCGCGAAGCCCGCCTTGATGCTGTCGAGCGACTTTCGGCGCGGTCCTGCGAAGACGGTGCTGGTCGCGATTGCTCGTGCGGGGGCGGACGCGTGCTGGATCGCGCCTCGGGTGCCGGCGGATGGGACGGCGCGTGGGCGGGCGGGGCGTGCGGTCGCGGCGATCCGGGTCATGGTCGGGAACGCTACGACGTCGAGGCCGTCCGCGCCGTCGGGGAGAACCGAAGGATGATGCGGGAAAGTACTCGTGACTAGCAGAAGCGCAGGCGGGGACCACAGTCAGTGCGGGCCCGCTCGGGCACACCTGCACCTCGACGCCATGAACGACACGGTCACGCCCCGAAATCCCACGAGCGAGGGCGGCGCAGAGCGTCGCGTTCCGGTGCTGCGGCGTTCACCGACCGAGCGCGAGCGGATCGCAGGGGAGATCGCCGACCGTCTCGACGGTCCGATGTCAGCGCTCGGCGTGATCTTCCTGCTCGTGGTCATCGCCCAGGCGTTCACGCAGAACGGTTCCGCGATCGATACGGCATTCGAAGTTGCCTCGTGGCTGCTGTGGCTGGTCTTCGTGGTCGAGTTCGTCGCGCGCATGGTCGTCGCCCCGTCGACCTCCGGCTTCCTCCGCAGGAACTGGTGGCAGCTCGCGTTGCTCGCAGTGCCATTCCTGCGCTTCCTTCGTGTGCTGCGCGCAGCGCGCGTCGCGCGCGGAGGGCGGATCCTGTCGTCGGCCGTGCGGGCGAGCAACACCGCGCGCCAGCAGCTCGCCGGCCGCCTCGGATGGCTGGCCGCCGCCACCCTGATCGTGATTCTCGCCAGCAGCCAGATGCTTTACGAATTCGCGACGTACGATTCATACGCCCGCGCGCTGCAGGAGGCCACGCTGGCCGTGGTGTCCGGGGAACCCCTGACCGTCGACGATGCCTTCGCCAACGTCGCCGAGATCATCCTCGCGCTCTACTCGGTGGTCGTGTTCGCGACGCTTGCAGGCACCCTGGGCGCGTATTTCATCGAGCGTCGCGCCGAACAGGGTACCGTTGGTCAGTACCGTCGGTGAAAGCCCTGCAGCTCGTGGTTCGTCACGAGTTCGGCGCGAGCGCCTCGAACACGACGGTCGCGTAGTAGGTACCGGGAAGCTGTGTGGTCGCCGGGCGCATGCCGAACACGAACTCTGCGCGGCCGATCGTGCCGGGAGTCGCGGCTGATGCCACCTTCGACGGTGCAGCCGGCAGGGCGCGCCACGGATCAGCGTCGGAGAGCTCGCACTGTCCCGACACACCGGTCGTGTCCGGTGTCCAGACCGCGGTGGTGCCTGCGCCCACGGCCTGCAGGCACACGCCGAACACGCTCGCGCTCGTCGCGCCCGCCCAGTTGTTGGGACCAGCGCCGTAGTCCGTGATCGTGGAGCCGGCCGTCGACGTGCTCGTCTCCATCGAGCCGCCCGTCGCGATCACCGTGTCAGGATCCACCGCATCCAGCGCCTTGTAGTGATGCCAGCTGGCACCTGTGACGTTCGACCATGTCGCGCCACCGTCCGTCGTGCGCTGCAGCGTCGAGTAATAGGAAAGAAACGCGACGTCGGCGTCGACCATCGAGATCGCAAAGGCGCGTCCACCGTTGACGGAAGCGTTCGTCCAGGTCGAGCCGTTCGACGTCTGGTACAGGCGTCCGTCCCGGCTGAGCGCCATCGCTCGCGTAGCGCTCACGGCGCTCACCGACGCGATCTCCGAGCCCGCCGCCGCCACCTGCTGAGTCCAGGTGATGCCGCCATCGGTGGTGCCGACGATGATGCGGCTCCCGCCGCCCGTCGATGAGCCACCCACCGCCCAGGCGACATCCTTGGAGACCGCCGCGACTGCCAGCAGGTCCAGGGCGGTGCCGGACGTCTGTGCACTCCAGTTCTCGCCGCCGCTCGTGCTGCGCAGGATCGTGCCGTTGTCGCCAACCGCCCATGCGTAGGAGCCATCCGCGATCGCCACCCCGCGCAGCCGCTGCGACGTGCCGGACGAACGCGACGTCCATGTGGCGCCGTCGGTCGTCGTCACGACCGTGCCCTGGTCTCCCACCGCGATCAGTCGATCGCCCGCCGTTCCGGAGAGCGCCACGCCGCGAAGTGTCTCGTTCGTCGGTGAGGCCTGTGCCGCCCACGTGGCACCTGCGTTCGTGGTTCGGCGAATCTCGCCACGGTCACCGACCGCGAACGCCTCGGTGCCGTCCACCGCGGCCACGCCGGCGAAGTTCGGCGTCGACGTGTACTCCCAGGTCCAGGACGCGCCGTCGTCGGCGGTGCGCTGGATGTTGCCCCCGCGTCCTCCGATGACCACCGTTCCCGGTCCCGGATCGACCATCGCGATCCCGTATATGTGGTCGACGGTGCGCGAGGTTGAGACGCTTGCCCATGACGCGCCGCCATCCGTCGACTTCGCCACTCGGCCCAGTTCGCTCGCCGCGTAGACCGTCGAGCCGCTGCGCACCACCTCGGTGAGCAGTTCGCGCATGCCGGTGTAGCGTGATGTCCAGGAAGTGCCGGTGGTGGTATCGAAGGCGACACCTCCGCTGTTGACGATGACTGCGATCGTGGCGCTCGTCGCGGCTACGTCACGCAGCGAGCCGCTCGTGCCGGTTCCGACCAGCGCCAGGTCGGCGCCGCCATTGGTGGTACGCACCACCGTTCCGCTGTCACCCACCGCGAAGACGGTGTTGGCATCCACCACGTCGACGCCGAGGAGGTTGCTCGTGGTGGGCTGGTACTGCGTCCACGTGACACTGGCGACGGCGAGGTTCGCGTTCGCCGACTTCCACATGTAGCCGTCGCCGGCGACGCCCCAGAGATTGATGCCGTCCGGCGAATCGATGGCCACGAGGTCGTTCGCCGGCGCCACGACGGGAAGCGCCTCCCACGACGTGCCGTTCCAGCGGAAGGTCTGGCCGTTGCGTCCCCCCACGAAGGCGCTGCTCGCGGTCACCGCCGCCACCGAGTACAGATGCTGCGTGCCGCAGGGCGTACAGGCATGTGGTGCCCACGTGTCACCCCCGTCGACCGAGCGCAACAGAAGGCCGCTGCGGCCGACTGCCCATCCGGTGGTCGTGCCGGGAGCGAACGAGATGTCCGTGATGTCGCCGGAGCCTGAGTTCGTGGTGTTCCAGGCCAAGGTCGAGGTCGACATCGCGGCAGTGTCCGATGCGCCATCCGCCTGTGATGCGCGCAGCATTGCACTGTCGTTCGACGAGGTGAATTCGATGCCGCAGACGCTGGCGGCGCTGACGGACGTGAGCTGCGGCACGCCCGGCTGCACCACGCCGAAACGGTACCCGGCCGGATCGGTGCAGTCATTGGTGAGCGTGATCGCGCTGGGCACCGCCATCGATATGACAGTGGTGCTCGAAGCTGCGCCTCCGCCGGCGACGAACGCGGCCAGCAACGCGCCCGCGAGCACGAGCGGGAAGCACAGGCGACGAAGGGGGGAAACGGGCGAACGCCTCACACGTGTATGTATCGGCCGCCGTTCCCCGTCCCTGAATCCCGTGAAAGCGATGCTCCGAAATCGTGGAATACAGCCCCGCTCGCGGTCGCAGAAGCGCTTCACATCTGTGAATGAATCGTCCGCGATTGGCGTCAGGAAGACAGATGGACGATGACGTTCGGCGCTCGTGGAAGCAGGCGAAGAATGGCCGCACGTTCGCGCTCGAGGACAAGGACCGACGCAGTCGTCTACAAGCTAGGCGTGATGGTTTGAAGCCACTGCAGGAGATATTCGACGAGCGTCCGTGGCATCTCGACTACAAGTTCGCCTCGCTCGAACTGTGACCGCATCTCGGCCAGCGCCGCCGTAGCACCGCACAGTACTTGTTCGACCGGGATGGGTTGCAAACGAGGTTGCACTCACGGCTGGCTCACTGGGAAAGCGCGAGAAATACCAGCAAATACAGGCACGCCCGGAAGGATTCGAACCTCCGACCCCCAGGTTCGAAGCCTGGTGCTCTATCCAGCTGAGCTACGGGCGCAAGATGCATCGCAGTCTAGCGGGTCAACGCTCCCGCGCACAGGCCCGCTCTGCCGCGATGCCGAGCACGACCCCGAACACTGCGTGTCGCCACGTCGCCTGACCGAACTGGCGCACGCCGAACGCGGCAGGCAGTTCGTCGCGCGCGGGATGGATGCGATCCACGACCGCGGCCAACGGATAGAGCCCGACGTTCTCGGCCTGCGCCATCAGCTGCGCCGAGACGAGCGGTCGAATGCCCGGCGTGCGCCGCAGCACCTCGGAGTAGGCGAGCCCGAACGCCGCACCGTTGCCGACGTGCGCGAGCAGCCCGAGCCCACGCCACCCGCGCTCGACCAGCATCAGCTTGCCGAGCAGCTCGACATCGTCATATCCGGCCCGGAACACGCGCTTGTCGAGTGGCTGCTGCGCCGCCCAGATCGCGGCACCAAGCCCACCCGCCGCCGCAAGGGCCAGGCGGGTACGAAACGGCATCGGTCGGTGGGGAGTCATGCACGCGTCCTACCCGAACTCGCAGACGAGCGATCCGACAGTGGACGCTGCTCGATCGGTCTGCCATGCTGCGGCGCGATCAACGAAGCGGAGTGACCATTCCGCTTCTCGAAAGACGCGCGCGGAGCGCGCCGAGGAGACCACGCTACGTGAGCACCACCGAAGAGCACCTGAATGTCATCGTCGACGATCCGGGCCACGCCCCGAGCCCCTGGTGGTCGCTCGTCGTCGTCTGCTTCGCGCAGTTCATGGTCGTGCTCGACGCGACGATCACCAACGTCGCGCTCCCCACGATCCAGGAAGACCTGAAGGTCTCCGACGCCGACCTGCAGTGGATCATCAACAGCTACACGCTCGCGTTCGGCGGCCTGCTGCTGCTCGGAGGACGCATGAGCGACCTGCTCGGACGACGCCGCATCTTCGTCGTGGGCACCTTCCTGTTCGCCGCAGCCTCGCTCGCGAACGGCCTTGCATGGAACCCTGAATCACTCATCTTCTTCCGCGGCGTGCAGGGGGTCGGCGCCGCGCTCATTTCGCCCGCCGCACTCAGCGTCATCATGACGTCGTTCGCGGAAGGCCCCGAGCGTTCCAAGGCGCTCGGCGTCTGGAGCGCGATCGCCGCCGGCGGTGCTGCGTTCGGCCTGCTGCTGGGCGGCGTGATCACCGAGACGATCAGCTGGGAGTGGATCTTCTTCATCAACGTGCCGATCGGCCTGGCCGTCGTGTTCGCGGCATACCGCTGGGTCCCCGAATCGCACGCCGACCTCGGCCATCGCCGCTTCGATGTCGGTGGCGCGATCACCGTCACCGCGGGCCTGATCCTGCTCGTGTTCGGCATCGTCGAATCCGTCGACAAGGACATCGTCAGCGTCCGCGTGCTCGGCTCGATCGTCGCGGCACTCGTCCTGCTGAGCGCGTTCGTCGTCATCGAGAGCTCGTCCAAGGCACCGCTCGTGCGCCTCGGACTGCTGCGCCTTCGGTCGCTTGCCATCGCCAACCTCGCGATGCTGAGCGTCGCGGCCGGCATGTTCGCGTTCTTCTTCTTCGCGACCCTGTACATCCAGAACGTGCTCGGCTTCGGCCCCATCAAGACCGGGTTCGCGTTCCTGCCGTTCGCCGTCAGCATCGGCATCGGCGCCGGCTCCGCACAGGCGGCGCTCAAGGCGATCGGCGTGCGCCTGACCGGCGCGATCGGCCTCTCGGTCGCGTCGCTCGGGATCGTGCTCATGGGTGCGACGATGGCGGTGGACGGGACCTACTGGTGGCTGTTCGGGGGCATGATCGCGATGGCGGTCGGGCTCGGCTGGACCTTCGTGCCGTTCACGCTCATCGCCACCACCAATGTCGCCGACGACGAGGCGGGCCTCGCCTCGGGCGTGTTCAACACGAGCCAGCAGATCGGCGGCGCCATCGGCCTCGCCATTCTCTCGACGGTCTTCATCAACAGGTTCGAGGACGAGCTCGGCCAACTGCAGGCGCCGCCCACCCAGGCCGACCAGCTCGCCGCGTCCGTCGAGGGTTTCCAGACCGCGCTGTACGCGGGTGCCGGCCTGCTGCTGCTCGGGCTCGTGCTGCACGTGCTGTTCATCCGCAAGCAGGACGTCGCCAGCATCGACGTCGATGCCCCCGCGATGCCGGTGCACTGATGGTCGTGGAGCTCGTCGCACCGGTGCTGCGCGCGGACGCGGCACGCAACCGCGCGCTCGTGCTCGCGGCGGCCGAACGGCTGCTTGCCGCCCGCGGGCTCGAGGTGACGATGCAGGAGATCGCGGACGAGGCCGGCGTTGGTGTCGGCACGGTGTTTCGGCGCTTCGCGACGAAAGACGACCTCGTCGCGGCCGTCGTCGAAGACCGCGTCCACGAGATGCTCACGATCGCGCGCGATGCGATCGCCCGATCCGAGACCGGGCCGTTCGCTGCGTTCGCGTCGTGCTTTGTGGCGATCACCGAGCTGCACGTGCGCCACCGCGGCGTGATGGAAGCGCTGGCGGGGACCGAGTACTGCGTGCCCGTCTCCAATGCCGCACGCGTCGAGCTGCGCGAATGCGTGGCCGAGCTCATCGACCGCGCGGTCGCCGCTGGCGAGCTGCGCCCGGACGCACGCGTCGACGACATCCCCGCACTCGTGTGCGCGATCAGTCGCCTCGGCGGGTCGATCGATGATCCAGAAGACGACGCGTGGCGGCGGGCGTGCGACATCTTCCTCGACGGGCTGCGCGCACGCCGCTGAGCGCCGAGTCAGGCTTTCGAGCCCGCGCCCATCGCGCCGAGCGCGGTGCGCGCCAGGCGGGTGGACGTGGTGAGTGGCGCGAATTTCGCGCCGAGGGCGCCGAGCCGGTTGACCGCGCCCGGCAGCACGACCGCCTGGTTCTTCTGCAGGCCCCGCCATGCCAGGCGCGCGACCTTGTCAGCAGGCTGGCTCGACAGCTTCACGCGCAGCGACGCCTCGACGCTGGAATCCACGCCCGCGGCCGCACCGAACTCCGTCGGCACCGGGCCGGGGCACAGCGCCGTCACGCGCACGCCGTCCGACTTGAGCTCCTCACGAAGCGCGAGCGAGAACGACAGCGCGAATGCCTTCGACGCGTGGTACACCGCCATGCCGGGACCGGGCTGGAACGCCGCCGTCGACGCTACGGTGAGAATGCCTCCGCGAGCAGTGCGCACGCGCTCGAGCAGCAGACGTGACAGCTCCACGACCGCGCGACAGTTCAGGTCGACCATGCGTGTGGCGCGCTCGACGTCCTGATCGCCGAAGGGCCCCCATCCGCCCACGCCGGCGTTGTTGACGAGCGCAGCGACCGGCATGTCGAGCTTGTCGACCTCCGTCACGACGGACGCGATGCCCTCGGGGGTGGAGAGGTCCGCGACGACGACGTGCGCTGCGGGGCAGCCCGCATCGATCGCCGCATCGGCAGCGGCCTCCAGCGCGTCGCGACCACGCGCCACGAGCAGGACCGGATGACCGTCGCGGGCGGCGCACAGCGCGATCTCCAGACCGATGCCGCTCGAGGCACCGGTGACGACGACGAGGGACTCGGACGGGGATGGCGTGGAGGAGGTCATGCATGCATGGTGACGGTTTTCGAACCGGTTGTCATCTCGTGCAGCGTCGACCGGCGCAGCTTGGGGTAGACCCGGCCCATGGAATCCCACGCCAGCAACCCCGCACGGACGCTGAAGGTCGGCGACGACCTGCCCCGCATCGACCTGCTCGACGAGCAGGGTCAGGTCGTCGACCTACGCGCGGTGTCGCGCGACAACACCGTCATCCTGTTCTTCTATCCACGCGACAACGGCATCCGATGCCGCACGCAGGCCTGCGCGATCCGCGACTCGTGGCCGCTGCTGCGGAGCGAAGGCATCGAGGTGTTCGGCGTCAACCACCAGAGCGCCGATTCGCATCGCCAGTTCCGCGACCGGTATGGCCTGCCGTTCCCGCTGCTCGTCGATCGCGACCTGCACCTGGCTCGCGCGTTCGGCTTCGTGAATTCCTGGATGCCGCCGGGCGTCAGCCCGCTCGCGCGCAGCACCGTGATCATCGATCCCGGTAGCACGATCCGCGCGATCATTCCGAAGGTGAAGCCTGCGTCGCACTTCGACATCCTGCGCGCCAACCTCGGCCTGCCCGAGCGCGTGGATGCTCCGCCGGCGCCCGCCGAACCGGTCGACGTGCCCGTGGAGGAAACAGGTCCGGAATCGGTCGACGTCGTCGAGGACCCACGGGCGACTGATCGTGGAGCTGAGCGCTAGCGGCCAAGCCAGTGGCACGCGCCGCCCGCGACAGCGGAAGTACCGGCCCGTCGATCCGGCATGCGCCGAGGTGCTGGTGCGATGCCGTCCCCAGCCCGAGGTCGCCCCATGCAGCTCTCTCCAGTCCTGGCACAGCCCCCGGTCGCCGCACAGGCAGGCCCGTCACCGTTCCTGTCGATCCTCACCACGCTTCGTGGCGAGCGACCGCCCGCGACATCGGCCGCCACGGCGCCAGCCCCCGCACCCGCCCCGACGACGGCATCAGCCACAGCGGAGGCATCGCAGCCGAGCATGGGCGCGAAGCTGCTGAGCGGCGTTGCCGACAAGCAGAACACCTACCTCGCCAACCAGCAGATGCTCGCGGTGATCAGTGCCGGCCTCGGGGAGCGCTTCACGCACATCGCCAAGGGCGTGTGGTCGATCCTCAGGGGTACTGAACCGCAGGCGGAAGCGCCTCCGGCGGCGGCGTAGTTCTCTCGCGCGGCATCGAAGCTGCGATCACCGGGAGCGCGACCCGGAACGTCGTGCCCTCCCCGACAGAGCTGTCCACCATGATGTCGCCATCCATCGCGGTGATGAGCCGGCTGCAGATGTAGAGCCCAAGTCCCGCGCCGCCGCCGGTGCGCGTCACCGAATCCGACGTCACGAAGAACCGTTCGAAGATCCGGCGCTGGTCGACCGCCGAAATGCCCGGCCCCTCGTCTTCGACAGCGATCGCACAGGAACCATCGCCGGTCTGCTCGATGCGCACGGTGATCATGTTCTCGCGGCCGCCGTGCTTGAGCGCGTTGTCGAGCAGATTGGTGACGACCTGCTCCAGCCGCTGCGTGTCCGCATCCACCACCAGCCCCATCGGCAGGTCCGCGAACGTGACATTCGCATCCGGACGCGCCGCCTCGAACGTGGTGATCGCGCGTCGCACCGTGGTGGACAGGTCCACCGGCGTCAGGTCCACCTCGAGGGGGCGACCCGATTCGATCGCGCTCATGTCCAGCAGGTCGCCGATCAGGCGTTCGAGCCGGTCGGCCTGCTCGCCCATGATCTGCAGGAACATTCGCACCTGCGCCGCACCCAGGTCGATGTCATCGCGCCGCATCGTCTCCAGGAAGCCCTTGATCGCGGTGAGCGGCGTGCGCAGCTCGTGGCTGACCGTCGCCACGAAATCGTCCTTGAGGCGTTCGGTCTCCTGCTCGAGCGTGACGTCGCGCAGCACCACGACCCAGCTGTGATCGGTGCCGGTCGAATCCTCGTCCGACGTCGATGCCATTCGTTCGACGATCGGGGCGTAGCTCGCGCGCACGTGGCGATGGTCGCCGTCGGCGGTGGAGACGACCGCATCGATCGTGCCGGGTGTGTCGGTGCCTACGATCGCCGCGAGCTGCGGCGAGATGAGCGAGATCGGGGACGCATCGATCGTGCCCTGCGAGAATCCCGAAAGCGACTGCATCGCGGGATTCCAGCCGCGCACTCGACCGCGTCGATCGAGCACGAGCATGCCTTCGCTCGAGTGCTCGAACACCTGGGAGATCGTGCGCTGCTGCAGCTGCGTACGTGCCGCGAGCAGCGAGTTGTCGAGTGCGTTCGCGGCCTGGTGGCCGAGCATCTCCAGCAGCGTTCGGTCACGTCGACCGAAGCCGCGCGGAGCAGCGCCGTCGGCTTCGCGTTCCTGCCAGACGCACAGCTCGCCGAGCACGCCTTGCGTACCGCTCAGCGCGACCGAGAACGCGACCCGGCTGGAGGAGTCGCCGCGCTCGCTCGAGCCGCGTGCGTAGTCACCGCTCTCGACGCCGGTTCGAGTCCTGCGTGCCCAGTAGGTGCGGCCGTGCTCGAACAGGCGAACTTCCGCGCCTGTCGCGTCGACCACCTCGCGCGCGCTGTGCGCGAGCGCACGCGCCACGTGATCGAGTGGAACCTCGCCTGACATGCCGCCGACCGCCGAGCCGAGCTCGCGCAGTCGCAGCTCGTCGCGTGCGTGGTCGGCGTGCACGCGCCACGCACCGTGGAGCATCGCAAGCGGCACGAGCGCCACGAGCAGCAGCGCCGGCTCCTGCACGGCGGGCAGCACCAGCAGCGTGCCGAGTGCAGCATTTGCGACCCACATGCCAGCCTTCAGGCCCAGGTCCTCGCGCAGCACGGTTCGCATCGGGGTGCCGGCCGCGACCCGCAGCACGCCTGCGACGAGCAGCTGGTTGACGATGAACATCGCCACCAGTCCCGCACCTGCCGCGCCGAGTTCGAGCGGCCCATAGCCTGGTGCGGTCTCGCCGGTGATCGCCCACGTCACGAACAGCGCTGCTCCGACTGACAGGACGAGCTGGGCCGTGTTGAACGCCATCTTGATCGCGTCCGTGCGCGGCCCGAACAGCTGACCCGCGAGCAGCCCTGCAGCGACCGCGACCAGGGCGGGAGCCGGTCCGAGCAGCAGCACGAGGGGGATGACGACCGCTTCCTCGACGCGCACGAGCTCGAGCTGCGTGCCGCGCGGGAACGGTACGGGCAGCAGCTGCACGAACAGGAACGCGAGCGCGAAGCCGCCCACCAGCGGCAGGTCAGCCGCTGAGGGCGCGCCGGCCAGCCACGCCGCTGCGCCGATCGCTGCGAACGCGGTACTGACGACCACCGCGACGTAGGTGCGAATGCCACCGATCACCGGCGTACCTCTCCGTTCTCGCTCATCCCCACTGACTTGCCCACCACTGCGAGGATCCCCACTGGCTCGCGCCCCATTGGCTCGCGCCCCACTGTGATGCGCCCCACTGTGATGCGCCCCACTGGCTGGCGCCCCACTGTGATGCATCCCAGCTCGCCTGGTCGGTGAACTCGGCGGCGTCGAAGATGTCCGTCGCATCGGTGAGTTCGCCACCTTCGGCCAGGCCAGGGGCATCTTCAGCGGTCGGTGCGACCTCAGCGGTGTGGTCGTCGATCACGGGTACGTCGACCGTGGCGATGCCGTCGGTGCCGCGGTCGATGACTGCCTTCACGTTGACGACCGCCGAACCGCGTGCAGCGTGCAGTGAGCCGCGGCCGTCGCTGCGCGTCACGCCGGCGTTCGCAGTGCCGGTTCGAGCGGCACGCAACGCCTTCTGCGCTCGGACGGTGCCGGCACCCATCGCGGTGGCATCACCGCTGATCGCCGTCGCGCCGGCGAGCAGGCCGTGCTTGACCTGATTCGGGGTGAGCGTCGGATCTGCCTGCAGCATCTGCGCGACGATGCCGCTGACGATCGGCGCCGAGAACGACGTGCCGCTTCCACGGAATCCATCGTCGCCTACACGAGCCTGGGGATGCATCGTGTCGACCGTGCTGCCGGGCGCCCGAAGGGAAATCAGGCGCGTACCGGGCGCGACCAGGTCGGGCTTGGACAGGCCATCCTGGGTTGGTCCTCGCGACACGAACGGCGGGATCGTGTCGTCATCTCGCTTCGAAGTTCCATGCTCGTCGCTCGATCCCACCGAGATGATGAGCGGATCGTCGCCCGGCTTGGTGACCGTGTTGGAGCCGTTGCCCAGGTTGCCGGCAGAGGCGACGACGACCATGCCGGCGTCCCAGACCTGCTGCACCGCGTAGTTGAGCGGGCTCACGTGCGCGGACTGCTTGGAGTCGTTGCCGAATGACAGGTTCACGACGTCGATCGAGTACCGCTCCTGGTTGGCGCGCACCCACTGCAGCGCTGCCAGCACCTGCGTGACGTCGACCGAGCCATTGGCGTCCGACAGCTTGATGGAGACGATGTCGGCTCCAGGTGCGACGCGATGTACGAGGCCGGCGACGAACGTGCCGTGTCCGTACTGGTCGCCACTTGCCGGCGCGGCGGAGATGTTCTCCTGATGGATGACGCGGCCCTCGAACCCGGGCACGTCGGCGACGCCTGAGTCGATGACGGCGACAGTGACGCCCGCGCCGGTCCAGCCGCTCGAGGACAGACCGTCGGAGTCGCTCGTGGCGCGATAGATCTCGGGGGGTGACGCCGGCAGCTCGTCAGCGGTCGCGACCGCGATGCTGCTGCTCGTCAGGAGCACCGCGCACGCTGTCAGTACTCGCGCGGTCCTCGATCGCGTGGTCACCATGTGGAACGTCCTCGGCATCGTCGGGCACCCGGGTCGTCGCGACGCCATTGGGCGAGGGAGCACGGGACCGCACTGGTCATCCATGCCACGCGACACCGCGTCCCAGCTGAAATCGCGCACCAATTCCTGCCAAAGGACATGGAGTTCGCCGAATCCTTCTGATGTGTGCTGCCAGCTTCGCAAGGCCGCTTGTAGGTGCCGACACGTGACACAACCCCGATGGGACACGTGCACTGCGACGGCAGTCGTACGATCTGGCACCGGCACGGTACGGTCGAGGCGGTGGCCGCGCGCGGCCGCGGCGGCGATCGCACCCGTCGCGACGGGGCGCCGAGCGCGACCTACGGGTGATGCAGCTGTCCACCGCCACCGCATACGCGTCCTCGCCCGCTCCCAAGGTGGAGCCCGCGAAGGTCGACGCCCCGAAGGTCGAGCCGCCGGCGTCCGCCGCCACCGAGGGCGTCGACGCCGTGGTGCCCGTGCCGGTGTCGGACAAGCCCGCCGAACGTCTCGACCAGCTCGTGGGCTTCTTCCATCGCAATCCCGGCTGGATGAAGACGGGCAACGTCGCCGACCAGCTGCGCAATGCCTTCGACGACATTCCGAAGGTCGGGGAATTCGTCCGCGACCTGACCGAACCCGCCGACGTCGGCTACGGCCAGGCGATCCGCGACCAGACCCAGTGGCAGATCAACACCGGCCGCCAGCCCAACAACACGTGGTGGCTGCGAATGAACCAGCAGCTGGTCGAGGATCCGCTCACCGCCGAGCGAGCGATCCGCAGCGGTACCGAGCACCAGCTCACGACCGAGGGCCAGAAGGCCTGGGCCGAGTACATCCATCGCTCCGACAAGCTCTACGCGGCGATGGGCCTTACGCCGGAAGACGTTGCCAAGGCCGCCGCCGACGGCAAACCGGTGGCGCTGTCGGATGCGTGGAAGGGCGTCAGCCTGCTCGACCGCGCGAAGGTCATGCTGTATCACAAGCCCAACGTGCGCAAGGCGCTGTGGGTCGCACACCGCAAGACGCTGGAAGACGGTCGCCCGCAGGCGATGAAGCAGGCAGCCGAGATGCATCGCACCGCACCACAGGAGATGAGCTTCAGCTCCTCGTGGGCGTCGGCCATCGGATACTGGTCGTGGCTGTCGCCGCTCGTGACCGGCAACCAGAGCAAGCTCGCGCAGAAGCTCATCCTCCCGCAGGAGGAAACGATCGACGGCGCGGACCTGTCGTGGTCGGAGAAGGCGTTCGTGAAGATCGCCGATGCGCTGGATCCCGTGTACGAGCGCGACATCGTCCCCGCGGCCGAGGCAGAAGCAGCGGCGACCTAGTCGCGCTCAGTCGAACGCCGGGGCCCGATCGCCCGGCTTCCACACGGGTTCGAAGTCACCGCGCGCGAGACGCGTGTCATAGGAGCCGTGCCCCTGCAGCTCGCTGATCTTGCCGAGGATGAGCTTCTCGTGCGGGCGCGAGGTGTTGCCCATCATGTGCGTTCGATCGACCGAGTTCTTCGCGATGTCGCCCGGGTTCCACTTCATGCCGCGGCCGTCGGGATGAAAGAGCATCCCGACCCCGACGCGCACGGCGAACGTCGCGCCCCAGCCGATGAGCGCGCCCGCGCCCAGCTTGAGCAGGGTGGGGGAGAACGCGCGAAGTCCCGGAACTGCCATCGCGCCGAGTCCCGCAGCGACGAGCCCCGCGCCGCCGAATCCGAGCACCTGCGTCGGCAGGCTGCCGAGCTTGTAGGCCGGGGATTCGTGGTCGTGGCCGGAGCGGTCGATCGCGACGTCGAGCGCCGTCGCGCTGGCAATGCCGAGCGCGCCGAGCGTGAGTCCTGCGGTCGTGACGAGTCCTGGCACGGGCCGAGTGCCTTCCGAACGGGGGATGGGCTGTCTCCCGTACATCGGGCCAGACGGCAAGCGCGATCCGCCGCCGGATGACGCACGCACGCGCATGTATGCTCACGCGAGCACGCGCGGGCGTGGCGGAATTGGTAGACGCGCCGGATTTAGGATCCGGTGAGCACTGCTCGTGGAGGTTCAAGTCCTCTCGCCCGCATGCCCGCTGAAGCGACCAAGAAGGTACGGCACTCCGATGATGAAGACCACGATCGAGCGACTGGACGACACGAAGCTGCGGCTCGACGTCGAGGTGCCGGAGGATGTCCTCAAGGACGCCATGAACGCGACGCTCGCGTACATGGGAACGCAGCTCAACATTCCCGGATTCCGTCCGGGCAAGGTGCCGCCGCAGGCCGTGATGGCGCGACTGGGTCGCGACGCCGTGGTCGACGAGACCGTGCGCGTACATCTGGACGACTGGTACCGCGCCGCGGTGATCAGCAGCGGCGTGCGCCCGGTGGCGCAGCCGGAGATCGACATGGGCGACGGCGTGAAGGCCGACGGGGTGAAGTTCTCGGCGACGGTCGAGGTCGCTCCGAAGCCGAAACTGCCGGAGCTGTCGACCCTGGAAGTCGAGAAGCCGAACCTGCCCGACACCCAGAAGTACGTCGACCAGGTGCTCGAGGCGACGCTGCGCGGCGCGGGCGTGCTCAAGGACGCCGGACGCGCCGCGGAGGAGGGCGACGAGGTCGTCGTCGACTTCTCGTGCACGGTGGACGGTGAGACGATCTCCGGCGCCTCCGCCACCGGGTATCAGGCGCGCCTCGGTGACGGGCGACTGCTCGCCGAGCTCGAGACCGCGATCGTCGGCCAGGAAGCCGGCGCGACGCTCGACGTCCCGGTCGTGTTCCCGGCCGACCATCCGATGCCGCAGCTTGCCGGCAGCGACGCGACGTTCCACCTGACCGTCAAGCAGGTCCAGGTCGTGGACCTTCCCAAGCTGACCGACGAGGTTGCCAAGCAGGTGAGCGAGTTCCCGACCGCAACGGCGCTCGAGGACGACATCCGCGGGTCGATCACGGGTCGGCTCGAGGAAGAAGTCGCCGGCATCTTCCGCGGCAACGCGGTGGCGGCGCTCGCGAAGGCTGCCGAGTTCGAGGAGCCCGCTGCACTCGTGCAGGGTCGCCAGCAGGAGCTGTACCAGAACCTCAAGCAGCAGCTCGAGCAGGCCGGCCTGTCGATCGAGCAGTACCTCGATCGCGCCGGTCGTGACACCGACGACCTGTTCCAGGAGCTCGAGCAGAGTGCGCGCGACGACCTGCGACGCGAGCTGTCGCTGCTCGCCCTCGCCGAGGACGCCTCGATCGAGGTGTCGGAGGAGGATCTGCGTCGCGAGGTCGCCGAGCACGCCGAACACACCGGCCAGAGCGCCGACGACGCGATGCGTCAGGTGCTGACATCCGGTCGCGCCGACCTGCTCCGCGGCGAGCTGCTCATCCAGCGCACGATCGACCACCTCGTCGCGAGCGTGAAGCCGAAGGCCGTCGACCTGCCCACGCCCGAGGAGGCAGCTGCCGAGGCAGCCGCCAACAACGAGGTTCCGGTCGACGAGGCCCCGGCCAAGGACTGATTCGTCGCACCCGGCGCGCCCGGCGCGCCGGGTCGCCAACGCCGCATCCGCCGCGCGCGCACCGCGCAATTTGACTCGTACGATGTGCCGTAGTTCGCGACTGCGTCCATGATGTCGCGGAATCCGGGCGCGATCATGGACGCAGTGCGCGCTGTCGACGAGTGCGCCGCTGGTGGCGCGTGCACGCTCGCATCGCGAGCAGGTGACGTATCGTGGCCGGCTGGGCAGGAACGCCCCAACAGCTCGGGCTCAAGGTCCGGGTGGCACCAGCCGAGACACCCTGTCCGGGAAGGCAGTCCCGGGACGGCGAGTGCGGGTATGACCCCGCTCGTCGACGCAGATCAAAGGAGTACCGCAATGAGCCCCCTCGTCCCGTACGTCATCGAGCAGACCTCCCGCGGTGAGCGCTCCTTCGACATCTATTCACGCCTCCTGTCGGAGCGCATCATCTTCATCGGAACGCCGATCGACGACCAGATCGCGAACCTCGTCGTTGCCCAGCTGCTGCATCTGCAGAGCGACGATCCCGAGAAGGACATCTCGATCTACATCAACTCGCCCGGCGGGTCGGTGTACGCAGGCCTCGCGATCTACGACACGATGCAGTACGTGAAGTGCGACATCCAGACGGTGTGCTGCGGCATCGCCATGTCGATGGGCGCATTCCTGCTGGCCGGCGGCACGAAGGGCAAGCGCCTCGCGACCGCCAACTCGCGCATCATGATCCACCAGGTGTCGAGCGGCTTCCAGGGTCAGGCCACGGACATCGAGATCCAGGCTCGCGAGACTCTCTCGCTGCGCAAGAAGCTCGACGAGATGCTCGCCGAGAACTGCGACCAGGACTACGAGAAGGTCGCCAAGGACACCGAGCGCGACTACTACATGAGCTCGCTCGAGGCGAGCGAGTACGGCCTCATCGATCGCATCGTCGGCAAGGTCGAGGAAGCGGATCAGGAGAAGGCAGCCAAGAACTAGGTCGATTGATGGCCCTCTTCGAAGCACTGCAGCGCCGCGCTGGCAACAGTGCGGCGTTGCATTTCGATGAACTGGCCAATCAACGCTAAGGTTCTGGTCAGGGACGGACGACAGGGTCAGCAATGGCACGCACCACGGATCAAGAACAGCTCCTCTGCAGCTTCTGCGGCAAGTCGCAGCGACAGGTCAAAAAGCTCATCGCCGGACCTGGCGTCTACATCTGCGACGAATGCATCGAACTCTGCAACGAAATCATCGACGAGGAACTCACCGAGAAGACCTCGCTCGATCTGGATCACCTGCCTCGCCCGCAGGAGATCTACGAGACGCTGCAGGAGTACGTGATCGGCCAGGAGGTCGCCAAGCGATCCCTGTCGGTCGCCGTCTACAACCACTACAAGCGCGTCCAGATGGGACAGGCCGACAGCGATGTCGAGCTGTCCAAGAGCAACATCATGCTCCTGGGCCCGACCGGTTGTGGCAAGACACTGCTCGCCCAGACGCTCGCCCGCATCCTCAACGTCCCGTTCGCGATCGCCGACGCCACGGCGCTCACCGAGGCCGGCTACGTCGGTGAGGACGTCGAGAACATCCTGCTCAAGCTGATCCAGGCCGCCGACTTCGACGTGAAGAAGGCCGAGACCGGAATCATCTACATCGACGAGATCGACAAGATCGCGCGCAAGGCGGAGAACCCGTCGATCACGCGCGACGTGTCGGGCGAAGGCGTGCAGCAGGCGCTGCTCAAGATCATCGAGGGCACGACCGCGAGCGTTCCTCCGCAGGGCGGGCGCAAGCACCCCCACCAGGAGTTCCTCACGGTCGACACGTCGAACGTGCTGTTCATCTGTGGTGGCGCGTTCGCGGGCCTCGACAAGATCATCGAGCGGCGCATCGGCAAGAAGGCGCTCGGCTTCGGCGCGGACCTCGAAGACGACAAGGTCAACGTCAAGGACCTGGTGAACGTGTTCGCCGAGGTGATGCCGGAGGACCTGAACAAGTTCGGTCTCATCCCGGAGTTCGTCGGTCGCCTTCCCGTCATCAGCGCCGTGCACCCGCTCAAGGCACCCGATCTCATCAAGGTGCTGACCGAGCCCAAGAACGCGCTCGTGAAGCAGTACAAGAAGTTCTTCGCCTACGACAACGTGGAGCTCGTGTTCACCGAGGACGCGCTCACCGCCGTCGCGGAGGCCGCGATCGCACGCGAGACCGGTGCGCGAGGCCTTCGCTCGATCATCGAGAACGCGCTGCTCGACGTCATGTTCGAACTGCCGAGCCGCGAGGACGTCACCAAGTGCGTCGTCACGCGCGAGACGATCGAGAACGGCATCCCGCCGACGCTCGTTGCCGAGGGTGGCCGCGAGGCCGACGAGGAAGAAGACGCCGCAAGCGCCTGATCGACCTCGACATCACGAAATCACGCCGCGCGCCGCTCCCTTCCGGGGGGCGGCGTTCGCGCATCAGGTCTCGTCGATCAGGAACGTCGGCACCTCGTGCCGGTCGAGCGCGTCACGGAGGCGCCCGACGTCCATCGGGGTCGGGTTCGTGCCCGGATCGATGAGCCAGCGCCGCTCGACCTCGTCGGGCCCGCGCAGGTCGACGACCGCAGCGAGCACATCCGAGGGCGTCAGCCGCCGTACCTGTGCCTCGATGTAGGCGTCGTCGGCGCCCACTGCGCTCGACAGCAGCCAGCCACGAACCGCGTCGCTCGCCGCACCGCGCGGCATCGCGAGCAGCTCGTCGAGCGTCGTCGCGCCCGCGCCACCCGACCGCTCGATGCGCTCGGCCACGACGGTCGGCAACTCGTCTCGTGCGCGCACGCGAGCGAAGGTGGCGCCGGTGTCGTCGGCCGCGAATGTCGTGCGCGATGCGATGTCGTCGGGATCGGTGACGAACGTGACCGGTCCGTATGCCCGCACGCCCGCGCTGCCCTGACGCTGCAGCTCGCCCACGATGGCCTGGGCACCGGCTGCAGCGTCCTCGGCGGGCACGAAGCGCACGCTGCCGTACGTCGTGTGCCCAGCAGCGTTCCCTTCGCCGTAGGTGCCGCGTACGTGCTCGTTCACGAACCGCACCGCCCGGCGTGCGAGCGTCGCAGGGTCGCTGCGCGGATCGCCGTGGATCGTCGGGAAGGGCGTGTCGCTCGACGCGTCGACCTGGCGCTGTGCGATGTCGACCCGGCGATTCACGACGACGAGCGGGGTCAGCCCCGTCAGAGCATCACCCGCAATCGTCTTCAGCGCCGCTGGCCGGCTCGCCACTACGGGAGGGGGTGCCACCGGCATGGTCTCAGCTGCCTTTGCGCTCGACCCGCACGTGGCGCACGACGTCGCCATCGGCGCACACGTTGACGAGGATCTCGCCGCGGCGCGTCTGCGCCGAGAACGTGAACCAGATCGTCGAGCCCATGGGCGACGCGAACTGCGGTTCGAGCACGTGCCAGCCGGCGATGCCGAACATCGGACCGAACTGGTCGATGAACAGCACGCTGGCAGCTGCCGAACGATCGCTCTCCGGGAGCGCTCGTGCTGCCGCCGGCATCGACATCGGGACGTTCACGTCCGCGCCGATGGCCAGCCCACAGTCCGAATCCAGGGCTACACGTGCCTTGGGATCGTGCTCCTGCAGCTCCGCGAGTGCGCGATCGAATCGCACCTGTTCGATGTCTGCGATCGGCGCCGCAGCAGGCGTGGGAGCCGCACTCATTCGCGACCCGGGACCGCGCCGGCCTGGCCGAAGCCTGCATAGATGACCGCGCCGTTGGGGGCGACGACCACGTCGATCTGTGCCGGCGCACCACGACCCACCGCGAAGATGTCGATGCCGAATGCGAACCAGTCACCCTGGCTGAGCGGCGTCACGCCACGCAGGAACAGCTGGTCCATCGGCTCATCGAGCCCGAACAGCGCGCTGAAGCGCTCCATGAACACGGCTGCCGGATGCCCGCCCATCTCGCGCGCTCCGAGCATGTAGCGGAACTGGCGCTGCTGCGCAGGGGGGATCGGCGTGCCGACGCGGAACGTGCCGCGGAGCGTGCGTGCCCAGCCGGTTGCGGAGTCGATCTCCACGCGAGCGGCCTTGTGGACCGTCTTCAGGTCGACGAGCGACTCCTCGAAGCGCTGCGACGCTCGCTTGATCGACTGGCGCTGCTTCTGCGCGCGGATCGGGTTCTCGGGCGTCGGCTCGGCTGCTCGGGCAGCCACGGACGGGCGATTCGACATGGGTCTCTCCTCCTGGTTCATGTGCGATACAGGACCCGCCCGAACCAGTCGCTCGCCTTCGTGCACGACCTCTCATGCAGCGGGCAACCAGAACATTTCCTTGGGGGATCTTGCCGGAAGCCGCGAGTGCTTCCATCCGGCTATCCGGTCGGCGAGCGCTGTCGTCATCGCTTCTCGTGGGGCGTTGGCCGTACCCGCACCGTGAACGGCCGCCGCAGGCCCCCGCGCGTGGCCTTCCACGGCTCCCGGAAATCAGCGTTATCAACGCGCTGATGCCGGGCATCAGCAGGCCACATGATCGATCGACCGCATCGCGGCTCAGCGACGTCGACGCGTGCCCAGCGCGCCGATCTCCTGATGCTGCCCGCGGTCACGTTCCTGCTCCTGCTCGGCGCCGCGTTCGTGGTGATCGCATGGTCGGAGGCCGAGGACGTCGTCGATGCATCGCAGCGCAAGGACGAGCAGCGCGTCCAGCGACTCGCCGATTCCGTGGACAAGGTGCTCGACCGGCGCTGGCTCGACCAGTCGCGCTGGGTCGACGAGCATCGCCCGCTCTTGGAACCCGGTCGCGAGCTGCTGCTGCAGCGCGAGCTCACCGAGCGCGCGACCGGCGGGTCATCTTCGACGACGGTCGCCTGGATGGTCGTCCGCGAGAACGGCGCCATCGTCGGGGTCGGCGAAGCGATCCCGGGGCGTCTTGCCGCCAACGGCGTCGCCGACGACCTGCGAACGCTCGGACGCACCACCGCCGCGCGCAGGACGCCGCAGGTGAGCGGCCGCCTCAAGCTCGGCGACGAACACGTGTTCGCCACGGCCGTTCCGATCGAACCGGTGGCGACCGGCGACGGCCCGAGCGCCGTGATCTCCGTGACGTATCTCGAGCGATCCGCGATCGGCTCGTTCATCGACGCGAGCGGCAGCGGCGAAGTCGACGGCGCCTCGCTGCTCGACGCCAACGGGCGCCTGCTGCTCGGACGATCGATCCAGCACGACGGGGACCATGTCCGGCGCGAGGTCGGGTCGTCGGGCTGGGTGATCGAGGCAGTTCGTGACGAGAGCAGGTCGTTCCTGCCGGGCTGGGCATACCCTGCCTTCGCGCTGCTGCTGGCGACCTTCGCGATCGCCTATGCGATCCAGGATCGAAACCGACGCCGGCTGCGCATGCGCGGTGATCGTCGCGCAACCGAAGTGCACGCGTTGTACGACCTCGCCTCGCGGGCGCTGTATGCGGAGACGATCGAGGAACAGGCCGAGGACCTTGCGCGCAGCGCAATCCAGCTGGCCGGCGTCAACGGCGCGACGGTGCACGTGGAAACCGGTGGCACGTCGATCGAACACGCCGTCGGCACGAGCGGTCGCGGATCGGGCAAGTACCGCGTCGCGATCGTCGGACCACGCGGCCCGTTCGGCGAGCTCGTGGTGTCGCGCACGAGCACCGAGCCGCTGTCGGACGAGGAGAGCTGGGTGCTCGGCACCGCCGCCACGCTCGTAGGCGCCGCCATGCACACGCTCGCGTCGCTCGAGACCGAGCGCGCAGCGGCCGCGGAGCTGCAGCGACTGGACGAGCTGCGCTCCAACCTGCTGGCGACCGTCGCGCACGAACTGCTGTCGCCGCTGACCGCCGTGAAGGGCGTGCTGGGGCTGCTGTCGATGCAGGAGGACCTGGGCGATCGCGGTCGCGAATTCGTGGACGTGGCCACCGAGCGCACCGACCGTCTCGTGGCGCTCATCCGCGATCTGTTCGACTGTTCGCTGCTGGAGACCGGACAGCTGGACATCCGCCCGCGTCGCCAGCCGGCCGATGAACTGCTCGAAGCCGCGCTCGGCGCACAGGCCGCGGCACGACCCGGCGAGCTGCGCCTGAGCGCCACGCCCAACCTCATGATCACGGTCGACCCGGTGCGGTTCGACCAGCTCGTGAACAATCTCGTCACGAACGCCTTCCGCCACGGCGAGGCGCCGGTCGAGGTGTCGGTGCGGCCGGCCGACAATGGTGCGATCGTCGTCGTCTCCGATGAGGGCAAGGGGATTCCGGTCACGGACCGCGGCGACGTGTTCGGCAAGTTCTGGCAGGGCTCGTCCGGACATGCACGCATGGCGCAGGGCGCCGGGCTCGGCCTGAGCCTGGTGCAGGGCCTCGTCCGCGTGCACGGCGGCGACATCACCATCGACAGCACGCATGCCGACGGACGCGGCGCTCGGTTCACCGCGTTCTTCCCCGATGCCACCGCTGATCGAGTCGAGGTGCGCGGCGACGAGGTGGAAGACGCTCCTTCGCTTGCGTAACCGGCTAGAATTGCCGCATGCCGACGTATGAGTATCGCTGTGGGACGTGCACGCACCAGTTCGAGGTGTTCGCACGCATGTCCGATCCAGACCCCGAAGTCTGCGAGGCATGTGGCGCGACCACGCTCGAGAAGGTCCTGTTCCCGGTCGCCGTGCACTACAAGGGCTCCGGGTTCTACAACACCGACTACGGCTCCAAGCGCGGTGCAGGTGCCGGCGAATCCAAGTCGGCCGACGCAACGCCCGTGTCCGGGACCGACTCCTCGACGTCTTCGTCGTCGAGTGACGGCGGATCCAGCAGCTCGGACAGCTCGTCGTCGAGCTCGTCCGCATCGGACTGAAATCTGCTCTTCCCTGCTGCGGGGGGCTCCGCTATAGTTGCCCGTACCGCGTCAGCGAACGCTGTCGGGGGGCGTAGTTCAGTTGGTTAGAACGCCGGCCTGTCACGCCGGAGGTCGCGGGTTCGAGTCCCGTCGCTCCCGTAAAAACCCTCGCTTTTGCGGGGGTTTTTCAATTGGCGTTCCAGTCCCGTCAACTCGGACCCCGAGAATTCCCTGCAAATCCGCCGAATTGCTCGGCGTGCAGGAATTTCCCGTCTGACCAGCCGCGCAGGGCAGTTGACGTGTAGCCCCATTGTACCGCGCGGTCGCCCTCAGCCCGCTTCGAGGCGACGCATCTCGTCGAGGGTCGCAGCCTCCAGCGTGCGCGCTCCGCGCCGCGCGACGAGATCCGGCTCCATGCTCACTGGCTCCATCGCGAGCCGCTGGTAGGTGATGCACGTGCCGTACCTGAGGTCCGCGATCGTCCAGTCTTCGGTCGGCGTTGGTATTGGACGGGCGAAGGGGCGTAGCAGTACACCGCGGTCGTTCCAGTCGCGCGAGTGCGCGAGTTCGAGCATCACGCCGCCTGCCGTGAGGATCGCGTGGGGCGACGCGAACCCCAGCAGGATGAGCCCGGGTCCTGCCTGCTCGCAGAAGTGATCGACCTCGGCCTGGTCGATCGGTACGTGCCTGCCGCCGAGGCGGGCAGCCGCAAGTGGGCCGTACAACGCAGCGCGCACCGCGAGCAGGCTTGGTTGGTGGCCGGTCAGGCGCTTGAGGACGAGGTTCGCGGCGGCCAGCCGCTGCTCATGCGTCAAGTCGTCGGCGGTCTCCAAGTGACGGCATAGCGTCTCGCACACGTCAGTTACGTCGAGCCTCATTTCAGGATCGAGTGGATCGTGGTGCGGCGGCGGTGGTTGGAGGAGAAGGCGTAGTGCTTGCGGGTCGTGTCGACGCGGGAGTGTCCGAGCACGTCGGCGACCGCGTCGAGTGGATGGCCGGTGTTGAGCAGCAGCGTCGCGACGCTTCGGCGGATCGCGTGCGGCGACACGAGGCTGCGGTGCTCGCCGTGGGCGGGGTCGAGTGCGTGCAGGCCAGCGTGGGCGGCGCGGCGCTTGAGCTGCTTGCACACGGCGCTGGGAGTGAGCGGGCGTCCCGTGCGCGACAGCAGCACGAAGGAGCACTCCGGATCCTCCAGCGCGCGCTTCAGCGCCGGGTTCGTCGTCGCGTGGGCCTGTTGGTGGATGTACCAGCGGCGAAGCTCGTTCATCAGCCGCGGGTGGATGTCCACGGTGTGGTGTGAGCCGTCCTTGCCATGCAGCGCGATCGACTGGCGTGGAAAGTCGATGTCGCTCCAGCGCAGCGCGCACAGCTCGCCCGCGCGAGCGGCGGTGAAGACCATCAGATACGCCTGGATTCGCTCGCGCGCGCTGCCCGGCGTGTCCAGCAGTCGTTCCAGCTCGTCGGCGTCGAGCCTGAATCCGGGTTTGGTCCGGACCTTCGGCGTGCGCACTCCGATCGTGGGGTCGTGGTCGACGATGCGCGTGGCGTGCACGTAGCGGTAGAAGCTGCGCAGGCTGGACAGGTAGTTCTTGCGCGTGCTCGGCGCGAGCGTACCTGCCGCAGTTGCTGCCGGCGCGGCAAATCGCGGAGCGGTGCGCAGGTAGGCCATGAAGCGCTGCACGTCACCGATCGTGGCATGCCGCAGCGATCCATCCCGCTCGCCCGCGTCGCTCACCGAGCGCGGATCACCGAGCCACCGGGCGAACTCCTCGAGCTGCGCGCGATACTTGACCCGCGTCGGGTCCGCCGCTTCGACCTCGGCGAGAATTACGTCGATCAGATCCCGGCTGTCGTCAGGCATGTCGGTGTGAGGGCGAGTGGGGCGCGGCATCGTGGTCCTCCACAGGACGGTCACGATGGCTGCGCGCGCGGCGACGAAGGCGGTGTGGGTCCTCGCTGACGAAGCGAGGGGCAAGCAGGGGCTCAACTGACCGCAGCCGTTTCACATCCAGTATCGGCAGCGTCCGGATCTTCTTGAGTGTCATTGACACTACGTCGCATCGCGCGACTGGCATTCGCGCCGAGGTCTTTGGAGCGGCGGAATCGGGGTCGCGCGCATGCGCGGCGGCGATTGCGCCGCAACCGGGGTCCGGGGTGGAACCCCGGAAGACCACGCCGCCGACGATGCGCTCGCTGCAGTCTCGCGATAGCCCTGATCATCGCTCGCGGCCGAAGCCGCGACCACCAATGTCACGTCCGCGTCCGATCTCGTTCAGTGGCACGTGCGCTTCTCGTCCCCGTGTGCGGGTGAGTCGTTCGCGTAGTGCGTCGTCGCGGTGCATCGTGCGGCGAAGGTCGTTGCGATCGAGGCGCTGTGGATCACGTGGCTCGCCGTGTTCATGGGCGAGCGTGTGTGCGCCGCTGCGGCTGGCAAGTTCGTGCAGGGCGAGGGTCGCATGGTCGCGCTGGTCTTGTGGCGTCAGCTCTCGGCCTGTCGACGGGTCGCGGTCGAGGGTGTCGATGTAGACGCGTGAGCGGTCGGTGGCTCGGCTCATGGTGACGTAGAGCCATTCTCGGTCGATGTGGTCGCTGGCAAGCACGAATGCCTCGCCGTGCACGGTGAGCCCTTGGGTCTTGTGGCCGGTCGTCGCATAGCCGTGCGTCGCGTGGCCGCGTTCCAGGTAGTTGCGCGGCACCCCTATGGTCTCGCCGTCGCGGGTTCGAATCTCGAGACCGTTCTGTGTGACTCGTTGGACGGTGCCGCGTGTGCCGTTGGTGAGGCCGATCGCGCGTTGGTTGTGGGTGCAGATCAGCTCGTCGCCGGCTGCCCATTCGCGACCCGCCACGTTGAGACGCTCGTGTCCGAGCATCCCGCGCTCGTCGAGCAGTCGACGGGCGGCTTGGTTGAGCTGCGCGACCTCGGCGTTCGAGTAGGCGATCATCGCCACGTCGCGCCCACCCTCGCGCGCGGCGAGCCAGTCCGCCGCGAGCTGCTCGCGCAGTCGCTCGGGAGACGCGTCGGTCACGATCCGATCCTGCTCGGCGTACAAGGTGACAGCGTGTTCGATGCTGCCGTCGCGCAGCTCGCCGAGCGCGTCTCGCTCCCACGCCTGCGTCTGCCGCCGGTTCGCGGTGAGCGTTGCGGTGCGTCCTTCGGGTTCGGATTGGTGGACGAGGTGCTTGAACGCGCCGCCAGCGCCGATCTCGGGGAGCTGGCGGTGGTCGCCGACGAGCACCAGCTTCGTCTCGCGCTCGGCAGCGAGCTTGGTAAGGAATGCCAGGTCGCGCGTTTCGGTCATTCCGGCTTCGTCCACGACGAGAACCCCGCCTCGGGGAATCGCGTGCTCGAGCATCGTGGTGTCGCCGGTCTCGAGTGCGCGCGTGTGCCAGGTGCGGAGCATTGCGACGGTCTCGGAGCGGATGCCGGTCTCGGCCTCGAGGTTCTTGGCGGCGTTGAGTGCCGTGGCGGTGCCGCGTACCTCGATGTCGGAGTTGCGCCATGCGTTGTGGGCGACGGCGAGTCTGGTGGTCTTGCCCGCGCCGGCGAGCCCGACGACGAATTCCATG
>JBBQUY010000010.1:0-58899 GCA_038212015.1 Gaiellales bacterium | reverse complement strand
GCGCCGCGCAGCGAGGGCGTGCCGACGTGCACGACCGCGTTCGCGATCGCGCCGATGCGTGTGGTGCCGGCCACGTTCACCGGCGCATCCCCGTCACTCGTCCCATGCCGTGGTGTCGGCTCCGGACGCGACGCTGATCCGCGACACGTGGTTCGCACGATACCCGCGCATATCGACGGTATCGTACGAAGCGCGTGGCGCGAGGGCGACGGATCAGCCCTTCGGGAGCTTGTAGCCCTTGGTCTTCGCCCAGGCGGCGAGCTTGCGGTCGGCCTCGGCCTGGTTGAGCAGGCCTGCCTCGATGGCGGGCTCGAGCAGTGCGCGGTGCTCGGCGATCGCCTCGTTCGCCTCTTCGTCGGCAACGAGTTCCTTGATGCCGCGAACGCGCTCCACGAGCTTGTCGAACGTCTTTCGATCCTTGCGATACAGCGCTGTGAGCATCTTCTCCGAGTACCACGACTTCTCGGGGGTGAGCCCGCCACCCGTGGACTGGCGATAGCCGGCGCGCGCCTTGACCTTGCCGCCACCACCTGAACCGAGCCGCGGCGGAACCCAGAATCCATGGAAAGACTTGTAGTTGGACACGGGCTTGTCGGTGGTGTCCTTCTGGTAGCCGCGCCCCTTGAGGTACGAGACCCACTCGGCAGCGGGTGCATCGGGCTTCGGCGTGTGGCGGGACGGGGGCATTCGGCGGCTCCTGATCGTCGGTACTGCGCCGAGCCTAGCGATCGGATGCACGGACTCGTGCGGCATGCGGCCGATTCGGGCCATTTCTTCCCTGCAAACGCATCACGCAGCGCGCGCGATCGGTACGATTCACGATGGATTGCCGCCGTCGGACGAGTACCGGCTGCCTGAACGAGCCCGAAGGGATCGACATGACGACCATCACTCCGATCGACCACACCCGCAGCGTCCGCGCCGCCGTGGCCACCATCGAGGCTGCCCACGCCGCCGCCGCGACCCCCGCGCGACGCACCGACACCGTCTTCGCCGGCTCGCCCCGCAAGAGCGGCACGCCGAGCATCCGCGAGCGCTTCGACACGCTCGAGAAGCGCTTCAAGCCGGACGCCGCCAAGGGCGTCAACGTTCGCCTGCAGTTCAAGCTGTCCGGCGAGGGTGGCGGCGAGTGGTACGTCGAGATCAAGGACGGCAAGTGCAAGGTCAAGAAGGGCACCGGCCCCAATCCTGACGCCACGCTCAAGGCCTCCGCATCCGACTACAAGAAGATCGCCGACGGCGAGATGAACAAGATGGTCGCGTTCCTGCGCGGCAAGCTCAAGGTCGAAGGCGACAAGGAAAAGCTCAAGCCGTTCGACACCTGGTTCGAGAAGCCCTGACCCGCCCCGTTCGGATCCGCACGCGCGGCGCCGAACGCCTCCACCCTTCCTGCGCGCCCGCCTGAACGTCATTCGGCGGGCGCGCGTCTTCATCCACGCTTCACGAACCCACCCTTGTGCGTGGAGGACGAGGGTGGCACATCTAGGGAGCGACGTCGCGACGACCGGTCACGACGAGCAGCGGTCGACCTGAAGGGGGCGATCACGTTGCGAGCAGTCCGAACGAACCTCGTCACCACGTCCACGACTGCGCTGATCGGCACGTCGATCGTGCTGCGCCCCCTGCGCCGTCGCGACCTGAGCGACCTCGCGAACGTGCCCGACGACCCCGCCTGGGACCTGCTGCTTCGCCGCCCCGCAGGCTCCGGCACGACGCCCGAGGCATGGCTCGCAGACGCACTGCGCGGAGTTCGACGAGGCAGCGAGCGATGCTGGACGATCCGCGACTGCGTCGACGGTCGACTGCTCGGGTCGACGCGCTTCCTCAATATCGACCGCGCCAACCAGCGGCTGGAGATCGGTGCGACGTGGCTGCTGCTCGAAGCGCGAGGGTCGGTCGCCAATGCCGAGTCCAAGCTGCTGCTGCTCGATCACGCGTTCGGCGACCTCGGCATGCGCCGAGTGCACATCCAGGCCGACGTGCGCAACGAACGATCTCGCCGCGCGATCGAGTCGCTCGGCGCGACCCTCGAAGGGGTGCTGCGCCGGCACATCGTGCTGCGCGACGGTTCCAGCCGCGACACGGCCGTGTACTCGATCGTCGCCGACGAGTGGCCACGGCTGCGCGGGGCACTTGCGGAGCGCGTGGGTCGCGGCGCCGCGTCGTGGCGACAGCACCCGAGCTCGCTGCTCACCCCCGTCGATGCGATCGGCTGGGAAGCCGCACCGGACGTTTCGGCGGCGGCCCACGCCGCGCTCGCGTAGGTCCGGGCGCGGTGGTCAGGCGCGCTCGACGAGCGCCGTGAGCTCCGACGCGCCGTCCTCCACGTTCGGCGCGCCGTGATCGAGCAGCAGTCGCTGGCACCCGAGGCTCGCGAGATGGCGCACGCTCGCCACCGTCGCGTCGGGATCCTCGTGGTACTCGAACGGCACGAACTCGAGCTGGAGGTCGTCGCCGCGGCGCACGAGGTCCGAGACGATCACCGCGTCCGCGGCAGGCAGGTGCAGGCTGTAGTGCACGCGCTCCGGCCCCGGCGTGTGGATCGCGACGAGCCCGCCCGGCAGCTCGTCGCCTGCGCGATAGCTGTGGTCGGGCACCTCGCCGAGCCCGTCGCTCCCCTCCGGCGCCCACACCTGCGCGCCGTGCTCGCGGCGAATGCGCCACGCGCCGCGCTGGTGCCCGTGCGAGGTGAGCACCACGGCGACGATCTCGTGCGGCAGCTGCTGCATCGCGTGCACGTCGAGGCGAACGGGATCGACGAGCACGCAGCCGATGCGACCGTCGTCGAGCACCGTGCGGATCGCGTGGGAACTGGAGATGCCCCCGCCGATCTGCGCGTTGTGGATGCGCCAGTGCCACACGCCGTCGGTGACAGGCTCAAGAGCTGATGCGATCTCGGCAGGTTCCGTCATGTGGTCGTGCTCCCCGGCGACGAGCGCGTGAAACGGAGGCGCGGCCGGGTACCGGTCAGGCATGAACCACGAGATCCGCATCATCCGGACCGACCACGAGGACCCGACGGTCCCGCCCGCGTTTCACGCAACGTGCAGGTGTGGCTGGGCCCTGGAAGGGCACGACGAGGCGTTTGTGCGGGCGGCAGCTGAGGCGCACGAGCAGGGCGATCACGCGATCCCGGCGCCGGCGTCGCCATCACCGCTCGTCTGAGCACGACAGCTTCGTACATTTCCGTCGGCAAGCGACGGTGCGGTACGAACCCCTGGGGGTGCGTGGGCGGCCGAGCGATCAGGCCGACTGGAGCGCGGCTGCTGCCACGAGCGCGCCGGTGACGACGTACAGCGCGATGCCGAACCAGCGCGAGGCGCGGCCGGGAGCAGGGCGCGCGGTCGAAGGCGCGTCATGCAGGGCGGCGGAGTACTGCGCGAGAGAGGCCATGGGTCGACCGTAACATGGGCGACGAATTGCAACAAGCCCTTTCGTGCGTGCGTTTGCCCGATCCGCGAGAATGGCACGGATGTCCTCCCCCGAGCAGATCCGTACCAAGGCCGCCACGCGCCGCACCGTGGCGATCATCTCGCACCCGGACGCCGGCAAGACGACGCTCACCGAGCGACTGCTCAAGGTGACCGACATGATCGGCCGCGCCGGCACCGTGCACACGCGCGGGAACACCGAGCGACGCGCCACGGTCACCGACTTCATGGACATGGAGAAGGAGCGCGGCATCTCGATCGTGTCGAGCGCGGTGCGCATCGAGACCGACGGCCACGTCATCAACCTGCTCGACACCCCGGGCCACGGCGACTTCTCCGAAGACACCTACCGCGTGCTGAGCGCCGTCGACTCCGCGGTGATGCTGCTCGACGCCGCAAAGGGCATCGAGCCGCAGACGCGCCGCCTGTTCGAGGTGTGTCGCGCACGCCGACTGCCGATCATCACCTTCGTCAACAAGATCGACCGCCCCGCCATGGACGCCATGGAGATGCTCGATCACGTCGAGAAGGAACTCGACCTGCACGTGATGCCGCTCATGTGGCCGGCAGGCGACTCGGCAGCATTCGCGGGCGTCGTGCACGGCCCCGACTCCGGGCGCGAGGATCCGATCGAGCGCGCACCGTGGGAGGCCCGCGGTTTCCAGGAATCGGAGTGGCAGGACGCACTCGACAACCTCGAGCTCGCGCAGGGCGCGGCCGGCGGCTTCCAGCGCGAGTCGTTCCTGGCCGGCGACCAGACCCCGATGCTCTTCGGCTCCGCGGCGAACTCGTTCGGGGTCGACCATCTCGTGGCCGCGATGCGCGAGCTGTCGCCGCCACCCGCCGCGCGCCCGGATGCAGCAGGCGAACCCCGCCCGATCGAGGACGCGTTCTCCGCGCACGTGTTCAAGCTGCAGGCGAACATGGACCAGCGCCATCGCGACGTCGCCGCCTTCATGCGCGTGTGCTCGGGCGCGTTCTCGCGCGGCGACAAGGTCTCGATCGCGCGCACCGGCCGTCCGATCGTCGTCAACCGAGCAGTCGAGCCCTTCGGACAGGATCGCGCCACCGTCGAGGAAGCCTGGCCGGGCGACGTGATCGTGCTGCCGGGATCGCGCGACCTGCGCATCGGCGACACGCTCCACGCCGGCGGCGTCGTGCAGTTTCCGCGCATCACGACGTTCGCGCCGCACCTGTTTCGCCAGATCTCCAATCGCGACATCGCGCGCCGCAAGCAATTCCAGCAGGGGCTGTCGCAGCTCGGCGACGAGGGCGTCGTGCAGATCTTCGTCGACCCGAAGGTCGGCATCCAGGCCCCGATCGCAGCGGCCGTGGGCGAGCTGCAGTACGAGGTGTTCACGCACCGGATGGCCAACGAGTTCGGCGTCGAGGTCGGGCTGAGCCAGCTGCCGCTCGCGATCTCCGTGGCGTGGGACGAGGCCAACGACGGCACTCCCCCGCGCGCGTCCGGCATGCGCGTGCTCGAGTCCACGCACGGCGTGCAGCTGCTCGCGTTCGGCACGGAGTGGGCGCTGCAGAACTACCGCAAGGACCATCCGGACCTGCTGCTGCATGACGTACTCTGACCGAGCGAGCCACGCACGCGATTGACGGATCCGCAGGCGGGGATCGCTTCTGCATGGAACTCCCCGACTACCTCGACCCCGGCACGGGGTCGACCCGATGGCTGTACGTCGCCGCGGTGCTGCTCGTCACCGCCGTGATCGCCCGCTGGGTCGACCGTCGCGTCTCCGAGACCGTGATCCGGCGCGCCTCGCTGCGCACGCATGCGCTGGAGGGCGAGCTCGTTCGAGCCAAGCGCATGCGCACGGCCGCCACGCTGGTGGCGAGCATCGGCCGCTACGCGGTCGTGGTGTTCGGCGTGGCGGTGGCCGTCATCATTGCGGCCGGCGATGCGATCAACACCACGCTCGGCGGCACGGTGATCGTGATCATGGTCGCGTTCGTGCTCCAGCGCGTGCTCATCGACATGATCTCCGGCGCGCTGCTGCTCTTCGAGGGCCAGATCGCCGTGGGCGACTTCGTGAAGACGACCGGCATGGACGGGCTGAGCGGCATCGTCGAACGGGTCGGGCTGCGCTCGACGACGCTGCGCTCGCTCAACGGCGACCAGCACACCGTGCTCAACGGGTCACTGCAGGGCTTCACGCGCGTGCGCCACGGCTGGTGCGACTTCGAGGTCGAACTGTTCACCGTCAACGACGTCGACGCAGTCGAGGCGGTCCAGCACGTGTGCGAACGCATCCAGGACTTCGAGCAGAACTTCTTCCTGCGCGGCCCGCAGCTCGTGGAGGACCGCCGCGTGGAAAAGCGCAACGTCCGCCACCTGCGCGTGCGCGCGATCGTTCCCCCCACCATGGAGTGGCTGTGCGAGGCATGGCTGCCCGAGCAGCTGCACACTGAACTCGGCGACCTGCTGCTCGGATCGGTGCAGGTCTTCAACCTCGACGAACGCAGCTTCGCCCAGTACCGCGCCGCGGTCGTGCTGCCCGAGCGGCTCGACACGACTCCGGCGCGCGGCACGCGGCGCCTCGAACGCCAGATGGTCGATCCCGCACCTGCACGTCGCGGCAGCCTGCTCAGCCGAGCAGGCGATCGTGCACGAGCCAGGTGATGCTCGACACGCCGGCACCGAGCGCGGTGCCCCACGCCATGTCGATCGGCACGATCGCGGCGGGGAAGCCCTTGAGCACGGCGAGGTTGGTGAGGTCCCACGTCGCATAGGTGACGAGTCCGAACAGCGCGCCCTTGAGCAGCGCATCGCCGAGCGTGCCGCCGTCCACGGCGGGCGCGATCGCGAAATAGACGAGCCCGGCAATGAACAGCGCGTAGAACGCGACGGCGGCCGGCACGTTGGCGGATTCGCGCAGCAGGTCGCCCATGATCCGGCGATAGAGGCCGCTGGCGACGACCCCGAGCCAGATCAGGTCGAGCACCACGAACGCGACGGCGGCGACGGCGTACAGCTTGAGCGCGAGCGTAAAGGTCATGCGCGCATGTTCGCGCGCGGACCGGACTCGGTTTTCACGCAGCGCGTTCGAGCTCGCGCGATTCGAGGCGCTCGCCGAGCACGACGGCGCGAACGCCGAGCAGCGTCACGCCGAGCACGGTGTCCCCGAGCACGCCGGGCGGCAGCTCCAGCGCGCCGATGCCCTGCTCGCCCCGCGCGAAGCCGTCGACGAGCCGGGCGATGACGCGTCGGCCATCGTGCAGCACCACTTCGATGCCGCCAGCGAGCTCGATCGCACCTCGGACCGCATCCGTCACGGGGCCGACGTACAGGTACCTGCGCGGGTCGCCGACCTGATGGCGGCCACGCACGGCGTCGGTCGCGGCGACTTTGCCTTCGCGCAGCAGCTCCTTGGTCATCACGGTCCAGGTCCAGGAATGGCGCTGCATGATGTCGAAATCGGTCGTC
The DNA here is from genome assembly GCA_038212015.1 of Gaiellales bacterium. Lineage (GTDB taxonomy): Bacteria > Actinomycetota > Thermoleophilia > Gaiellales > SKUG01 > JAGQUL01. The sequence goes on along the minus strand of JBBQUY010000010.1, from coordinate 52,029 downwards.
GCGCCGTCGATACCGTCGAGCGCGACTTCGCTCCAGCGCTCGGCGCCATCACCGGCGGCGCGCACGCGCGTGGAGAAGTTGTTGTTGGCGGTGGCGACCCGAAGCACCGGTCGCTCGCCGACTCGCGCGCCTTCGAACGCGCGCCAGCGATGCAGCGCCGACTGATACGTCGCCTGCAGCACGCGATCATCGGCGCCCACGCGCACGGTGTAGATCGGTTCGAGGTCACCTGTGCGTCCGTACGTGGCGAGGAGCTTCGGGGTCGGCGTTCCGCCCTCCTCGTTGGAGAACGCCACGCGGTAGGCGATCGTTCGACTGCCGTCGGCATGCCGCGTCACCGCCGGAACGAGCAGCAGCGGCACGTCGGTGTAGGCGGCCGAGTGGGCGCTGCCGCGGTCCTGATCGCGCAGCTCGACGATCGGTGCGTGTCGCTGCACGAGCGCGGCGTCGCCGTCGATGCGCTCGGCGCGAAGCCCTTCCACGCGAAGCGCGCCCGCGATGCCGTGCGCGGCATGGGTCGCGTCCCGCAGCTCGATCGCGTGCGCTCCGGCGGGCAGGCCTGCGAGGTTGATCGCGTACTCGGAGGTGCGCTCGGCGAACACCGTCACGGTCGAGTGGTAGCGACCGTCCACGTACACCGCGACGCGCGACGATTCGCGCGATGCCGTTCCCCAGTCGGTGCCCGCAGGCGCCTGTGCACGAAAACGGATCACGGTCGCCGAATCCGCGCGACCGGGCACCTCCACGCGCGCCTGGGCGAGCAGGCGACGACCGACTCGCGCTGCGTTCTCGTCGGTGCGGTGCGTTCCGCTGATCGCATCGACGATGCGCTCGATGGCATCCGCCCCGGCGCGCGCGGCGTCCCCGCTCGCCTCGATCACGTCACCGACGGGCACGGCAGGCATGGCAGGCACCGGAAGCACGATGCGGTCGGTGATCGAGTTGATCACCTGCGAGATGGCTCCGACCAGGATGCCGCCGGTCCGCGCGATGTCGGTCACGAACGACAACCGTCCGCTCCTTGGGGGGTCTCATGAGGGCGGAGCGACGACCAGGTGGTGGGATGCCGACGTTCCGTGGGGTGCGCAACCCATCGGCAGGAGCGGCCCGGGGTTTGAACCACCGAGCGAACGCGGCAACATGCAATCGTGATGACGGTTCATGACCAGATCCAGGCCAACCGCTGGCGCACGACGATCGTGCTTGGCGGATTCGGCGTGCTCGTCGGCGGCGTGTTCCTTGCCGTCGCCGGCCTCTACGACCCGTCGCTCGCCGGTGTGGCCGCCGCCGGGTTCCTCATCTACGGCCTGTTCGCGTGGCGCTCGTCGGGCAAGCTCGTGGCGCGCGTGTCGGGCGCGCACCCGATCACGCGGTCCGAACATCGCGAGTTGTGGAACGCGGTCGACAACGCCGCGATCGCGGCCGGGCTCGCGAAGACCCCGGACGTGTACATCATCGAAGATCCCGCGCCGAACGCGTTCGCCGCGGGTCGCAATCCCGACACCGCCTACGTCGCCGCCACGACCGGCCTGCTCGGGCTGCTCGACAAGCGTGAGCTCGAGGGCGTGATGGCGCACGAGATCGCGCACGTGCGCAACCGCGACGTGTCGCTCATGACGCTCGCCGCGGTGCTGACCGGTTCGATCGTGCTGCTCTGCGACATCCTGATGCGGCTGTCGTTCTCGAATCGTCGCGAGGGCGGCAACCCGATCACGCTCGTCGCGGGGCTGATCGCACTCATCCTCGCGCCGATCGTCGCATCGATGCTGCAGATGTCACTCTCGCGACGTCGCGAGTACCTCGCCGACGCGAGCGCGGTGGACATCGCCGGCGACGCCGACGGACTCGCGTCCGCGCTCGAGAAGCTCGCGGCCGACCACACCCCGCTGCGCAAGGTCACGCGCGCGACCGCCCACCTGTACATCGAATCACCGCTGCGCGATCACGTCGGACTGCGATCAGGACTCGGCGGGATGTTCGACACCCATCCGCCGCTCGAGGAACGCGTGCGGCGACTTCGCGAGATGGCAGGTGGAGTCGACGTCGAGGGCGAGGTGTATCGATGACGACCGACCAGGCCGTCCACGAAGACGACGCGATCGCCCGGAGTGCGAACGCCACCAACAACGCGATGTACCAGGACCAGCGCTTCGAGCGATGGGCAGGTGTTCGCGACGAGCTGTGGACGCTCGTGGATCCGTTGCTGCGTGACGGCGCGCGCGTGGCGCTCGTCGGCGGCGGCAGCTGCGACGACGTGCCGCTCGCACGCATCCTGCAGCGCGCGGCACACGTCGACCTGATCGACTTCGACACGACGTCCACAAGACGCGCGCTCGGGCGTGTGGCGGATGCCGACCGCGGCCGCATCTCCGTCCACGAACATGACGTGACGGGCGGCAGCGCCGACCAGGTGCTGCGCGCCGTGCGCGACGAGCTGCCGCTTCCGGACGCGCTGCCGCTCCCGTACCATGCGCTCGGCTCGGGCGACTACGACCTCGTCATCGGCGACATGCTCTACACGCAGCTGCTGCACGCGGGACTCATCGCGCTGGAGGTGTTCGGCGATCGCCAGCACGAGCTCATGCGTCGCTACGATCCGCCGCTCGTGAACGCGCTGGTCCAGCGCATCCAGGCATCGCTCGCGCCGGGCGGGCACGCGATCCACGTGCACGATCTCGCATGCTGGGCGACCGGACACGACCAGCCGATGGAGCTCGACGAGGCGCTCGAAGACCCTTTCTGGACGTGGACGAAGCTTCGCCGCCACGATGACTGCGACCCCCACCTGGCACTCGGCCGGCTGGGCGCCGACGTGATCGAGTCCGCATGGTGGGGCTGGCCCTTCGAGCCCAACAAGCAGTTCCTGGTTCGAGCGACCGTGGCGCGCGCCGGTGTGGGAACTGGGTCGCCGATTGCTGGTGTGTTTGCGCGCGGTTGACGGACGTCATGCCCCGGCGCAGGCGGCATCCGTATCGGGAATGCCTGCTCGTCGAGGCCGAATACCGCGAAGAGGAGCCGCGCGCCCGCGTAGCGTGAACCCGATCCGGGCACACGGCAAATAGACCTATGGTGACCCCGCCGCAACACGACGGGCCCCCGGATCGGGGCGCCGATGCAGACGAGCCGACCGACGCGGAGCTGATTGCGCGCTCGATCGACGACCCACGAGCCTTCATGCCATTGGTTGAACGACACCAGCGCGTCCTGTTCGGATATCTCGCCCGTCGCATCGGGCGCGACCTCGCGGAGGACGTGACGAGCGAGACCTTCACGCGAGCCTTCGCGCAGCGGCACCGCTTCGACCTGGCACGCGACGACGCGCGACCCTGGCTGTTCGGCATCGCCACGAACCTGCTGCGCAATCAGGCACGCAGCGAGGTGCGCCAGCTGCGCGCATACACCCGTCACGGCGCCGACGACCGGTCCCACGACGACCACGCAGCAAGCGACGCCCGGCTCGACGCCGCATCACAGACGCGCGAGCTTGCCGCCGCCCTCGAGGCGCTCAACCCAGGCGACCGCGAAGCGCTGCTCATGTTCGCGTGGAACGACATGTCGTACGAGGACATCGCCGAAGCGCTCGGCATACCGGTCGGTACGGTTCGATCGCGCCTCAATCGTGCACGTCGAATCGTGCAGCAGCACCTCGAGACCACGGCAACGGAGGCGGGCAGTGGACGATCCTGACCTGCAATTGCTGCGTACCTTTCGCGCGGACGAAGCCGAGCCACCCGTCGGGATGCAGGAGCGCATCGAAGAACGCCTGTGGCAGGCGATCATGGTGGAGGAATCCTCGCGCGCGTCCGGACGCAGCTCGCAGCGACCCGGCTGGTTCCAGCGACTGCTTCGCCCGCTCGTCGCCGCCGGCGCAGCTGCAACGCTCGCGCTCGGCGTGGCGATCGCCAGCGACGGTGGATCAGGAACCGGACGCCTCGGCCAGGGCGCCGTGCAGCAGGCGGGTGCGGGCGTGCTGGATGCGACCGCGAACTCGTTGTTCGGCGGCTCCACCACGACGCCGACGCCGATCATGGGCCGCATCGACCTGACCGACGGCGACGAGCGGCTGGTCGACGGACCGCAGCATGACTCCTCCGGCTCGGCGCTCGAGGAAGGTCACGCGGATCTGGCGCGCGACCTGTCGCGCGACCCGGACGAACTGCTGCGGGCCGTACGCTCGAGCATCGCGAGCTCCGGTGTTCGTGATCCGAACGATGCGGTCGCATTCCACGTCGCGATGCGCTGGGTCGCCGATCCGGCCGTCCCCGTCGACCTTCGAGCAGCAATGCTGCGATCGGTCGAGGGCATCGACGGGATCGACGACGCGCTCGTCGGCACCGACGTGCTCGGGCGCAGCGGGATCATCATCGGACAGCTCGACCGCGCCAGCGGCATCCGCTCGCAGTACGTGCTCGACCCGGCCGACGGCTCGCTCTTCGAGGTCCGCGCGTTCATGACCGCATACCTGGATCCCGCCTGCCCGCCCGGCACCGTGACGCTGCACGCTGCTTACGACGATGCGGGCGAGCGCGTGGATCCAAACGCCGCCCAGTGGGTCGCATGGCCACAGGTCGTGGAGGCCTGCGCTCCGACCGTGCTCGTCAGCTCCTGACGCCGATCGCTGCGGCGAGCGCGTCGACTGCAGTCGGATCACCTGCCGTGTCGACGATCAGGTCGGCGATCGTGTCGACGTTCCGCTGATCGAGCCTGTGGTGCGACGTGATGGCTCGCGCGAGCGCGCGCGGGACGCGGTCGACCACGTCACCCTGCAGCAGCTGCTTCGCTCGCGAGAACGCGGCCTCGTCGATCGTACCGTCCTCACGGACCGGCTCGATGCCGGCCAGCCCCACCAGGTGCTGCACCGTGCGGTGATTGTTGCGGTACTCGGTGCTCGCCACGCTGTCCGGCGGCGCGGTCCACGGATCGATCGCCTCGCCCGGCCGAGTGGGAACCCCCATGCGCTCGCGCAGCGCGGCTGCCTGGCCCGGCCACCACGCGAGCGTCTCGGCGATGCCCTCCTCCAGCCACACGTGCTTGTCCTGGATGGTGTTGGGATCATGTGGCGACATCGAATGCTGGAGCTCGTGCAGGAACGTCAGCGCCACCTCGGATGCTGCCGCGCTGCCCGCGGCCGGGCCCCGCTCGATGACGTCGCGGAGCTTGCCGCTCACGCGGGGGCCCAGGTCGATCCATCCGGTGTTCTGGGCCTTCGCGACCTTGACGCTCGGGATGAGCGCGACCATCGAGCGCTCGAATCCCGCCTCGTCGGCTGCCGCGACGCTGTCGGGAAAGAAACCGGCCTCGACGTTGCTCATGAGCAGGTTCGTGGCGAACGATGCCTGGTCGGTCGAGAGCGACATCCCGCGGAGGTTCGCGGCACCCTCGTGACCATCGAGGGTCGCCAGCATGCCGCGCAACGCCGTCTGCGAGCGCTCGCGGTGGGGGCCGTACAGCAGCTCGTGCGCGCCGCGGGTCAGCGGCACGAGCTCGCGTGCGGACATCGGACCGTCGCCCCGGAAGGCGATCTGGACCTCCTCCTTGAGGATGCCGCCGACCGATCGATCGTCGACCGGGGTGCGCGCGACCCAAGGGGTGGCGCGCCAGCGTTCGAGGATGGGGCGGTCGGCACTCAGCATGCTCCGTCCTCGCCGGAATGCAGTCTCGCGTCGCGGCCTTTCAGGCGGTTTGGCCCCAACAGGTCGGGGGTCGAGCCGCTCGTGACGGCTCGACCCCCGGGTAGTTGTCAGTGGTGTGGCACGCGGTGCGCCACGGTCGTTGGGCTGCTCGCTCACGGGAGCGCCGGTGAATCGATCACGAGCCGACGCGCCCGCCACGGTTCGTCTCACGAACCGCTGCGGGGGAGGTGATACCTCCACATGAGCAGCGTTGAGACGACGGCCAATGCCGCCGAGTCAGCGAATTCAGCGGGCGAGCAGCCCCGGAATACGACTTGAAATCAACGTGATCACCTCCATCATCGGACTGCTCCCGACCCGCAGTTGCTCAGGCGTGGTCGCTGCCGATCGCGCGTGGAGCGCGTGCGTATGCGGCCGGGTTGTAGGCATCACGATAGCGGCGTTTTCGCGACGCGCAAGTTCACCCGCCTTCTTCCGAATCAAGGAATAGCGCGTGGACGCCGATGCGCGAGTCGTGCGACATCGCCCGTCGACCTATGCGACCTGGTTCGGTGGCCTCCTCTGGACGGTGGCCGGCTTCGGCATGCTCGCACTGCAGGCCGGTGGAGCAGCGACACCCAGCGTCGATACGCTGATCGTCGTGGCCGGCTGCGCTGCGCTCGCCCTCGCGTTCGGCGGGCTCCAGCATGAATTCAGGAACGGCAGTGCGCGACTGGTCACGGCGCCCGACGCCGGATTCCTCGTGCTCGTGGCCGTCGCGGTCGAACCAGCGTGGGCGATGGTCGCCGGCGTCGTCGTGGGCATCGGCAGCGCGCGCCGACTGGTCAGCTGGCCCGAGCGCGTGTTCACCGTTGCGTCCGTGGTGCTCGCGACCGGCATCGGCGCGATCGCCGCGCACGACGCGTTCGGGGCCGACATCGATGGCCGGGCCGTGCTCGGCGCGGTCGTGATCGCCGCGGTCGCTCGCTCGTTCCTGGGTCTGGTCGCGCAGCTGCTGCTCGCCGAGTCACGCACTCCCGGCGGCGCGCGCGCGATCCTGCGAGACATGCCGCTGCTGTCGATCCTGGCACTCGAAGCGGGACTGCCGATCGCCACCGTCGCGGTGGCCGGGCCGTTCCTCGACGAGCCGCCGCTGGCGCTGCTCGTGGTACTCGCCGGGCAGCTGCTGACGTGGCGGGTGTTCGCCATCCTGCACGGCCAGTTCCGAGGACGACACATGAACTCCGAGCTGCTCGACACCTTCCAGCGATACGTGCCACAGCATGTCGCCGACGCGATCCTCGAGACACCGGGTACCGGGGCGCCGGTCGTGATCGGTGGCGAACGACGCGAGCTGACGGTGATGTTCGTCGACATCCGCGGCTTCACGAGCTGGTCCGAGAAGACCGACCCTGCCGAAGTGCTGCGCGAGCTCAACGTGCTGCTGGGCGACCTCGCCGACGCGATCATCGCGACCGACGGCACGATCGACAAATTCACGGGCGACGGCCTCATGGCATTCTGGAATGCTCCGTCTGACCAGCCCGATCACGCCACGCGCGCGGTGCAGGCGATCCCGAAGCTGCTCATGCGCGTTCGCGAGTTCAACATCCGTCGCGAGGTGCAGCGCGCCACGGCGCTCGAGATCGGCATCGGCATCGCGTCCGGACCTGCGATGGTCGGCAACATCGGGCATCGTGACCGGCTCGCGTTCACCGCGATCGGTGACACCGTCAATCTCGCCGCGCGCCTGGAGAAGGCAACCGCGTCACAGGGCATCGGTGCTCTCGTCGACGAGCGGACGTTCCTGGCGCTGCCGACGCAGGTGCAGCGCCAGTTCATGCGCCTCGACAGCATCGAGGTGAAGGGACGATCCGAGCGTGTGCGCCTGTACGCGCCCGTCGCGCTCATGCGCCACCGCGATCGCGACGCCGTGGCCTGACATCGAGGTCAGGACTCGGTGAGCTTCGCCTCGACGATCCTGATCTCCTCGACCGGCTGCGAGGGCTCGCCGTTGGGGCTGGTCTCGACCTCGACGTCCGCGATCTCGTCGATGACCTTCATGCCGGCCTCGTCGACCGATCCGAAGATCACGTAGTCCTTGGGAAGCTCGACGTTGGTGCCGTGCACGATGAAGAACTGGCTGCCACCGGTGTTGGGTCCTGCGTTTGCCATCGCGACCGTTCCCCGCTTGTACTCGCCCTTGACCGGGTCGTCCTTGAGTTCGTAGCCGGGACCACCCATGCCGGTGCCCGACGGGTCGCCACCCTGGACCATGAAGTCCTTGATGACGCGGTGGAACACGACCCCGTCATAGAAGCCTTCCTCGACGAGAAACACGAAGTTCGCCGCGGCGATCGGCGCCGCCTTGGGATCCACCGTCAGGTCGAACGTCCCCTTGGTCGTCTCGACCTCCACGACGTAGGACTTCGCCGGATCAAGCTTGTTCGTGGGCGGGGCGTCGTACTTGCCGTCGCGAGCCGCAACGTCGTCGCCGTCGTCGCTGCCGCCACCCTCGGCCTCGGATGATGCCGACTGCTCGGCACCACCGCCATCATCGTCGCTGGAGCCGGAATCGCCGCCACAGCCAGCTGCAAGCAGGGCAGCGACGAGCACGACGAGCAGGAACGGGAAGCAGAGGCGAAGCGAGGCGGCAGACATGCCGGCATCCTAGCGATCCCGAGTCGACACCGGCAATCGCCCGAACCGGCACAGCGATGGTTCGATTCCCTACAGGTCCCGCGCGCGGATGCCGATACCCCCATCCATGGACATGAAGGCAATGATGTTCGCAGGTGGAGGCCTGTTCCTGTCGATGGTCGCGACGACCGTCCTGATCAGCGGCGACGTCTCCCGCATGCGCGAGGAAGAGCGCGCAAAGCAGGCTGAAAAGTGCGCGATCGCCGCGCAGGCCCAGACTTCGCAGACACAGGCTCCGGCCGGCACCGCCCCGAACGACGACTTCACCACGCAGCCCGCGCCGCAGCCCGCCGATGACGCGTGTGCGACGACCGGATCCGGGACACCGGCAGTTGACGGCGCAACCGTCGATCCGGCGACCGGCCAGCCACTCGCCCAGGGCGGCGACGGCTTCACGACCAGCCCGAACGTCGATCCTGCCACGGGGCAGGTGGACCAGCCGGGGGCGGCGAATTTCGATGCGGCGACCGGTCAGCCGATCGATCCCACCATCGACCCGGTGACGGGCCAGCCGCTGCCCGGTGCCAGCGATCCCGCGATCTCCTCGACCGCTGATCCGCTCGCGGGCCAAGGTGCGAGCGGCGCACCCGGTGGCAACGTCGTCGAAGCCGGGTTCTGAGCGACGCGCGCCGGGTATCGGCCCAGACATGGATGACGAACCCGTGCGGCTGACGATCGTGTCGAACGAACCCGAAGCAGAACTCGCCTGTGGCCTGCTTCGCTCGCATGGGATCGACTGCATGCACCGAATCACCGACATGGCGTTCGGATCCGGCGGCGAGATGCCCGCATCCGGTGGCGGCGCACGCGAGCTGCTCGTGCGACCTGCAGACCTCGAGGCTGCGCGCGGAATTCTCGATGCGCTGCCGACCGAGGACGGCGCGTGACGCTGCAGCAGCCGCCCGTTCCCGCGACGACGCCTGAGCAGGCGGTCGGCGACGAGCTCGCGCGACTGATCAGGTCTCGGTTCTCCATCGTCTACGTCGACACGCACGAGGAGGCGCGCGCGGAAGGCATCCTCGTGGGGGCCGCACGCACGAGCGGTCGCCGCTGCTGGACGTGGACGATCTCCGGCGGCCTGCTTCGCACCGGCCAGGCCACGTCGGACGCCCGCACGACGGATCCCGAGCAGGCGCTGCGACACATCGCGCAGCAGCCCGGCGACGACGTGTTCGTCATGTGTGATCTCGCGCGCCACGTACAGCAGGATCCGAAGGTCGAGCGACTGCTGCGCGACATTGCCAAGGACACCGAGGCCACGGTCGTGCTGCTCGGGCCGCACGATGCGATTCCCGGAGCGCTGCGGCATGTTGCTGCCGAGTACACGCTGCCGCGCCCTGATCTGGCGCTCATCGACGCGCACCTTCGCTCTCGGCTGGCGACGGCCGGGCGCGAACATGGCATTCGGCACCTGCTCGACGAGCCCGGCATGGCCGACCTCGCGGCGCAGCTGCGCGGACTGACCCTGGAGCAGGTCGACCAGGTCCTCCTCCACCTCCTCCACGATGACGGCGTGCTCGATGTGCACGACCTGGTTCGCGCGGCATCCGAGAAGGCTCGCATGCTCGCGGCGAGCGGCGTGGTGACCCTCGAATCGCCAACCCATGGCCTGGACTGGGTTGCCGGATTCGAGAACCTCAAGTCGTGGGTGGCGTCACGCACCCGCGCGTTCGAGCCCGACGCCGTCGCGTTCGGGCTGACCCCGCCGCGCGGCCTGTTGCTGACCGGCGTGCCGGGGTGTGGCAAGAGCTTCGTGTCGAAGGCGATCGCGCACACGTGGCGCATGCCGCTGCTGCGTCTCGACGCCGGCTCGCTCTACGACGCGTTCGTGGGAGCGTCCGAGCGCAACCTGCGGGAGGCGCTGGCGACCGCCGGTGCGCTCGCGCCCAGCGTGCTGTGGATCGACGAGATCGAGAAGGGCTTCGGCTCCAGCGGCCCCAGCGAGTCCGACGGCGGGCTCGCCTACCGCCTGCTCGGCACCCTCGCCACCTGGATGCAGGAGCGACCCCACCCGGTCTTCCTGCTGGCGACGAGCAACGACATCTCCAAGCTGCCGCCGGAGCTGACGCGACAGGGGCGATTCGACGAGACCTTCTTCGTCGACCTGCCGGATCGGCTCGCGCGCGAGCACCTGTATCGCCTGCAGCTCGCCCGTACGGGGCGCCACCACGATTCGTTCGACTGCGCGGTGCTGGCCGACGCCACCGAGGGTTTTTCCGGCGCCGAGCTGGAGCAGTCGGTGACCAACGCACTGTACGCGGCGTTTGCGGAGGGCCGAGAGGTCACGACGCAGGACATCGCGCGCGAGATCGCCGCCACTCGACCGCTGTCGGTGGTCTCCCCCGAGGCGATCAGCCGTATCCGCGACTGGGGCACCCGCCACGCACGTCCCGCCTGACGGCTGCAACGAACGCAGCATCGTTCCCGATCAAACGGTAGGGACGTCGTCGCGCGGGACCGCGACGAGTGGACACTCGAAGGAACTTGGGGACGCATCCATGGCTGGATCCGTAGGGACTGCCGCCGCCGCTGTCGCAGCGCCTGCCGCTGCTGCCGCGACGACGAAAGTTGCCGTAGCCGTTGCCGACGATGCTGCGAAGGTCGCCGCGACGGTCGCCGACGATGCTGCGAAGATCGCGCCGGCACTCGTCGCCGCGACCAAGGGCGGCATGAGCGGCACGGGCTGGCTCGGCATGGGAGCCGGCGCGGCAGGTATCGCGATCACGCTGCTCGATGCGTGGAAGGATTCCGTCGGCTCGCAGAAGGGCCTGACGGCCGGCTCGCTCGTCAATCCGGCCACCGTCGCGATCGGCGGCGGCGCGGTGCTGCTGACGATCGGCGAGAAGACCGGCGCCACGAACATGCTCATGCGCAACGGCCTGCGCAGCGCGGGCATCGCGCTCGTGCTCGGCGGGCTCGCCGGCGCGATCGCCGGCGCGATGAAGACGTTCGGCAATCCATTGGAGCGCGACAGCGAGGCGGTCACCTCGTCCCAGTCGCAGGCACCGACGCGCTTCGGCGTCACGCTTCCTCCCGCACCGGCCAACCTCGCCGGAGTCGAGGTGGCATCCGCCGACGTGATCGGCGAAGGTCGAAAGCTCGAGCGAGTACCGGTATACGTCGACCCGACGACCGCGAAGGCCATGCCCGAGGACGCATCGCTCGGCGAGGCGATCGGTCAGGCCCGCGCAGCGGCGCAGGCCGACACCGAGTACCGCTCGCACGCCGTCATCCAGACGACGGACGGGAATTACTGGACGATCCGCCTGTCCGGCAGCCTCGACCAGGTGGACGGGCCCAAGTACGCGGACGGCACCAAGTACGACGACCGCTACGAGCCGCAGATCGGTCGCCGCCAGCAGGCGATTCAGGCGATCGCAGGTGTCGAAGGCCACTACATGTTCCCGGAGCTCATGGAGCCGACCGCGCCGGTGCAGTACGCCGACGACATTCCGTGGGTGACGCCGGCACTTCCCGGGGTCAAGCCGCCTGCAACGACGACACCTGCTGCCACCTCACCGGCGACCACGCCAGAAACCACGACCCCGGCCCCTGCGGCCGCAGGGAGCTGACCATGGGTCCGATCACGCTCAATCTCAGTGCCGGCCGCATCGGCCAGATCGCCCTCGGCGGCGCCGCGCTCTTCGGTGGCTACAAGGTCGCGTCGAACATCGTGCGAACCGCGTACCGCGAAGACCTGCTCGGCGACCCGACCCGGATCGTGGAGATCGACGGCAAGACGATGATCTACCAGACCCGTGAAGCGCAGGGTGGCAAGCTCACCAACTTCACGATGGGCGCCGGCGCCGCCGCAGCGTTCGCCGGTGGTGCGCTCGTGCTCGGCGGTGCGGGTGTTGCAGGCACCGGTATCAAGAACATGCTCAAGCTCGGCGGCGGTGCCGCCCTCTTCGCGCTCGGCCTCGGTGCCATCGCCGGCGCCACCGCGGTCTCCGCCCAGTATCAGGGCGCGGACTTCGAGCCGGTACGCTGACCAACGACGTCAGCCATGGGGACGTGTGCGGCGTCACACATCGAATCGCGGGGCGCAGCGACGCCGTGCCCTGTCTGTCGCGCCGCTAGGATGCGCGTACTGCCGCGCGTAGCTCAGTTGGATCAGAGCAGGTGGTTTCTACCCACCAGGTCGGAGGTTCGAGTCCTCCCGCGCGGACCTGTCGACGCCCGTTGCAGCCCACGCGCAGCCGACTCCTGACGGCCACTCGGTGGCCCCTTTGCAACACGGGCCCGCACCCGTCACGACGTACTGATGAGCACCCCGCGCCGGGATGCGGCCACCTGGTGGCCGGGCACGGGGATCCGGATTCGACATGTTTGCGCATCGTGCAGCGTGTACCGGTTTGGCTCGGTGGAACGACGAGGTGAGGTGACGTGATGCAGGTACGAGCAGTGAGCTGGCCGGTGCTGGGCGATCAGGCGACGTTCCGTCGTCGGGCGACCCTGCTCGCCGCGGCCGGCGCCGGCGCGATCATCGCCGGCCTCGTCGTCGCGGTCGTCGCCAATCCTGCGCTGCTGCGCCCACTGCTGCCGCTCGCGGCCTCGGCCGGGCTGCTGCTCGGTTTGTGGGTGCACGGCAGCGCGAAGGCCTCCGCCCGTCGCGCCGAGGTCGAGCGATCCTTTGCAGGGCTCGTGGTGCTCCATCAGGGGCGGGCATTCCAGGTCGATGACCAGCCGATGCTCGGCGCCTACGCCACCCGCCGACACGCCGCCAGCGCCGCGCTCGATCGCGGCGGCTGGGCGATCATCGTGCAGGCCTGGGACCGCTACTGGCTGCTCTCCGCATCCCCCGACCGCGAAGGCGCGCCCCGCGTCACGCCCGTGGCGTTCCGCTCGCGCGCCGTCGCCGACGTGATCCCCGCGATTCGCGAAGAAGCGATCGCCTGAGCCAGCGAACCGGTCGAGCGTGCGCAGCGTCGGGTAAAGGCCGACGCTCTGCACGCTCGTGCTCGGCACACCCGACCCACAGTCCGCAGTCCCCGCGGTCTATCTCGGCGTCGCCTGCACGAGTGATGCCCAGGCCACGCCTACTCGGGCGTGACCTGCAGGTCACGGACCACGCGCAGTCGCTCGGCGCGAATGCTCTCCACGTCACCGTTCTTGGCGGCGTCGAGGCAGTCGTCGATCGACGGTGCGAGCGTGCGCGGGTTGAACGGCTTGGTGATGTACTGCAGCGCGCCCGTGTTGAGGCCGCGCTCGTGATCGCGCAGGTCGGCGCGCGCGGTCAGGAAGATGATCGGGATGTGCTTGGTGGTCTCTTCGCCCAGCAGGTGCTCGGCGACCTCCCAGCCATCCTTGTACGGCATCATCACGTCGAGCAGGATGATGTCGGGCACTTCTGCGAGCGCCACCTCGAGCGTCTGGCGTCCGTCGGCCGCCTCGATGACCTGGAACCCCTCGGCCTCGAGGTTGACGCGCACGAGCAGGCGGATGGGGGTCTCGTCGTCGGCGACGAGGACCTTCGTCCCCGACCGATCCCTGTGCTCGCTCATCGTGCTCCCGTCGATTCGGTGGCAGAGGCTGGAAGCTCCACCGTAAAGGTACTACCCTCACCGAGCGTCGAGGATACCCAGATCCGTCCGCCCATCGCATCCACGAGCCCCTTCGAGATGTAGAGCCCGAGACCGGACCCCGCAATTCCGTTCGCTCCCGGAGACACGTAGAACTTCGTGAACAGCTGCTTCTGCTCGGCAGGCGAGATGCCCGCACCGCTGTCGCGCACGCCGATTCGCACGTTGCCGCCGTCCATCCCGACGTCCACGCGGATCTCCCCGCCTTCGGGCGTGAAGCGCGCGGCATTGCCGACGAGGTTGGCGAGCACCGTCTCGAGCTTGTCTGCATCGGCACGCACGCTCAGGCCGTCCTCGCCGTGCACCGTGATGTGGCGCTGCGCGCCGCGCTCGCGCGCGAGATCGACCGCGTCGTGCAGCACCTGCGTGAGCAGCACGTCGGCCACGTGCACTTCCACGCTGCCCGCGTCGATGCTCGACACCTCGAGCAGGTCGTCGACGATGCCGGTGAGGCGCTCCGTCTCCGTGGAGATGTATTCGAGGAAGATCCGACGGTCCGCTTCCGGGAATGCCAGGTCGTCGCGCAGCAGCGTGCTCGCGAAGCCGTAGATGGACGTGAGCGGCGTGCGCAGGATGTAGGAGACCGTCGACACGAAGTCGCTCTTGAGGCGGTCGAGCGTATGCGTCGCCGACACGTCGCGGAACGCATGGATCCACCCGCCCGGCATGTCGCCCGCGTCCTTGAGGCGTGATGACGTGAACGACAGGAACATCGGCACGCCGCCTGGGCGGGCCTCCACCACGGACTGGCCTGCTTCGACGACCGTTTCCGTGGCAAGCCCGACGACGTCGCGCCACTGGCGACCGATCGCCTGCGCCTCCGGCGTGCCCGTCAGCTCCGTGGCCGCGCGGTTCCAGATCGTGATGCGGCCCGTGGCGTCGGTGGCGACGATGCCCTCGCCGATCGACTCGAGCAGGATCTGCAGGCGCTCGCGCTCGCGTCGGATGTCGTCGTACAGCTCTGCGTTGCGGATCGCGATCGCGGCGCTCGACGCGAAGCTCTCGAGCGACGCCACCTCGGCCGAGCTCCACGAGCGATGGCGGCGCGAGTACGCGCTCAGCACGCCGATCAGGTGCCCGCGCGGGTGCCGCAGCGGAACGCCCAGGAAGCCTTCGTAGCGCTCGCCGGCGTTGGACTGTGCTGCACCCTCGCTCGCGTGTTCTTCCACCGTCACGCTGCGGCGCGATCGCGCGACCTCCTCGACGAGCCCGCCGATCGGGGATGCCTGCAGCGCCCCCACGAGCGCCTCGTCGCTGCCCGCCGCGGAGTGGACGCGCAGCTCGGCGATGCTCGTACCCGGAGCGCCGTTGCCCGCCGGCGACGTGGCAGCTGCACCCCCTGCTGGCGCTCGGTCGACGGACGCGGCCCGGGCCGCGGTCTGTCCTGCGATCGCGAGCGAGCAGGCATCCACCTCGAGCAGCACGGCAGCCTGGTCGACGATCCGGTCGAGCACGGTCTGCGCCTTGAGCGTCTCGGCGAGCAGCGCACTCACGTCGGCGAGCACCTCGCTCAGCCGTCGCGTTCGTCGTTCGTTCTCGAACAGGCCAGCGCGTTCCAGCGCCGCGGTCGCCGCCGTGGCGAGGTTGTTGGCCACGACGAGCTCCTCGTCGCCGAAGCGGACGGGAGCGCGGAAGCAGACGACGACCGTCGCCGAGTGCCGCCCGTGCACCGTGACCGGCACCGCGAGCTGGCTCGCGACCCCGGCCGTGCTCATGAGCGCTCGCCACTTCGGCCCGAGCCGCTCGTCGCCCACGATCGCGCGGCTGGTCACCACGCGCCGCAGGTCCATCGCGAGCGTGGCGGTGGAATCCTCGTAGGCCTCGACATCCGCCAGGCCTTCGGACACCTGGTCGGGCGCGAGCCACTCTGCTTCGACGTGCAGGTCGTCGTCGGAACCGTCGCCGCCGACGACGATCGCCCAGTCGCCGTCGAGCACCTCGGTCGCGGCCTGCGCGAGCGCGGCGAGCGTCGCCGGTCGAGACAGGCTGGCCGACAGCACCTGGCTGATGCGGTAGAAGCCGGCCTGGATGCGTGCCTGGCGCGAATGGTTGGAGTACGCCTCCGCGTTGTGCAGCGCGAGCGACGCGAGGTCGGCGAATGCCTCGAGCAGGGACTGGTCACGCTCGCCGAACATGCGCATCGAGTCGCGGTCGGCCACGGAGATCACGCCGCGCAGGTCGCCCTGCCAGCGCACCGGTACCGCCATCGCCCGTCGCACGCCGTGGAACACGGGGTGGATGTCGGCGCCCAGGTCGCGCTCGTAGTCGTTGGTGAGCTGTGAGACGCCACTCTGCACCACGCGCCCGGCGAGGCCCTTCATGCCGACCTGCTCGCCGACGGCCTGGCGTTCCGCGTCACCGAACGCCGCCGACAAGGTGAGCGTGCCTTGCTCGCGGTCGTACACGTAGAAGGCAGCGCTTTCGGAGCGCAGGAGCTTCGAGACCTCCGACACGATGTGCTCGAGCACGCGATCGAAGCGCAGGTCCGCCGTGAGCGACTGTGCGGCTCGTGCCAGCGCGAGCTGCTCGTCGAGGTGGCGTCGGCTGCCCTGGTACAGGCGCACGTGCTCGATCGCGGCGGCGATTTCCACGGCGATGAGCTCGATGAGCCGAATCTCGGTGGGATCGAAGGCGTGATGGGCCCGGTCGAGCACGAGCACGCCGAGCACGTCGTCGCGGTGCCGCAGCGGCAACGCGACCTCGGTGCCCGCAGGTGCATCCTGGTCGGCGCGCGCCGACACGGGCTGTCGATCGTCGATCGCCAGTCGCGCGCTCGCCGGCAGTTCAGCCTCGTCGAAGGGCGTGACCTCGGCCGGTGCCGGTCGGGTCTCCGCGCGCCAGACCGCCTGACGCCCGTCGAGTCCCTCGCTCCAGCGCATTCCAACCATCACGACGTCCGCGTCGGCCTGCTCGCCGAGCTCCCGCGCTGCGACGCGAAGCACCTCGTCGGGATCGAGCGATTCGCGGACCGCACGTGCGACGCTGGCGACGATGAGCTCGCGCTCGCCGACATCGCGCAGCTGCTGAGCGAAGCGAGCACGCTCGATCGCGACGGCGGCGTCGTTGGCGAGCTTCTGGACGAACTCGACTTCCTCGCGGCGGAATGCGCGCAGGCGACCGCTCGTGGCGATCACCACCACGCCGATGACGCCGCCACTCGTGCGCAGCGGAACGTACAGCGCGCTGCCCGACGCCCCGACGACCTGCGCCACCTGCGAATTGTGGAGCGTCTCGCTGCGTGCGTCGAGCACGCGATGCGGCACGCGATCGCGCACCACGCGCGCCACCGCGCTCTGGTCGTCAGCCAGGTCGATGGAGATCGCGCTGACCTCGGCGTCCATGCCGCCCATCGCGGCCACGCCGTGGGCACGGCCGGTCTCCTCCTCTACGGCGAGCAGCACGCAGCGGTCGACCTCGAAGAGATCGTCGATGGTTCGAAACAGCGCCTGGGCGATCTCGGAGATGCCTGCGGCACCGACGAGCTGACGCGAAAACTCGAAGACTGCGTCCTCGCGTCGCGCCGCCCCGCCGGCACGTCCAGTGCTGCGCGTGAAGAGCCCCATGTGGGGGTGATCCTAGCGGCCAAGGGCGTGGCCGACGAGGGCAGGGGCGCAACCGACCTACCTACCCGCACGCGTGAGGGCGATACGGTGGCTCCCATGAGTGATGCCACGAAGGACCGAGATAGCTCCAAGGGCGGGTTCAGCTCTCGCTGGATCCTCGACGGAGACCGCCGCCCGGCGACGGTCGCGGGTGATGCCCGTGCGTCCGCCCAGGCGATCGACACCAACGGCGACGGCGTCGCCGACACGCTCTCGGTGCGCGTCGATTCCGACCGCCGATCCGGGTTCGGACGGTTCATGGGGTGGCTCGGCCGTTCGCTGCTGACGATCCTGTTCGTGGCCGCGCTGGTCGCCGCCGCCGTCGCCGCGACGAGCATGGTGCAGGCGCGCGAAGCCCGCACCGAGGCGATCGTCGAACGCAACGCCGCTCGCGACCAGCTCGCGCAGGTCGAGCGCGACCTGACTGCCGCGGAGGCACGGGTCGCGACGCTCACGGCGGACGCAGCGAACGCGTCGACGGATGCGGATCGCGTGACGACCGAGCGCGATGAGCTCGAGCTCGAGGTGCGGGTCCTGCGCCGCATGCTGCTCGACGCCGAACGCCGCGCCGCAGGCAGCACCCGGTAGCTCGCGATGCTGCTCGTCGTCGACGTCGGCAACACGCACACGGTCGCCGGGCTCTACGAGCTCGACTCCGCACCCGCAGCCGATCCCGTCTCGCGCTGGCGGTGGCAGACCCGCCGTGCGGCGACGGTCGATGAGCTTGCGGCGACCGTATCGGGCATGCTCGCGCTGGACGGACGCACGATCGCGGACGTGACGCGCGTGGCCGTCGCCTCGGTCGTACCGCAGCTGTCGGCCTCGTGGCAGGCGCTCGGCGATTCCAGGTTCGACGGTCGTCGCGTGCTGCAGGTAAGTCCTGGCCTGCGCACCGGCATCCGCATCGAGGTGAGCGAACCGCACGAGGTGGGCGCCGATCGCATCGTCAACGCCGTGGCGGCATGGGAGCGGTATGCACGCCCATGCATCGTCGTCGACCTCGGTACGGCCACCACGTTCGACGTGATCGCCGCTGACGCGACCTATGTCGGCGGCGCGATCGCCCCCGGGATCGGCATCTCGGTCGCCGCGCTCGTGGACCGTGCCGCGCGGCTCTCCACGGTCGACCTGTACGTCCCCGACGTCGCGATCGGGCGTGACACGGCCGACAGCGTCCGCAGCGGCACCATGCTCGGCACCGTCGCGATGCTCGACGGCATGCTCGCCCGGCTGCGCCGCGAACTCGTCGCCGCGCACGGTGGCGACGCCGATGCGCACGTGCCCGCGATCGTCACCGGTGGCTTCTCGCGCACGCTCTGCGAGCACGTGGAGGGTCTCGACGATGCGGATCCCGACCTGACGCTCCGTGGTCTGCAGCTGCTCGCGTTGCATCGGTGACGCCGGTGAGCGTCAGCTCGGCATTGTGGGCAGTCGCACGAGGAATCGCGACCCGGTCGGAGCGTTGGGCTCGTACCACGCGTCGCCGCCGTGCGCGCGTGCGAGGGTCCGTGCGATCGACAGGCCCAGTCCCGGACCGAGCGAGATGACCTGACCGCGGTCGCGCTGGAACTCGCCGAACAGCCGGGGCAGCAGTTCGTCGCTGACGCCGGCTCCACGGTCGGCGACCGTGATCAGCACGTCGCTGCCGCACGTGTCCCACGACACGGTGATCGGTGCCGCGCCGTGCTGCACGGCGTTGTCGAGGTAGTTGCCGAGGATGTGCTGCAGGTGGTCGGGGTCGACGTGCACGCGCACGTCGGGCCCATATGCGATGTCCACGTCGGTGTCGGCTTCGAGTTCGCGCACGGCGCGTTCGACCGCATGTTCGACGCGCACCGGGATCGGGCGCAGCTCGAATCGACCCGACTGGATGCCCGACAGCAGCATCACGTCGTCGACCAGGTGCGTGAGGCGCTCTGACTGGGCCACCACGATCGACAGGAACCGCAGCTTGTCCTCGTCAGCGAGAATCTCCCACTGCCGCGACATCGTCTCGGAGAATCCACGGATGGAGGTCAGCGGCGTCCGAAGCTCGTGGCTGGCCATCGCCAGGAACTTGTCCTTGAGCCGGTCGGCCTCCTGCAGGCGCGCGCTCGCTGCTTCATGCCGGTGGAGCGCGTCCGACTGACCGATCACCGCCCCGACGAACGTGGCCAGGCGCTCGAGCCTGCGCACGAGTTCCGCCTGGACCGGATGCGCGCCGGCGTTCGCCACCGAGATGCGTGCGACCTGATCACCATTCCACGCCACCGGCACCGTCGTCGTGCCCGGCAACGCGCGACGCGGACGATCGACTCCCGCCACGTCCACCCAGGCGTGTGACACGCCGAACGTCGTGCGAATGTCGAGTTCGAGCTCGCGCAGCGACTGGTCGAGCGTCGTCGCCCCGCTCGCCCCCGTCGTGAAGCGCAGGACCATGTCCTCGAGGTCGCGTTCGCTCTGGAGCTCGCGCTCGGTCATCCGTGCACGGTTCGTTGCTGCGGCGAGGATTGCGCCGATCACGACGAGCATGATGGGGCCGCTCCAGTACTCCGCGACGGAGGCGTCGCTGCCGGTCTGCCATGGCACCAGCGCGGCGCTCGTGGCGGCAAGCCCGGTCACCGCCACGACGTCGCGGCGATCCAGGAGGCACGACGCGATGAGGACCGGCCACAGGTAGGCGGCATTGGCGTGCTCGGGTCCGGGGAGCGTCGCCGTCATGCACGCGATGAGCACAGTGTCGACGTACAGGGAGGCGCGCAGCAGCAGTGAATGGGGCAGGCGGGTGCCGACCACGAGCGCCTGCCAGGCCACGCCTGCCACGTAGGAGATGAGGATCCACCCGAGCAGCGCGCCCGGCGGGTCCAGGTCCGAGAACACCTCCACGATCACGAGGACCACGAGGCAGACGACAGGGACGAGCGTGCGCACGTAGCGGAAGTAGCGCTCGAGGAGCGTGCGATGCTCGTCGGTCGAGCCGGGCACCGATGCAGCGACGGTGTCGCGAGAGTGCATCGGGCTGAAATGTGCGTCGCCTGCGGCCATGGACAAACGACGCTAGACACGCAATTGTTCGGGCCTTGTAAGCCTTCGACGCCCCCTAGACCAAACCTGCTGAAATCTCCGCTCGAGTGGCCGTAATCGCCGCTGTAGCGCGGCTTCAGCCCGCGTCGGGTACCGCGGCGAGGCCGGGGTCGCCGAGCGCGATCCCGAGTGCTTCGAGCTCGTCTGCCGGCATCGTGTAGGTGTGCTCGACGGCCGGATACGTGCCGGATCGAACGTCCCGTACGTACGCGCTGAGCGCGTCGCGCGTCGGGCCGGCCAGCTCCGCATAGCGCCGCACGAACCGTGCCGTGCGCTCGGTGTACCCGAGCAGGTCGTGCCACACGAGCACCTGCCCGTTCGTGCCGGCGCCGGCGCCGATGCCGATCGTGGGAATCTGCAGACGCTCCGTGACCAGGTCCGCGACCTGCGGCGGAATCGCCTCGAGCACGAGTGCGATCGCGCCCGCATCCTGCAGTGCGACGGCATCCTCGAGCAGACGCTGTGCCGCATCCGCCGTGCGCGCCTGGGCGCGGAAGCCGCCGAGCGCTGGTGCGGACTGTGGGGTCAGCCCCAGATGTCCGATCACGGCGATGCCGGCCTGCGTGATCGCGCGCACGCGATCCACCATCTGGCCACCGCCTTCGAGCTTCACGCAGTCGGCGCCGCCTGCGCCGATGAGTCGACCGGCGTTGACGACCGCGAGTTCGTCGCTCGGCTGGTATGACATGAATGGCATGTCGCCGACGACGATCGCACTCGTCGCACCCCGCGATACCGCGCGCGTGAACAGGAGCATCTCCTCCATCGTCACGTCGTTGGTCGACTCGCGCCCGAGGACGACCATCGCGGCGGAGTCGCCGACGAGCAGCAGGTCGACGCCCGCCTCCTGCGCCAGCACGGCCGACGGGTGGTCGTAGGCGGTGACCATGGCCAGTCGGCGTCCGCCGGCGGCTGCGGCTCCCATCGTGGCGAGGTTGAGCGGGGTGGTGTCCTGGATCGGCTGGACGTTGCTCATGATCGGACCTCGTGGTCTCGTGGCTGGTGGTCATCCGCAGGAAGCGGAAGGTTGTCGATGAGGCGGGTCGAGCCCACTCGCGCGGCGACGAGCAGCACGCAGTCGCGCACGCCGATCCGATCGATCGGGGCGAGCGACGCTGCGTCCACGAGCTCGACGTAGTCGACCTCCAGCCCGGGCTCGGCGGCGAGCACATCGCGCGCGTGGGCTCGAACGTCGGCCGCGTCGCGACTGCCCGCGGCGACACGCGTGCGGGCCGCCTCGAGCGCGCGCGGGATCGCGCGTGCGGCCTGTCGCTGCACGTCGCCCAGGTACGCGTTGCGGCTCGAACGGGCGAGCCCGTCTGCTTCGCGCACGGTGGCGACGGTGCGGACCTCGACCGGCAGCAGCAGGTCACGAACGACGCGACGCAGCACCACGACCTGCTGGAAGTCCTTCGCACCCAGGTAAAGCACGTCGGGGCCGACGGCCGCGAGCAGTCGCACGACGATCGTCGCGACCCCGTCGAAGTGCCCCGGTCGGGCGCGACCTTCGAACACCGTGCCGATCGTGCCCACATGGATGCGGACGACATCGCCGGGCTCGTCGCCATACATGTCTCGGGTGGTGGGTCGCCAGAGCACGTCGGTGCCGGCGTCGCCGGCGATCGCCACGTCGCGTTCGGGCGTGCGCGGGTAGCGGTCGAGGTCCTCCCCCGGCAGGAACTGCGTCGGGTTGACGTAGCAGCTGGTGACGACGACGTCGCACTCGCGGCGTGCAGTGCGCACGAGTTCGGCATGCCCGTCGTGCAGGGCGCCCATCGTCGGAACGAACCCGATGCGTCGCCCCGCGGCGCGATGGTGTGCGAGCGCGGCGCCCAGGTCGGCGATGCCGACGACGACGACCGGCTCGGAGGTCGTGACGGTCATGCCCATGTCGCGTCCACTGTCGGGGCTGGGTGCTCATGCGCGAGTGCGATGTCGATCCGCTCGCACGCGTCCTCGTCGATTCGGCCGGCCCGATGTGCGAGGGCGGCGGTCGCGCGGCTGAGCGAGCGGTACGTGTCGAGCAGGTCGGGACGGCGGCGATGCAGGGCGTCCACGTGCGCAGCGACGGTCGCGGCATCGCCGCGCACGACCGGCCCGGTCAGTGACAGCTCAGGTGTCTGCGCGACTGCATCGTCGATCGCGCCACGGGCCAGATCAGCCAGTGCGCGCAGTGCGGCATCGGGCGCCAGACCCGATGCGAATGCGAGGTCGCGGGCAGCGGCGAGCAGGGTGGTGACGCCGCCGGCGGCGATCGCTCCGGCGGCGTGCCACGTCGCGGCGTCGGCATCCGCCAGCTCGAATGGTTCCATGCCGAGCGTCGCAGCGAGCGTGTGGGCCGTCACCCGATCGGGATCGGTCGCTGCGGTCACGGCCGCGACGACACCGTCGAGCACGTCGGGTGCGGACGCGTCGGTGATCGCGCGCAGCGGGTGGATGCGCACCACGCGCCCGCCGGCCGCGACAATGGGCGCGCCCTGATCGATCGACCAGCTCCCGGACGTCACGACGACGAGTGGATCGTTCGTTGCCGATGTTCGCTCCGCGACCTCGCGGAGGACGGAGTCGAGCTGCTCGTCAGGTACGGAGACGATCAGGATGTCGCATGCATCGATCGCGTCGGCCATGCTGACGGGCGGAGCAATGCCGAACTGGTCGGCGAAGCGTCGTCGAGCGGCATCGGTTCGAGACCAGGCACCGACGAAGTCGAGGCCGGCGCGACGCGACGCGTACGCGAATGCGCGGCCGACCCGGCCCGCGCCGATGATCGCCACGCGCGTGCGTGGCCGGACAGTGGCGTCCATGTGGTGCTCCTCGCTTCCGCGCCGCGCCGCCGGAAGTTCCGGGGCCCGGTCGCAGTCGAGTCCTGCAGACGTATTGTACCCCGGTGGGGTCCCGGTTCACGCGCCGGTCGTGCGATACTTTCCACATGTCCGAGACCTCCCCGCACCGCACCCTCCTGCTCGCGTCCCCGCGTGGCTGGTGTGCCGGCGTCGAACGAGCCGTGGATGCCGTCGAGCAGGTGCTCGACCTGCACGGGCCGCCCGTCTACGTCC
Source organism: Gaiellales bacterium (assembly GCA_038212015.1). GTDB lineage: Bacteria > Actinomycetota > Thermoleophilia > Gaiellales > SKUG01 > JAGQUL01. The sequence continues at coordinate 28,414 of JBBQUY010000010.1, read as the reverse complement.
GCAAGCAGATAGTGCACAACATCCACGTCGTGCGCGACCTCGAGGCCAAGGGCGCGATCTTCGTCGAGGAGCTCGAGGAGGTGCCGCGCGGCTCCGTCGTCGTGTACAGCGCACACGGAGTCTCCCCCGCGGTTCGTGCCGAGGCCGACGAGCGAGGGCTCCGCGTCATCGACGCGACGTGTCCGCTCGTGACCAAGGTGCACATGCAGGCCGTCAAGTACGCCCGCAACGGGTACCAGATCGTCTTCATCGGCCACGCCGGTCACGAAGAGGTGGAAGGCACGATGGGCGAAGCGCCGAACCACATGGTGCTCGTGCAGGACGAGGCCGACGTCGACTCGCTCGAGATCGGGCAGCCCGAATTGCTCGTGTACCTGACCCAGACCACGCTGAGTGTGTCGGAGACCGCCGGGATCATTCGTCGCCTCAAGGAGCGGTACCCGCAGATCCAGGGTCCCGCCAAGGAAGACATCTGCTACGCCACCAGCAATCGGCAGGCGGCCGTCCAGGACATGGTCGGCGAGGTCGACGTGCTGCTCGTGATCGGCTCCGCGAACTCCTCCAACACGGTTCGGCTCGCGGACCTGGCCGAGCAGATGGGCAAGCCCGCGTACCGCATCGACGACGAGACGGAGATCGATCCCGCGTGGGTGGACGGTGCGACGGTCGTGGGCATCACCTCAGGCGCAAGCGCGCCCGAGTCACTCGTCGATCGCGTCTGCGGCTGGTTCCGAGAGCGTGGCCCGACGACCGTCCGCCCGTATGCGGAGGTCGAGGAAGGCGTGCGGTTCATGCCGCCGACCGAGCTTCGCATGGCGCTCGCCCAGGCCGGCCGCTGACGTCGCACGTCGCTGCCCGTTGCATTGTCTCGACGCGTCGAGACGTTCACACGCGCTCGCCCGGACACACATAGCGCCGTGGTGGTGCCCCTCAACTTCCAAGGGGTAGGTGCCGATGAAGTACCGATGCCCCCGCCGCTTACTATGCCCCTGCCCGCGAACGCCGCCCGGCCCCGAAGGCCGGAAGCTGGCTTCACGCTGATCGAGATGATGGTCGTGCTGCTCATCGTGGTCGTCCTCATCGCGCTCGCCGTGTCATCGATGCGCGGCGCGAAGCGGACGGGACTGTTTCGTGCGTCGCAGGCGGCGGCGCACTCGTACGCCGAGGCCGTCGAATCGTACATGGCCGACAATGGGCAGACCCCCCCGGTGCTGGGTGGGCCCGACTGGCCTGCGGAGCCCTGGACGGTCCGCATCGGTGGCCCCCGGGATCCGATGCTCCAGAACAAGCGCTACCTGTCCAGCGCAGCGCCCGAAGCGGTCAGTGACGGGCGAGTGGACCTGATCAGCGCGACCGGAGCCGGCAGCACACCGATCCCGGAGGCTCAAGCGACCATCACCTATGCGCGCACCCCGAGCAATTACACCTTCACCGTCCGCACGCTTGGCGAGTCGGGCGCGCCCGTGCTGTCATGCGTGATCACCAACTCGACCACTATCCCATCGGGTAGCCAACGATGCGCGTGAGCCCTCGCAGCGAAGCAGAGTCCGGGTTCACGCTCATCGAGCTGCTGGTCGCGATGGTGCTCACAATGATCGTCCTGGCCATGATCGTCGGAGTCCTGATCGACCTGTTCGGCTCCTCGGAGCGCTCTGCTGCCCGATCGAAGGCGCAACGTTCGTCCGTCGCCGCTGGCGAACTGCTCCTCGCCGACCTCCGAGCCATGCGGGCGCCAAACCGCGAACCCCGGTGGACGGGCTCGGCAGACAACCTTCGGAACCTGCTCCTTCGCGGCGTGCCAACGGACCCCCCGGGCCTGCGCATCCACGATCTGGTCGTCGCGGATCCCTCCCGGATTCGCTTCTATGCCGAGCTCTTCCAGAGCGCGGGGAACACGACGCCCGAATGCGTTACCTGGCAGGTCACTCCGACCGGCGCGCTGCACCGGACCGTCCAGCGTACGACCTGCACCGGATCCGCTATCCAGCAGACAGAGGTCATGCCCGCGCCCCCGACCGGCCTGACCGCCGCGGGTGCGATTCCCACTCCCTTCCGCTACCGGCTCCTGGTCCAGCCGGATCCGCAGGGAGCGAACATCGACCCGGACGCCTGCACGACGCAGGTGCTGGGCAGCGCCAGCACTGCAGCGCTGCCTGGAGCCGGCGCCACCGACGTGCTGCGCCGTGACCAGGTGATGGGGATCGACATGGACCTGCGGTCATTCGTCAGTACCAAGGTGGGTCGCGGCGACCAGGAGCTGGTGACGGCGGCATCGATCGTGTCGCGCCAGTCACAGGAGTACCGCTTCGCGATTGGATGTGTCGCATGATGGGCTGGCATCGCACGCACGGCGAGCGAGGCATGAGCATCAGCATGGCGGTGATGGCCCTCACGATGGTCTCGTTCATCATGCTGTATGTCGGGACCCAGGCCCTCAACAGCATGTACACCGCGCGCAAGAAGAGCGATCGTTCCGTCGGCATGGCTGCTGGCGACAGCGGGATCGAGAAGTATCGCGCCGCGCTGCAGCAGGGCCTGGCGGACGAGACGAACCAGTACCTGCTCAATGAACTTGAGCTCAAGTCGCTGGTCGAGCGACAGGACGGCGCTACCGTCAAGTCCAATGCAGCTACGTCCGTAGCCGCTGGCATGACCGACGTGTCCAGCCGCATTCCTGACTGGGCGCGATACACCGTGGTCGAGCGTGGCACCGACAGCGTCGGCCACTGGCAGGTCTTCGACGTTCTCCAGCCGCGCTACTACGACAGCCCGACGACCCCGGCTTCCGACCTCGTCGTCTACATTCGCGCATGGGCGACGGCGCTCGACAGTTCGGCCATCACGACCAAGCCCCGCATCTTCCGGATCGAGTACCGACCGGGATTCTTCTCCGACTACCAGTTCGTCACTGACGCGCCGTTCATCGCGAGCAACTTCGGTACCAGCAACATCAACGGGCCGATCCACAGCAACGGCTACAGTTCGGCGAGCTTCCTGGCGCAGGAGCCACCGGGCACCTTCCGCACCGGCATCTACTACGCGAACTCTCCGAACTGCGGAGCGAAGGCGCGCTTCTCCACGTCGCAGGGTGCTCCCATCGTCGTGAACGGCGCATCCTGTACCACCGCGGTGGATGCCGCCCGCACCGATGCGCGACAGATCAGCCTCCTCGGAGTCCAGGACCTGTTCGCCAAGATGCAGAAACGGTGCCCGAGCGTCCTGGTCGTGTGTCCCACGACGCTGCCCCAGAACACCGTGCGACTGGGCAACAACCAGGTGACCGTCAACGGCACGAGCTATTCGTTGCAGACCGCAGCAACGTCTCCCGGCAACGCCGCCCTCGCGGTGCTGCTCGACGGCGACGTGGTGCTGAGCGGAAGCCTGCAGACCCCCGCCGGCGTCGCCGGTCGCGTGACGATCGCGACACGGCGCCTGTCGAGCGGTGACCGCGCGCCACGCGTGTTCCTGCGCAACCCAGGAAGCCCCAACCTGCCGGTCGTCGGTTCGCTGAGCCTGCGCAACTCCGTCGGAGTGGTGACTCAGGGGGACATCGTCATGGACGGGCGATCCGACTACGCCTGCCTCAAGCGGGTGAACCTCGCGGCCGTCTCCTCCGCCGGCTCGATCACGATCGCGCCGGAACTCGTCACGCAGGCGGCGCCGGCGACAGATCTCACGAACCGGTCCTGCCCCAATCTCCGGATGGAGGGTTCGTTCGCCGCCCACGGCCAGCTCGTCGCTGCACTGCGCTGGCCGGACGTCCGCAATCCGGGAACGTTCACCCCCGTGGTCGGTTACAACGGCTCCGATCTTCGTTACAACGACAATTTCTTCCTGTCGCCTCCTCCCTTCTTCCCGACCGCAACCCCGTGGGCGGTCACCAAGGTGAAGGACGCCGATTCGCGATGCCTCACGACCACCTCGATCGCCGGAGATCCGACATGCGAATGAGCCGCCGATCCGACCAAGCCTTCACCGTGGTCGAAGTCATCGTCGCCGCACTCGTCGTGACCGTGGTGTTCGCCGGCGCGATGTACTTCGTGGTCGGAGCCGGGAAGTCGCAGCAGAAGACGCTCGTGCGACAGCGCATGGCAGCCACGGCCGACGCGGTCAGCCAGATGGTGCGCACGGACCGCGCATGGCTCACCGACAACACGGCATGCGGCACCGACGAGTCAAAGGGCTGCACGTTCACGAGCGACAAGCCCGACTTTCCCTTCAAGCAGCAGGCGGCGGCATCCAAGGGTCCCAAGCTGGACACCACCGTGACGATCCGTCCCGTTGACAGCGACAGCGACGGGCGTGGCCCAGGGGACGAGGACGGCATCACCCCCGACTACTTCCACATCCGCGTGGTCGTGACCCTGGATCCAGGAGAGATCAAGGAATGGGGCCAGCAGACACCCTTCGAGGCACTGTCCACCGTGGACGCCACGGCGCTTGGTCGCGCGATCGGCGCGCTGGTGATCCAGACGGGTGAAACCACCAACCAGGTGGACGAGCGCATGGCCATCTCCCACGTTCGCGACAGCACCGACGAACTCAAGATGGGTCAGCAGCCGGAGTGCACCAGCCCCTTCCCGATCTCCCAGGCGGAATGGTGGGACATCAATCGGCGGCCGGTGCTCCCGCTCGGCTGCAACGAGCCGCTGACGAATGCGCGCGCAAAGTTCCCGATGATGGGCAACGTGAACGTGCGGGGTGTCAACACCGTCGACTTCACGATCAAGCGAGACGGCAGCGACGGCGGCCCCACGACGACGCTCAAGGCGAAGGACGCGGTATACACGCCTGGCGGGACGTACACGTTCGCGGGGCTGCCTGCAGGCACGTACAGCATCGTTCCGACGTTGCCGGCCGACCGCGAGGTCTGGCCCACGAAGATGGTGCCCTCGGACGGGCGCGCGTCGGTGCAGGCCAACCAGGAAGCGCGTGCGCTGATCATGGTCCGCCCGTTCCAGGGCGTCGGCACCTACAAGGTACAGTTCACCCGTGATGTCCACATCTACGGCCTGAGCACCACGAGCAAGACGTTCGTGACCGACTACTCCGAGGGTGGCGCCAACTTCGAGATCCGCACGACGTACGTGTATCTCGTGCCGACGGGACCGGTGAAGCGCACGTATGCGGGACCCGCATGGAGCGGCATCATCAGCATGGAGCCCAAGCCGTTCGACCGCTACCGGGACGGGTCGGGCTCCGTGTCGCAGCTGTCGCTCGCACCCAACTGGACCGCGACGGACCTGTTCCAGGCTTCCGGATCGCATCCATACAAGGACGGGATCTGGACGTTCGAGGCACTGCCCACGGGGCTCCACTCCTCACCCAAGCAGCAGGAGAAGCCCACCAACATCGCCGGGCCCGACATCTGGGGGGAGTTCGATGCCGACGACGTGCCGTACGGGCGGAACGGAACGCGCAAGCAGGACTGTTACTCGGCGCTCACGCCCGGTGGCAGCTGCGGCGACTTCGCCTGGATCTCACACCAGAGCTCGTCGATCGGCAAGCCCAACGGGGCGATCCGGTACCACAGCCCGGAGGGCGAGTGCTACCTCGACAGCAACGTGTCGCAATACCCGGTCGACATGGCGCTGCAGCTTGGCGGGGAACACGCGGATCGCTGCTCGCGCGACTTCCGCTACAAGAACATAAAAACCGGGGAGATCACGCAGTTGGCGAACTTCTTCCCGGACAAGAACGGGGTCGGTGGACGAACGATGGTGCTGTCGATGACCCAGGTGACGATCTGCGTCAGCGGTCCCGGCGACTGTCCCGGCAGGCAGGTCACGTCAGGCGACGAATCGCCGGCCCCGGATGGCACGAATACCGGCAAGGTAGGCGGCGACCCACCGATTCATCAGCGCAAACCGAACGGGCTCTCCTACAACAAGCCGATCACAGACACGAAAACCGGCATCACGACGAACGTGGCGGTATTCGCCCCCCAGAAGGCGGCCGCCATGCCCGAGAAGACGCCATGACACCCGCCGCTCCGGTCGGCGCGGCGGTCCGAGTGCCCGGGCGCTGATACCGCGACCACGCGTCAGGCTCGTCCGAGCAGCACGCGTGCCGCGAGCCCGTCCACCTGGAAATCCGTGGGTAGGTCGCCGACTTCGCCCTCGGCGAACGACGTGGCCAGGACTTCGTCGGCGATGGCGTCGGAGTGCGCTCGCACCGCCTCCGCGAGTGCTCCTTCGGCGGTCCAGGTCACCGTGACGCGATCGGAGATGTCGAGACCGGCTTCCTTGCGCATCGTCTGCAGCTGGCGAGTGACCTCGCGGGCGCGGCCTTCGGCGATGAGCTCGTCGTCAAGCGTCGTGGACACGGCGACGACCCACTCGGCGTCCTCGGCGAGGGCAAGGCCGTCGGCGGCCTGCGAGCGGTGCTCGTACTCGTCGGCCATGAGCGTGAACTCACCCACTCGGGCCGTGCCGTCGTCGTGCAGCTCCACATCGCCGGCTGCGATCGCCTTTCGGATGTCCGCGACCTGCTTGCCGTACTTGGGTCCGAGCTTCGGCAGCAGCGGCATCATGCCCTCGTTCCACAGGCCGTCCGGCTCGTCGATGAACCGCACCTGCTTGACGGAGAGCTCGGCAAGCACGTCGTCGCCGAAGTGGCTGAACAGTGCCTCGACGGACACGGTGCCCTGCCCGCGCGTCGAGCGTCGATGCACGAGCACCTCCCGCAGCGGCTGGCGGAGCTTGAGCTTGGAGGATGATCGAGCGGCGCGACCGAGCGCCAGCACGCGCTGGACGGCGTCGGTCTCGGTGAGCAGCGGATGCGCCGCGGCGTCGGCGTTCGCGACCGGCCAGTAGGACAGGTGCACGCTCGACTCCTCGGCACCGTCGCGACCCGCGATCGCGAGCGGATGGCCGACGAGCGTGCGCCAGAGACCTTCGGCGACGAACGGCATGACGGGCGCGAGCACGCGCGCCGTGGTGACGAGCGCTGCCCAGAGCGCCTCGTAGGCCTCGTCTCGGTCCGCCTCGCCAAGCTCTGCTTTCCAGAAGCGGCGGCGCGACCGGCGCACGTACCAGTTCGAGAGCTCGTCCATCCATCGTTCGAGCGCACGGGTGTACTGCGGCGTGTCGGATCGCTCGAGCGCTCCGTTGGCTTCCGTCACGAGCTGGTGCGTGCGCGCGGCCAGCCATTGGTCGAGCGGGTTGGTGAAGCGCGACGGATCGAGCAGCGCGAGCCCGGGGCCAGGCGCGTCGACGCCGTCGTCGAGCGCTGCCAGCTGCGCCTCGGCGGGAGTCCAGCCGTCGGCGTTCGCGTACTGCGTGAAGAACGACGCGACGTTCCAGAGAGTCAGGAAGCGGCGCTTGATCTCGGTGGCGGGGCCGTAGCCGAAGTTGAGGTTCTGGCTCGGTGACTGGTGTGCGTACATCCAGCGCATGACGTCGGCACCCATCTGCTCGACGGCGTCGTCGAACCAGATCGCGTTGCCCCAGCTCTTGTGCATCGCGCGGCCGTCCTCGGCGTTCACCTTCTCGTAGGCGATCACCTTCTTGTACGGCGCACGTCCCTTGTCGTCGAGCACGACGCTCATGAAGAGCATCGAGTAGAACCAGAGCCGGATCTGCTCACGCATCTCGAGCACCATGTCGGCCGGGAACCACTGCTCCCATTCCTCGTTGGACGGCAGGCGCGCGCCGGAGCACTCGGCGCTCGCGCCATTGGCATACATGCCGTCGAGACCGCCACCGATCTCCTCGCTGCGCCAGCCGAGCGTCGCGAACGGGACGATGCCCGCGTCGAGCCAGCAGTCACCGACCTCGCTGACGCGCTCGAGCAGCTTGCCGGTCTCGGGATGCTTCACCTGGATGTCGTCGATCCAGGGTCGGTGCAGCTCGGGCAGCGCGTCGACGGCAGCAGGATCGGTGGCGAGCTCGCGAAGGTGCGCCTTGGATCGCACGACGAGGATCTCGCCTTCGGGATCTTCAGGGTCGCGGTAGAACGGCAGCGGCAGCCCCCAGTAGCGCTTGCGGGAGATGCACCAGTCCCCCATGTTGTTGAGCCAGTCCTCCATGCGCTTGCCGTAGAACGCGGGGCTCCACTCGACCTCGCGGTTGGCGGCCTTCATGGGCTCGCGGATCTCCTCGCACGAGATGAACCACTCGTCGACGAGGCGGAAGATGAGCTCGGTCTGGCAGCGCCAGCACGAGGGGTAGCGATGCTCGAGCGTTCCGGAGCGAACGAGCAGGCCCTGCTGCTTGAGATCGCCGAGCACGACGTCCTTCGCCTCGTGCGTGGTGAGACCGCTCAGCTCCCCGAAGCCTTCGAAGAACGTTCCGGCCTCGTCCACCGGGACGATCGCCGGCAGTCCCTGCTCGGTTCCGAGCTCGTAGTCCTCAGCACCACAGCCGGGAGCGATGTGCACGATGCCGGTGCCGTCTTCGAGGGAGACCTCGTCCCAGGCGAGCACGCGCCAGACCTTGTCGCGCGCGGCGATCGCGGCGTCGCGAACGTCCGCGCCGCCGGGGGTGCAGGGTGCCTGGCCGCCGGCGGAGCCGGGCAGGTGTGCGAAGGGGCCGCGATAAGCCCAGCCGACGAGTTCGCTGCCGGGTCGCGTCTCCAGGACGACCGCGTCGTCGCCGAACATCGTCGCGACGCGGCCTTCGGCCATCCACACATCGAGCGCGTCGCCGTCACGCTGGACGAGCGCGTAGGTGGCGGTCGGGTTGACCGCGGCTGCGACGTTCGCCGGGAGCGTCCAGGGCGTGGTGGTCCAGATCATGACCGCCTGGCCGTCGCGTCCGTCTTCCACGAGCGGGAAGGCGACGTGCAGCGACGGGTGCACGACGTCCTTGTAGCTGTCGAGCATCTCGTGCTGGGAAAGCGACGTGCCGCAGCGCGGGCACCAGGTCATCGGGCGGTGGCCGACGTAGAGCCAGCCCTTCTCCTGACAGCGCGCCAGGAACTCCCAGATGTAGGAGATGTTCGTGTCTGACATCGTGTAGTAGTCATTGTCCCAGTCCATCCACTGGCCGAGGCGCTGCGACTGCTTGGTCTGCACCTCCGAGTACTCGGCCACGCGATCGCGACAGGCGTGGCTGAACCTGTCGAGGCCGAACTCCTCGATCTCGCGCTTGGAGTTGAGCTGGAGCGCCTTCTCGACCTCGACCTCGACCCACAGGCCCTGGCAGTCGAACCCGTTCTGGTAGCGCTGGTCATAGCCCTTCAGCGCGTGGAATCGCTGGTAGACGTCCTTGAGCGTGCGGCCCCAGGCGTGGTGCACGCCCATCGGGTTGTTCGCGGTGATGGGGCCGTCGATGAACGAGAACTTCGGGCCGTTCGCGTTGCGCTCGCGCAGCCGCTCGAAGGTGCGGTGCTGCTCCCACACGCCGAGGATGTGCTGCTCGATGCCGGGATGATCCGGCTTCGGCGGCAGTGTCGGAAAGGGCGTGGTGGTCGGTGCGGTCGCGTCGCTCATGCACGCGATCCTATCGCGCGCATGAAGGGGTCATCGTCGGGATCAGTACGCGACGTTCTGCTGCTGTGCAAGCGCCTGCTGGCGGGCGCGCGCGTTGGCGCCGGTGCGGGTGCGAATGTACTGATTGAATTCGGCGGTGCGCTCGGGACAGTAGACGCGATGCACGATGCGCATGCGGGCATGGGCGGGTCGGTTGAACGCCGTCCGCGGACCGGTGCCGACCTTCGTGATCAGCAGCTGGTAGGCGTCGGGAAGCTTCGCCGTGCACGCGTCGCCGCCGTCGCCGCCGTAGGTCTTCTGCACCTCGTCGAGCGTGGGCCGGTCGGCGGCGTTCGCCGGGATCGCGCGCAGGAACCGTTCGCCAAGCACCTGCGATCGATCCGGCTGCGGCAGCGGTTCCGGGATCGAGAGCGGGACGACGATCAGGCCGACCAGCGTGATCACGGCGAGCAGCGCGAGCGTGTAGGCGAGGTGACGCTCACCGGATTCCCACTCCTGCTGCCGCTGACTCCACCAGCGCTGTAGTCCCCCAGCGCGTCCTGCGCGTCGCCCCTCTGTTGCATCCGTGCCTACGTCCACCCGTCGCTCCCCAGCTCTGTCGTTGACGGGATGTGTACCACGGTCGACGGGCCATAGACACGCGGTTTCGCCGAAATCTGCGGAGTCGTGCACGAAGTCTGCGTGGTCGTACCGTGCAGGTTGCAGGTCAGAGCACGCCGTCGGGTGGGATCGCGAGGTACCCGAGTGCGAACTCGGTGATCTCCTCGAATGCCGGTGCGGCAGCGTCGCCACCGTAGGCGCTGACGTCGTTGACGACGACGAGCGTGACGAGCCGTGGGTTGTTGGCAGGCACGAAGCCGACGAACGACGCGTTGTAGCGACCCTTCACGTACACACCGTTCTCCGCGATGTTCGCGGTACCGGTCTTGCCGGCCACGTCGTAGCCTTCGATCTTCGCCTTCTTGCCGGTACCGCGATCGTCGGCCACCACGGCGCCGAACATGTTCCGCATCGTGCGCGCGATGTCAGACGGAAGGACGCGTCGCGAGGGATGGGCCGCGACGGGCTCGTTGCCGACGCGCTTGAGCAGATGCGGCTCGATGAGCACGCCGTCGTTGGCGATCGCGGCATAGGCGCTGATCAGCTGGATCGGCGTGACCGAGATGCCTTGGCCGATCGGAATGTTGCCGATCGATACGTCCGACCAGTCCTCGACCGGTGTCATGATCCCCGGCGACTCGCCGGGGAAGTCGATTCCCGTCGGCGCCCCGAACCCGAAGCGGCGGATCCAGCCGTCGACGGCGCACTTGCCGCACTTTCCCTGCTGGATGTATTTCTGCGCGACCTTCTGCGCGAGGGTGATCGTGCCGACGTTCGAGCTCTCGACGAGGATCTCCTTCGTCGTGAACCATCGTGTGCCACGAGCATGGGACTCACCGACCGTGCACGTGTCCTTGTCGTCGCAGAATTTCAGCTTGGGTGCGAGACGGTGCTGGTCGGACGGTCGTGTCACGCCCTCGGCAAGCGCTGCACTGATCGCCACCACCTTGAACGTCGATCCAGGCTCGAACGTGTCGGTGATCGCGCGGTTCTTCTTGGCGATCGCCGGGAAACTCGACCAGCGACCGGGATCGACGCGGGGGACACCGGCCATGGCGAGGATCTCACCCGTGGTCGGGTCCATCACGATCGCCGTCGCAGATTGTGCGGAGAAGCGCCGCATCGTCTGCGCGAGCACCTGCTCGGCCTTCTGCTGGATCGTCAGGTCGAGGGTGAGCTGCACGTCGCGGCCGTCGCGTTCGCGCTGCAGTTCGAGCACGTCGATGGGGACGCCGGTCGGGTCGTTGACGGCGACCTGCAGTCCTGGCGTGCCGGTGAGCCAGTTGTCGTAGAGCATTTCGATGCCCTCGAGGCCCTTGCCGTCGATGTTGACGGTGCCGATCAGCTGTCCGGCCGTTGCGCCGGCGGGATACATGCGGCGCTCTTCCTCGTACCAGGCGATGCCGGGAAGCTTGGCCTCCTGCAGCTGCTCCGCCTTGTCGCGTGGAACCTGCCGCGCGACGTAGACGAATCCGACCTCGTCTCCCGCATTGGTGAGGCGGTCGACCAGCAGCCCCTCCTCCGCGCGGCTCAGCTCGAGGATCTTCGAGATCTGCAGCGCGGTGCCTGCTCGGTTCTCGAGCAGCTTCGGATTCGCGTGAAAGGTCATCGCCTCCTCGCCGACGGCAAGCTCCTGTCCGCGGCGATCGAGGACGTCGCCGCGCACGGCAGGCAACGTCTGCGAGTTCTGCTGCTGTCCCTCCGCGTACCGCGTGAGCATGCGGTTCTTGACCGACTGCAGGTACACGGTGCGTGCGGAGACCGCCACGAGCAGCAGCAGGAGCGCCGCGAGCAGCAGCATCACGCGGCGCTGCGGAACGACGCCGCTGGAGACGCCGACCTTGGTTCGCGTGTCCGAGCTCATCGGTCCTCCGTCGTCGGGGGCGTGGCACGCGTCGGTGCCTGCGTCGTGGCAGCTGCAGCCTTCGCGGCGGCTGCCTTCGCAGCTGCAGCCTTCGCGGCGGCTGCACGCTGGCGCTGGACCCGGGCGGCGACTCGCTGGCGCTGGAGCGGTGTCAGCGTGCGACTGCCGGGGACCAGATAGATGAACTGCGGTACGTCGTCGGTCTGGACCATCCCGAGCTCCCGCGTGGCGCGACGGAACACGACGTCGGGCGACGACAGTCGCGCGGCACGTGCGCCGAGCAGCGCATTGTCGCGGCGCAGCTCGCGGCGGCGGTCGTCGAGTTCGCCGAGCTCGGCCGTGCGACCGATCACGACGTTGTTGATGAGGATCACGCCGACGGAGCAGGCCAGCACGGTGAGAATGCCGACGACCACGGCGAGGCGGATTGCCCAGCTGCGCAGTCGCGGGCTGCGCCTGAGTAGTCCGCGCAGCAGGTCGATCGGTGCCACGAGCAGGCCGAGCAGCAGCCAGCCGACGCGTGCGACACCGGTCCGGCGTTCACGGCGTCGGCGGGGGGTGGACGTCCCACGCGGAGCGCGCGCGGCCACGGGTTCGTCGAGTGACTGCGCCGGAGGGGGATTCGTGTCGTCGAGCCCCCACCACGGGTCGGCACCGGACGGCTGCGATGGGGGCCGCTTGGAGGTCGATGTCATCGGGGGCCACCTCCAATGGGTCGCGGTGGTTCGATGCGACGTGCGGCGCGCAGGCGCGTGGATGCGGCACGGGGATTGCGGGCGACCTCGTCCTCGGACGGGCGAACGAGTCCGCGCGTGATCGTCTCGGCATGGGTCATCGCGCCGCACGCACAGATCGGCAGTCCGGGCGGGCAGGTGCAGCGCCCGTGCCATGCCTCGATGCGGCGCTTGACCATGCGGTCTTCGAGCGAGTGGAAACTCATGACGACGAGCCGTCCGTCAGGCACGAGCAGCTCGAGCGCCGCGTCGAGGCCGCGGTCGAGCATGCCGAGCTCGTCGTTGACGGCGATGCGCAGCGCCTGGAACGTGCGCCGGGCCGGATGTCCTCCGGGCGCGTGTCGCGCGGCGGTCGGGATCGAGCCGAGCACGACGTCGACGAGCTCGCCGGTCCGTGTGATCGGCTGCGTGGCGCGGCGCCGCACGATGCCACCGGCGATGCGGCGCGCGTAGCGCTCCTCCCCAAATTCACGAAGGATCCGCTCGAGCTCGCGGTCGTCGAGGTCGGCGACGAGGTCCGCGGCGCTCGTGCCTGCGGACTGGTCCATTCGCATGTCGAGCGGTGCGTCATGTGCATAGGAGAATCCGCGCTCGACCTGGTCGAGCTGCATGGAGCTCACTCCGATGTCGAGTATGACCGCGTCGGCGGACAGCCCTTCGGCGGCGAGCTCGGCGAATGCGTCGGGAAACGTCGCTCGCACGAAGCGCGTCGGGACCGGTGCGACCTCGGCCGTGAACGCTGCGAAGCGCGCCTCGGCACTCGGGTCGCGATCGACGCCGACGTAGAGCCCCTCGCGGCCGAGCAGCGGCGCGATCAGGCGGGCGTGTCCGCCCGCGCCGAAGGTGCCGTCGACGACGACATTGCCGGGCGAGGCGGCGACGAGTTCGACCACCTCGTCGGGCATGACGGGCACGTGGGGCGGCGGGGAGTCGCCGCGCGTCGATGCGTCGGGCGCGGGCATGGGTAGGAGATTCGCACTCCCGCGTCGAATTCCTTCCCGAGGCTGCTCGCAGCACACCGCGGTTCATCAACCTCGACCTGAGGTCGAGGGTGTGTCCGAACCCGCTGTGACGATGCGGCATGAGCAGCCAATCCAGCGGAGGTACGGCATGGCGCGCAGTCGAACACTCGAGACACAGCAGCACGAGCAGGCAGTCATGCCCGTGACCACGGACGACGCCGGATTCGGTGCGGAGTTCCGCGAGCTGGCACGTCAGCGCAGATTCGTTCGCTCCGACAGCGAGCCGGATCCCGCCGGACGCGAGTCCGCGTTCTGGGCCCGCACCGAGGCGCCGGTACCGGTGATGACGACGCCGCCGGCGGAGCCGACGCCGCCGGCGGAGCCGACGCCTCCTGCGGTCCATGCACCGACGCCTGCGCCCGCGGCAACGGCGGCTCCCGCGACACCCCGTGTCCGGACGCCGCGCATGTCGGAGGACCAGCGCGCCACGCTCATGGAGCTCGCGCGCATGTCGGACCGCCTCGTCGAATCCCGTGAAGCGCTCGTCGCGGCGACCTCACGGGCCGAGCACCTGGAGACGGAGCTCGGCACTGCACGCGACGGCCTCGCGGCGGCGAACGATCGCCTGATGGCCTCCCACGTGATCGTCATGGATGCGCAGCGAACGACCCGCGAGCTCGCGGAGCGCTCGGCGTGGCTCGAAGGCCGCGTCGAGATGCTGCAGGAAGCGCTCGAGCTCGCGGTCAATGCCTCGGTCGTGACGCGCTGGAAGTGGCGTCGCGAACAGCGCGCCCGCGCTCGCGCCTGACCTCGCTACGCCGCCGCGTCGCGCGGCAGCAGCAACGCGCCGCGGATCGTCTCGTAGGAGCGGTCGTCGCGCAGGATGCCGTAGTGGCCCACGCGTGACATCGGCCCGATCGTCCGGCCCTCGTCGACCGCCAGGAACGGTGCGCCGTCGATGCGCGACGCACTCGCCGGCACGAGCACGCCGTCGACTCCGTTGGTGCCGACCGCGACCAGGTCGTGACCGGCCCGCGTTCGATGCAGGTCGTCGACCAGCTCGGTACCGCGTCGGATCTGCTGCATGCCTTCCGGAAGCGCCAGCGCGCCGAGTCGGTCGAACGGGCCGAGATGGATGCCCTGGTTCGCGCTCGAGACCGTGACCACGCGTCCGATCGACCCGTCGGTGTCGAGCAGCTGCTTCGCCGCGCGTGACACGAGGCCGCCGCGACTGTGGCCGACCAGGTCGACGTTCGCCGCGCCGGCCAGGGCCTTGATCTCGGCGACCCGAGCCTGGACGACTGCGGCGTCGGCCATGGCGTCGCCGTAGCCGAACTTCGGCAGGTCGATCGTGAACACGTCGAAGCCGTCACGCGCGAGCGAGCGTTCGACCGCTCGCATCGAGGATGCGTTGTTGCCGTAGCCGTGCACGAGCAGGACGGGTGCCGAATCCGCGCTCGCCGCGAGCGGGCGACCGAGCTCGGCCGCGGCGCCGATGCGATGCTCGGCGACGCGCATGAGACCGCGCCATGCGACGCGCACACCTGATTCGTAGATCCCCATGTCCGTCACTCCCTGTCCACCGGAATATCGGATGGTCGGGCCGGAACGGACCGCGTCGTCACACGTTGAAGCGAAAATCGACGACGTCGTCGGGCTGCATGACGTAGTCCTTGCCCTCCAGGCGCGCCTTGCCTGCCGCGCGAGCGGCGGGAACGGAGCCCGTTGCGAGCAGGTCGTCGAAGCTCACGATCTCGGCCTTGATGAAGCCCTTTTCGAAGTCCGTGTGGATGACGCCTGCTGCCTGCGGAGCGGTGGCGCCGATCGGGATCGTCCAGGCGCGGATCTCCTTCTCGCCGGCCGTCATGTAGGTCTGCAGTCCGAGCGTGTGCTGCGCGGCGCGCGCGAGCTGCGCGAGCCCGGACTCGGCGAGCCCGAGGTCGGCGAGCATCTCGGCGGCGTCGGCTTCGTCCATCTCGGCGAGCTCCGCCTCGATCGAGGCGCACACGAGCACGGCGTCCGCGGGCGCCACCAGCTCGGTGAGCTTCGAGCGCAGCGCGTCGTCGTCGAGCGACCCCTCGTCGACGTTGAAGACGTAGATGGACGGCTTGGCGGTGAGCAGGAACAGCTCGCGCAGCGGCTCGATGTCGGCCCCGGATCCGTACAGCACGTTACCCTCGGCGAGCACGGCATGCGCGCGCTCCAGCGCTTCGGCGAACGGCTTGGTGGCGGGCACCTTGAGCGCTTCCTTGCGCGCCTTCTCGAGTCGCTTCTCCACGCTTTCGAGGTCGGCGAGCACGAGCTCGGTGTTGATCGTCTCGATGTCCGACAGCGGGTCGACGCGGCCGTCGACGTGGGTGACGTTCTCGTCCTCGAACGCGCGCACGACCTGCACGATCGCATCGCACTCGCGGATGTTGGCGAGGAACTTGTTGCCCAGGCCCTCACCCTTGGAGGCGCCGGCGACGAGCCCGGCGATGTCCACGAACGTGACGCTCGACGGGATCACCTGTGGCGTGCGAGTCTCGGTCGAGTTGAGCACCCTGAGCCGCTCGAGCCGCTCGTCGGGCCCGGGCACGACGCCCACGGTCGGCTCGATCGTCGCAAACGGGTAGTTCGCCGCGAGCGCGCCTGCGCGCGTGAGTGCGTTGAACAGCGTCGACTTGCCGACGTTGGGGAGACCTACGATGCCAATCTTCATGGAAGAAGCCTATCGGGTACCGTGACCGGTATCGACGATCTCGACGACATCGAGCCCGAGGAGGAGCGCAGCTGCCCGCACTGTGGCGAGCTCGTGGACGCGGACGAGCTGGCGTGCTCGACCTGTGGTGAGCCGCTCGACGATCCTGCGCGCGGCATCTGCGGGTTCTGCGGCGTCGCGACGACCGAGCGCTGCGCGGGCTGCTCGGCGCTCGTGTGCTGGGAGTGCGGCGAGCGCGCCGGCGAGGACGAGCTGCACGTCGGCGTGCCGTACTGCCCGGACTGTCGTCCCGGCGCGGTTGCCTGATCGTCGCTGCTCGTCAGGTGACGAGACGAATGCCTGCGGCGACGACCGCGGCGAGCAGCACCACCACCAGGAACGGGGCGCGCAGCCAGACCGCGATGATCGCCGCGCCGACGGCCGGAGCGCGCGCGTCGAGCACGAGCTCGCGCCCGTCACCGAGCGTCTGCACGACGATCAGTCCCGCGAGCACCGGTACCGCGAGCAGGTGCAGCAGCGTGCGCACGCGGTGCGGCGGCTCCCACGCGCCGAGCAGGATCGGGGCGATCGCCTTCTGCGCGTAGGCAGCAGCGCACATCGCGAGCAGGAACGGCCACGTCATGCGCGGCTCCTCCATGCGGCGCGCGCCGCGAACAGTCCGAGCACCGATGCGAGCACCGGGATCCCGACGGGCGCGATCGGAACGAGCGCGAGCGCGATGCATCCGCCTGCGATCGCTGCCGCGATCGCGCCGGGCTGACGCAGCTGCGGCGCGAGCAGCGCGACGAACGCGGCAGGGAACATCGCATCGAGTCCCCAGCGTTCCGGATTGCCGAGCTGGTCTCCGGCGAGTGCCCCGCCGAGCGTGCCGAGGTTCCAGCACGCCCAGAGCATGATGCCGGTCCACAGGAACGCGCCGAGTCGGTGCGACTCGTCGTCCTGTGCTGCCGCGACCGCGGTCGTCTCGTCGATGACCAGGTGCGCGGCAATCACTCGCTGCAGCACCGGGATGCGTCGCAGGATCGGAACGTTCACGAAGCCGTAGGCGGTGTTGCGTGCCCCGAGCAGCAGGGCGTTGGTCGCGGCGGTCGCGAGCGATCCACCTGCTCCGATCACCGCGACCGCGGCGAACTGCGAGCCACCGGTGAACATGAGCGCCGACAGCGCGCACGCCTGCCCGATGCTCAGTCCGGCCGCGACGGCGAGCGCACCGAAGGAGATCCCGTAGATGCCGGTCGTCACCGAGACGGCGAACGCGGTGGGAACGTAGCTGGGGAGGGTCGGGCGCGACACTCGGACAGGATGCCACGCGAGTGCGGGCTCCCCCTCGCCCATCGGCCGCCAGCCCTCGAGACCTCGTGGTTACACGCCGGCGAGCGGCAGCTGCAGCTGCGGATCGTCCACGTCGACGTTGGTCGTCGGCTCGTCGAACGCTGCCAGGCGCACTCCGATGAGGCGAACGGGCTGCTGCGGATCGTATTCGCGCAGCAGTTCGCCGGCGATGCGCGTGACGACGAGCGGATCGTTGGTGCGTTCGTCGATCGTGCGTGCGCGGGTGACGGTCGTGAAGTCGTCGAGGCGGACCTTGATGCCGATCGTGCGCCCCTGCAGCTGACGCCGTTCGAGCCGGCCACACAGGTCGATGGCGAGGTCTCGCATGCGCGCGGCAAGGTCGTCGATGTCGTCGACGTCACGTTCGAACGTGCGCTCTTCCGACACCGATCGGTGGGGCCGGTCGCGCTGCACGCGCCCCTGATGCTCGAAGCGTGCGCGTGACTGCAGCTCACGCGCGCGACGTTCGCCAAAGCGCGCAGCGAGCGTCGACGTGGGCGCGTCTCGCAGCGCCTGGATCGTCGCAATTCCACTCGCTTCGAGCACGGCGACTGTCTTGGGGCCGATGCCGTTGATGAGGCGTGGCGAGTCCTGGGCGAAGAGCTCGCAGCACTGCTCGCGGGACGCGACGTTGAATGCCGCCGGCTTTCGGTGGTCGCTCAGCACCTTCGCGCAGAGCTTGTTGGGACCGATGCCCACGCTGTATCGAAGCCCGGTCTCGCGATGGATGTGCTCGACCATTTCCCGCAGCGCGGCGATCGGCGTGTCGAGTTCGGTGACGTCGAGGTACGCCTCGTCGAGCGACAGTGGCTCGATCTTGGTCACGTACTCCTCCACGATCGCCATCGCGCGCCGCGAGTAGTCGCGGTACAGGTCGAAGTTCGGTCGCAGGAAGACGGCGTGCGGGCAGAGCCGTCGCGCCTGGGTCGAGGGCATCGCCGATCGGATGCCGTAGGCGCGCGCCTCGTAGCTGGCGGTCGTGACGATGCTGCGGAGGCTTTCGTGGGCGACGATCACCGGCTTGCCCGCGAGCGAGGGATCCTCGATGAGGTGGACGGACGCGTAGAACGCGTCGGCGTCCATGTGCGCGATCACCCGGCGCTCGCTGTCTGCGGCTTCGTCCACGGACCGATCATACCCGAACATACGTTCGATGATGCCTCAGTAGACCTGCCGCACCGGGTGGACGACGAGTTCGTCGACGACCGCGTGCGGCGGGCGCGTGGCGAGGAACGCGACGGCGTCGGCGACGTCTTCGGGGCGCAGCACCCAGTCGAGGCGCTCCTCGGGCTTGCCGCCGTTGAATTCCGTGGCGACCATGCCGGGCAGGACCGCGCCGACGCGGATGCCGTGCTCGCGCACCTCCGACCCGAGCGCCTGGCCGAACGCGTATTGGGCCCACTTGGACGCGCAGTAGGCGGCGCCGCCGGGGAAGGTGCGGCGGCTCACGTCGCTGCAGACGTTGATGATGCAGCCGTCGCCGCGCTCGAGCATGCCGGGCAGCACTGCGCGCGAGCACAGGAACGTGCCGGTGACGTTGACGTCGAGCATCTGGCGCCAGGCGTCCGGGTCGGTGTCCACGACGTTCGCGAAGCTGCCGAGCCCTGCGTTGTTGACGAGCACGTCGACGCGTCCGAATCGTTCGATCGCGCGAGCGACGAGCTGGTCGACCCGTGCGTCGTCGGCCACGTCGCAGGCGACCGCGATCGCATCCGTGGGGAGCTCGGCCGCGAGCGCCTCGATGCGCTCCACGCGGCGCGCGGCGAGCACGAGATTTGCCCCGAGGTCGGCGAGCGCGTGCGCGACGGCGACGCCGATGCCGGCGGAAGCGCCGGTGACGATCGCGACCTTCCCATCGAGCGATTCGACTGACATGTCAGTCGCCCGACGCGTCGGCCACGTAGGCGGAGACCGCGTCGATCTCTTCGGGCGTCAGCTTGCCGCCGAACGCCGGCATGCCGCCCTTGCCGTTCTCGACGCGTTCGCGCACGAGGTCGACGTCGGGAGCGACCGTGTCGAGGTCGGGTCCGACGGTCCCGTCGGCTCCCGCATCCGCAAGTGCGTGGCAGGAGGCGCAGCTGGCCGAGAAGATCGATCGCGCCGCGTCGGTGTCCTGCATCGGCGCGTCCGCTCTTCCGTCGGTGGGCGACGTTTCGGTGGCGCCACCATTCGGCCGGAGCATGACGAACATGATCACGATCACGAGCGCTGCGGCAAGGGGCATCCACTTGTGGGTCGTGCCGCCGTGGCGCAGGTTGTAGAACGCACGCGCAAACGCACCGAGTGCCATCAGGCAGAGCAGCAGGAACCAGGCGTGCTCATGGCTGACCATGAGCGTGAAATGGCCGGCGAGCATGGTGACGAGCACCGGCAGCGTGAAGTAGTTGTTGTGGACGCTGCGGCGCTTGGCTTCGAGGCCAGGTGCCGGGTCGGGCTCGCGGCCGTCCTGCTTGGCCCGGATCAGCTCCCAGTGTGCGGGGATGATGTTGAAGAAGACGCTGCCGGCCATGATCGTGCCGATCATCGCGCCCGTCTGCAGCCACGCGGCGCGCGCGTTGTACAGCTCGCCCGTGCCCCAGGCAGTGGCGGCGATCCCGGCGATCAGCACGAGCGCGAGTGCTCGTTCGCCACGGATGAGCTTGCAGGCGAGGTCGTAGAACACCCAGGCGAGCACGAGCAGGCCGGCGCTGATGAGCACCGCCATCCACGGGGCGAGGTCGGCGACCTCGGGATCGATCATGTACGCCTTCGCGTCCATCCAGTACAGCACGATCATGAGCGCGAAGCCGCTGATCCAGGTGGTGTACGCCTCCCACTTGAACCAGGCGAGGTGATCCGGCAGCTCGGGCGGGGCGACCTTGTACTTCTTCACGTGGTAGAAGCCGCCGCCGTGTACCTCCCACAGCTCGCCGCCGACGCCTGCATCCGCGTCGTCCTGCTCCTTCGGGCGGCGCAGCGACTGGTCCAGCAGCACGAAGTAGAACGACGAGCCGATCCAGCCGATCGCGGCGATCACGTGCAGCCAGCGAAGCAGCAGGTCGAGCCAGTCCCGAAGGTACGGGTCGAGCAGTGCGGCGTAGATGTCCATGCGGTCGAGCCTTCCGTCGTGCGCGCGGCTGTCCCCCGACCGCGACGGCGCGATCCTGCCCGATCACGCGGACGGATGCGAGGTCATGGCGGTACGAGCTGCGCTCCTACTCGGCGTCGAGGTCGACGACTCCCAGCTCGAAGGCGCGCTCGCGCAGGATGTCGAACACGTGCCGGGCGAGCTCGTCGGGGTTGCAGCGCGCGAACGAGCGCGGCACGCAGCGGTGGATCCAGCCGTCGGCGAGCAGGTCGTGGGCGACCGGGTCGAGGTCGTGGTCCTCATACGTCACGATGAGGCGCTGGCGGGGGAATGCGAGCTTGAGTTCGGTGTGCGTGATGGTCATGACATGACTGTGACGGGACGGATGTCACGCGTGTGTCACGTTCGTGCCGACATCGTCACGACTTCGCGGTGGCGTCGTGTGCACTGGCTACCAGCGCAGCGTCTCCGGCTTGGGAGCGTCCAGTGCCTCGAACGCACGGAGCAGCTTGATCGAATCCGCCACGCGCCCGAGCTCGGCGTAGTCGGGGTGATACGCATAGCCGGGATTGCCGATGCCCTGCGTGAACTCCAGGTTGCGGCGAGTGAGTTCCAGCGTGCGGTCGACGAGCGCGCCCACGTGCGGATCGCGCGTCGCCGTACCGGCGAGATATCGCTCGGCGGCCTGGAGCGCGCCGTGATGCAGGCGTGGCGCGAACGACCCCGCGCCTGACAGCACCTGCACCAGGACGCCAGCCTGATCCGCGCGGTCGAGCGGCGGTGCCGACGCATCGGCGTCGGTCGGATCCAGGAATCGGCGCAGCGCGCTGCGTCCGACATCGCCGATCGCCTTCGCCTGCGGCGCCGACGCAGGCTCGCGTCGAGGTAGCTGTGCTGCCCATGCGCGCAGTCGCAGCAGGTCGCGCGCGTGGTCGAATGCTCGGGGTGCTTGATGCGCTGCGGCATCGATGCGTGACCCGACCCCGATGATCTCCGGCAGCTCGGGTCGGAGCGCAGCGGGAAGATGGTCGATTGCCGCGATGCGAACGAGCGCGTCGAACGGGTCCATGGGCCCGGTCGCCATTCGCTGCTGCGGTCCCTCGAGACGGTCGGCGAGGTCAGCTCCGGATCCCGCTCCGCCGCGGCTGGTTCCCCACGTCGTCTCGTCGAAGGCGTCGAGCGCGTGCTGCAGATCCCCGACGATGCTGTCGCGCGTGACGCCTGGTCGAGCGGCGAGCCGCTGTGCGTCGTGCCACACGCGGATTCGCACGACGTCGAATTGGCTGGGGGCGATGCCCCCTCCCACGAGTGCTGGCGGAAAGCCCGGCAGCGTCCGAAGCAGGCGCACGTCGTCCATCGACACCTCGGTGCCGTTGGCACCCACGACTCGCTCGACTTCGACAAGCGTCGAGGTCGGTGCGGGACCGAGCGTCGCGGATGCGCGGATGTCGTCGATCCGCGATCGGAGTGCCTCGACCGCTGCCTCGTGGCGCCCCGGATTGCGGTACTCATGCACCGTGGTCCAATTCCAGTCGTTGACCACGTGCGGCAGGTCGGGACGAACGTGCCCCGGCAGCTGGTCGATCGCCGCGACGACGCGCAGTGCATCGCGGGGGTCAGGCAGTGCGAGGGCACGTTCGAGTTCGTCGACGGCCGCGACGCGATCGAACCCGGGACGTGCCAGGAGCGCGTCTCGGCGTGCCCACGTTCCGAGCATCGAGCCATACTCGCCGAAGCCGTACTCGCCCACGGAATCGAGGGAGTGGACTGCAGCGCCCGCAACCGGTACGGGAAAGTCCGGGCGCAGCGCGAGCGGCAGCTCGTCGAGGGCCGCGAGGCGGACGAGGTCGTCGCCCGAAGGACGAACGCTGACCTCGAGCGCGACCTGTCGGGCGGCGCTGTGCATCGTCGTCGGCGTGGTCGCGGGATCGGCGAGCAGGCGGGCGCCTTCGCGGGCGACGCTCGCCCATGCCGTCGCGGTCTCGCCCATCTCATGGATGCGCTCGCGCCGGTAGGACCTGATGTCTCGTGCGGGCCCGAGACGTGCCAGCGACTCCGGATTCGATGCGCCTGCGAGCCGCTCGACTGCCGCGCGAGCGGTCTGGAATCCGGCATCGCCGTCCGCAGGAAGGCCGGTGAGCGCGCGCTGGAAGTCCGCAGCCGCTGCGTGCAGCGACTCGCGCGTCTTCGTCCGCATGCCCCACGGCACGAACCGGATGTAGGCAGCGTCGACCGTGCGCGCCTGTTCCAGGTGCGCAGCAGCGGAGTCGAGATATCGACCCACGGCATTCAGGCTCGTCGCGACAGCGACGTTCGACGCGACCATCGATCCCCCCGTTCGATGCGCAGTTCCCCGTGCCGGGGTATCGCGGCCGCGTGAGCAGTCGTTGCAGCCAGCAAACTCAGATCTCCGTTCGATCTGCCGGTGAGGGGACCCTCAGGTGCGATCGGGCAGCTTCGTGACTGGCGACCGTTTCCTGCCCACTCGTGGCGGCACCTTCCTAGCGACAGCTCCCACCCCACTTCAGGAGGAACACCCATGACAGGGACGCATACCGGGAGCCGAACCGATGGCATCCGCTCGACGGACGGACCCACCGACGGCTCGATCACCGATCGCACCAGGTCAGCGGTCGGATCCGCGACCGACACCGCAAAGGAGACGGGCAGCGAGCTCACGCACGTCGCCGCCGAGAAGGCGGGCGACCTCGCGCATCAGGTCGCGGACAAGGCCGACGACCGCAAGGCCGAACTGGTCAAGACCGCTCGCACGCTCCAGGAGAAGGCAGCGGAATTCGCGACGAACATCACCGACGAGCAGCCGCAGGTCGGCCACGCGATCGAGCAGGTAACGACGAGGACGGACAAGCTCGTCTCGTACGTGGAACGAACCTCGGTCGAGGAGATGACCCAGGACTTCAGCACGCAGATGCGACGACACCCGATGCTGTTTGCTGCAGGCATGTTCGGCGTCGGCTTCGCGCTGTCGCGCGTACTCAAGCCGGTCGACTCGTCGCCCAGCGCTCCACGCGAGCTCACGGCCGGGCCGACGACGTATGGCGATTCGGGTCCGGGGGGGTCGTACTGATGTCCGCGACAGCAGGCAGGAACGGCTCGTCCGAGTCGGTCCATCGCCCCGAGCCGCGGACGGCGCGCCAGCGCCTCGACCAACGCCACGGCATCGAGGACGAGCGGTCGTTTGGCCAGATCGTGGGCGACCTCGTCTCCCACTCGCAGGAACTGATGCGAGGCGAGATCGCGTTCGCAAAGCGCGAGGTCACCGACAACGCGAAGCAGCTCGGCGGCGCGGCGGCGATCGGCGTGGCGGCGTGGCCGTTCGCGCTGTCCGCAGTCGTGCTGTTCGGCTTCGCGCTCGCGACCGGGCTGGCGGAAGTGATGCCGACGTGGGCAGCGTTCCTGCTCGCGGGCGTCGCGTTCGCAGCGATCGCGGCTGCGCTTGCGCTCGTCGCGAAGTCTCGCGTCAAGGACGCACAGCTCGCACCGACCAAGGCCATCGAAGACACCAAGGAGGACCTGTCGTGGATCAAGGCACACAGCGCCTGATCAGGCGCCACAACGCGCAGATGCGGGACCTCATCGTCCGCGACATCGACGCGCTCGAACAGAAACTGAACGTGAAGCGCCAGGTCACTGACATGGCCGACAACGCCGTCGACACGGTGAAAGGAAAGCTCGGAATGAACCATCGCAACCCCAACGAGGGCTGGGTCGACTTCATCCGCCACAACGCGGCGCCGCTCGCGGCGGTCGGTCTCGGCGGAGCAGTGCTTGCCAAGAATCTGCAGTCGCGGGTCGACACCACCGGCACCACCACGACGACCCAGACCCGTGGTGAGTACTTCGACCCGACGCACCAGCAGGCGAGTGGCATGCGCGAGCAGGTCGGCTCCAGGCTGTCGAATGCCTCCGAAACGGCGTCCGAGGGCCTGAGCTCCGCGAAGGAGCAGGTCAGCGAGACGACACACGTGGTGGGCGAGAAGGCGGTCCAGGCCAAGGACGCGGTCGCCGAGCGCATCCCGAGCCGCGAGGAAGTGAAGGTCATCGCACGTGACCACAGCCAGGTCGTCGGGGTCGCCGCACTCGCAGTCGGCGCGGTCGCCGGTGTCCTGACACCTCGCTCGAAGGCCGAAGAGCGCCGAATCGCTCCGGTCCAGTCGCAGGTTCGCGACAAGGCGAGCGACCTCGCCGACCAGGGTATCGAGAAGGCGAAGGAGCAGGTCGACGTGGCCACCAGCGCGGTCAGCGCCGGGATCGAGACTGCGAAGGACGAATACGAAAGTTCCGGTGACGAGGAGTCCCCGGACCCGGGTGGCTCCACGGTCGGCGGCACGACCGAGCTCCCCGACCTGACGCGGCCGAATCGCATCACCGGCTCGCGCATTGACGAATCGAACGGCGTTCCCGGAAGCCGGATCTGACAGCTCAGGCCTTCGATGCCCTCGGTGCGCCCCGTGTGCGCCGAGGGCATCGTCGTGTTCGAGATAGGTTGTGGGCATGACCCTCGCCGACAGCTCCAACCGCCTCGACCAGAATTCGCAGCCCGCGGGCGTGCCCGCCCACGGCACCGCCCGAGGCGGGAGCACCGCGGGCGGGACCGCGGACCAGCAGCTGTTCGCACTGCACGCCCGCCTGTGCGAGCTGGTCCCGGAGCCGGCCGAGCGCGCGACGCTGCTCAAGCTGCCGCTGAGCGTCGACGAGGCATGGCGCGACGGGCGCATGATGCCGGTGCTGCGCGCGCAGCGAAAATCCATCCAGGCGGTCGTCGATCGACTCGAGTACGACGCGCGCTGAGCTGCGACCATCGCACGGTGCCATCCTCGACGACACCATCCGTCCGGCTGCGCCCGCTGAATCTCGACCTTGACCTGCCGCTCGCCCTCGAGCGGTACCGCGACGCGGAAGTCCTCCGTTTCTCCGAAGGGGACGGAACCGAGCACGCTCACGATCGTCATCGGCGATCCACGGTTCCGATCGCGAGGCGTCGGCGGTGCGGTCCTGTGACTGCTGATCGAGCGAGCGCGGGCTCACGGCTGGTCATCACTCACCGTCCGCAAGGTGTTCGCGTACAACGAGCGATCGCTTCGCATGTACCGCTCGGCGGGGTTCGAGCCCGCTGGCACGTCCGTCGACGCCCACGGACGAACCACGATCCAGCTGCACCTCGACATGTGTACGTAGCGCGGCCGCGCGCCGCAGCCGCAATCGACGCGGGTGCGTGTATTCCCTCCGCTTCATCCGACATCGTTTCGAAGCATTTATGGGGTTAGTTGTGGATTCTTGAAAAGTTTCAGGCGAATCGTGCAACCAGCCTGAAGCGGCCATCGACATAC
Source organism: Gaiellales bacterium (assembly GCA_038212015.1). Classification (GTDB taxonomy): domain Bacteria; phylum Actinomycetota; class Thermoleophilia; order Gaiellales; family SKUG01; genus JAGQUL01. The sequence goes on along the minus strand of JBBQUY010000010.1, from coordinate 2,370 downwards.
AGGAGCAAGCACATCGCAGCTCGGCCGCCGACCGGCCCCCCAATACGGGCTCCCAAGCACCGGCGATCCCCCCGAGCGCACCAGGGACGATCACATGACCGCACTCAACGCCTACTCAGCCAACCGCATGCCGAGCATTGCCGCGCCGACGACGCCGATGATGCCGGCGACACCGTCGACCCCCGCTCCTGACGCAGGCTCACCGGCCTCGAGGACCGCGACCGGATTCGACCCGCTGCCCGCGACTTCCGGGGCGACGACCGGCGGCGGCATCGGCGACGCGCTGCTGTCGGGCATCGGCCGGATCACGGCCTTCGCCAACAACGGCATGAAGGCGATCGAGGCAGCGATCCAGGGTGACATGACCTCCGGTGGCGGCGAGGTCGACCCCGCGAAGATGCAGCAGTACGCCATGAAGATGAGCAGCTACGAGACGATGATGCAGCTCGCCGCCAAGATGCAGGAGAAGCAGGACAACGCCATCCAGGTCTGGCTGCGCTGACCGTCCCCGTCCACGAGAGCATCCAGTGCCCGCAGCGCCGACTGCGGGCACTGGTCGTTCCACGGGCCCGCCGTTCAGCGCCTGCGCCGGTCGTCCACGGCACCGAGGACGCTCGCCAGCGTGAGCAGGAATCCGGCTCCAACCAACGTCCATGCCACCGATTGCACGGGGCCGGATGGTGCGACGATCCCGACGATGAGTGACGCCAGAATCAGCATGATGCTGCCCACGATGCAGTTGGCTGCGTCGACGCCGGGCCCGCCAGCGGAACCCGGCATCAAGCTCCCTACGGCGGCGAGATCCGCCGGGCTGACACCAGTCGTGCGCATCGGACCAGCGATGAACTTGCATCCTCCGACCACCGCGACGAAGACGCCAGCCAGACCGACAAGGCTTTCCTGACCGAAGGCAGACATGAGCAGGACGCCCAGACCGATGATCGCGATTCCGATGCCGCGCTCGAGTGGATGCAGGCGTGTCAGGAACCAGTGCATGCGTGATGCATCGGCATCGAGTCGAGTACCTGTAGCGGGGCGCGCTGAGGCGCGAGGGTGAGAGAACGGTGCCGAACAGCGAAGGCGTCGTTCGGCATGTACTCGAAGTCTCCTTTGTGTTGGTGACGATGCAGATATCGGCCGAGCCGAACGCGGCGGCACACGCGATCTCGGCCGTCGCCAGACTGGCTTCGGCCCTTCGCGCCTGAGCGTTCACTGGAAGCGCTGGGTTCGCCAGCAGCCCCGTACGACCATGGCTCTCATGCCGCCCCCTCAAGGTTGGTGAATCACGCTGCACCCAGCGACGTAGTCCCGGTGCCACGGCTCCCAACTGCGGTTCACCAATTCGCTCAGATTGCCGTCTCCCACGATTCCGGCACGAAGACGTGACTGAATCGTTGCAGTGCGCGCACGTTCTGTGACACGCAGATCGAGACGATGTCCCTGCCTCCGGCTGATGCGGACCAACCCGCGTCGCCCCCGTAGCTCAGTGGATGAGAGCACCGGTACGCCAAACTGGAGGTCGCGGGTTCGAATCCCGCCGGGGCGCGCTACAATGATTGGTGTTTGGCGTACCGGTATCGGACCCTGTCCGACACTAGTTACACGAGGCCCGCGTCTTCGGATGCGGGCCTCGTCGCACACCAACCCAAGCTCGGGAAAGGTTCGCTTGGCTCGCAGCCTGTCATCCCCAAGCATGTGGATCTGCCAGGCGATCGCGTGGCTGGTGTATCAGCCGAATAGCTCCTCGGCCGAGACGCCCTCGATCACGATGAATCAACTGTTCCACTCAGCGGATCACCTCATGAAGGCAATCCCGGAGCGCGACGAGTTGGAGAAGGCAGTGAATCGCCTCCTGCAGGCGGGTCTTCTCAAAGCCAGCGCTACTGGCTTCGTCGTGCTGGGTTCCGAATCGTTCTGGGAACAGCTTCGCGCCGACAAGATGAGCAATTCAGAGCTCAAGCGCCGAGCACCGTCTGCATCTCGGCCGTTCGAATGGCAACTCAGCCCGGATGCATATGTCGACGCGGTGCTGGAATACAAGGCATGGTTCGCGGCGGAACTCGCTCGTCTCAGGCAGGCGGATCAACAACCACGTACGTAGCCCCAGTGCCACGGCTCCCAAGTGTCCCCGACGCTTTGAAGGAATGCGGCTACGCGCTCCGGCTTGGGTACCTGCGGGGTCGCCCCTCCGCTCCCCGAGTAATCGAAAGCGTACTTGGCGGGCTCGCCGCTGAGCGTCTGCGTGAGCATCCGGGCCTCACCTTCCGGGCTCCATGGGAACGACGGGATTGCGCCCTCTTGCTTGGTCGTCGAGATGTAGAACGAGTCGAACGAGCGCCCCGAGAGTCGCTGGACTGCCTCCACCGTGAT
>JBBQUY010000009.1:0-61030 GCA_038212015.1 Gaiellales bacterium | reverse complement strand
CGTGGTCGCAGGCGTCGTACCGCCGCCGGTCGTCGTGGCCGGCGTGTCGAAGCCCGCCGGAAGCGCGGGAGGAAGTCCCGTGTTCGTCGGTGCCGGTGGCACCGCAGCGCCGGTAGTCGTGCCCGTTGTAGCCATGTCCGTATGTCCCCCTGTGAGTCCCGTGCGGAGCTCCGGTGGATGTGGTCCGTCGTCAGCGGGTCCACCGGTCTCGAGAACGCCCACTCCACAACAGATGTGGAGACGCTCCTGACATCCGTTATCCGACGAGATCGACGAACCGTCAACCCCAAACTGCAACGGAACCGACGCACGAACCGACTTCGCGTACGCACGTCGCGCACGCGACGCGCGCACGCGCAGCGCCCGCGCGACGCGTGGCGCGGGTAGGCTTCACCCATGGATTCAGCAGCACGACGCGCATGCATCATCGTCCTCGACGCCTGTGGCGCCGGCGAAGCCCCCGATTCGGCGGCCTTCGGCGACCCGGGTGCCGACACCCTCGGTCACACCGCAGAAGCCGTAGGCGGACTCGACCTGCCCAACCTGCAGCGGCTCGGGCTCGGCTCCACGCGGCCGCTCGACGGCTGCCCGCCACCGGCCACCGACGTGTCGATCACCGGCGTCCTGGAAGAACGCAGCGCCGGCAAGGACACCACCACCGGACACTGGGAACTCGTCGGCGTCATGACGACCACCCCGCCGCCCACGTATCCGGACGGGTTCCCGCAGGAGCTGCTGAGCGCGTTCATCCGCCGCGTCGGGCGTGGCGTGCTCGGCAACAACGTCGCATCGGGCACCGCGATCATCGACGAGTACGGCGCCGAGCACATGAAGACCGGGGACCTGATCGTCTACACGAGTGCCGACTCGGTCTTCCAGATCGCGGCGCATGAAGATGTCGTCCCGCTCGCCGAGCTGTACGAGACATGCGAGATCGCACGCCAGCTGCTCGTCGGAGAGCATGCCGTCAGTCGCGTCATCGCCCGCCCGTTCGTCGGCGAGCCGGGGAGCTTCACGCGAACCGGACATCGTCGCGACTTCTCGCTCGAGCCGCCCGGCCCGTCACACCTCACCGCCATCCAGGCTGCCGGCAAGCCGGTCATCGGCGTCGGCAAGATCGGTGACATCTTCGCAATGAAGGGGATCGACGAGGACAACCACACCGACGACAACCAGCACGGCATCACGGTCACCATCGACAAGCTCAAGGAGCTCGAGGACGGCCTCGTGTTCGTCAACCTCGTCGAGACCGACATGAACTTCGGCCACCGCCGCGACCCCGAAGGCTTCCATCGATGCCTCAAGGAGTTCGACCGCCGCGTGCCCGAACTCGAGGCCGCACTGCGACCCGGCGACCTGCTCATCATCACCGCCGACCACGGCTGCGATCCGACCTATCGCGGCTCCGACCACACCCGCGAGCTCGTGCCGCTCGTCGCACACATCGTCGGTGACGAGCCCGTCGCTGCGAGCCACCGCGGCTACTTCTCCGACGTCGGCGCGAGCGTCTGCGCCTGGCTCGGCGTGAAGCCACCGAGCCAGCTTCCCGGAGTCAGCTTCATCGACGCGAGCGTGGTCGCCTCGTGACGCCCGCGGCTTCGACGTCGCGTCGCGCGGCGGCGTTCGCGAAGATCGACGTCGTCGACGCGATCCGCAGCAAGCGCGACGGCGGCGAACTCAGCAATGACCAGATCGACGCGCTCGTTGCCGGCTACGCCGACGGCTCGATCCCCGACTACCAGATGAGCTCGCTGCTGATGGCGATCTGCTGGCGCGGGATGAACCAGGCCGAGACGTTGCGCCTGACGCAGGCGATGGTCGCCTCAGGCGACGTGCTCGACCCGGCCACGCAGCTCGGACGCCGCATCGTCGACAAGCATTCCACGGGCGGCGTGGGCGACAAGACCAGCATGGCACTCGCACCGATCGTCGCGGCCTGCGGCGTGCCGATGGGCAAGATGAGTGGGCGCGGCCTCGGCCACACCGGTGGCACGCTGGACAAGCTCGAATCGATCCCCGGCTTCACGATCGAGCTCGACGAGCAGCGGTTCGTCGACCAGGTGCGGAGCATCGGCGTGGCGATCGCAGGACAGACCGGCGATCTCGTGCCGGCCGACAAGGCGCTCTATGCGCTGCGCGACGTGACCGGCACGGTGGAGAGCATTCCGCTCATCGCCGCGTCGATCATGTCCAAGAAGCTCGCTGGCGGCGCCAACGCGATCGTTCTCGACGTGAAGGTCGGCTCGGGCGCGTTCATGAAGGATCTCGAGCACGCGCGCGAACTCGCCGACGCGATGATCGCGATCGGCACGGGAGCCGGGCGCGACGTGCACGTGCTCATCACCGACATGTCCAGACCGCTCGGCCACGCAGTCGGAAATGCACTCGAGATCCGCGAGATCATCGAGCTGCTGCATGACCGCGGCCCCGCCGACCTGCGCGAACTCGTATTCACCTCCGCCGGACTGCTGTTGTCGCTGTCGGACCTCGGCATCGACGAGGAGGAGGGCCAGCGCCGTGCGCGCGAGGTGGTCGCCTCGGGCGCCGCGCTCGCCAAGTTCCATGAGTGGGTGCGCGCCCAGGGTGGCGATCCCGACGCGCCCCTCGAGTTCGCTCCGGTCGAACACGCGGTGCCTGCCCCGGAGGGCGGCGTCATCGCCGAGCTCGATGCGCTCACCGTCGGACTCGCCGCGATGCGACTGGGTGCCGGACGACGCACCAAGGACGACGTCATCGACCACGCCGTCGGCATCGAGCTGCACGCGAACGTCGGCGACCGAATCGCAGCCGGCGATCCGCTCCTGACGATCTACGCGCGCGACGACGCCGCGGCGCAGGAGGCCGCGTCGGCAGTGCTCGCCCGCACACGCATCGCGACGGGCAGCGACGCCGAGCGACAGGCGGAGCACGCCGAGTCGGTCATCATCGAGCGACGCAGCTAGGTCGAATCGATGCCGGAACTGCCCGAGGTGGAGACGACCCGGCGCGGTCTCGCGCCGCTGATGGTCGGCCGCCGCATCGCACACGTCGAGGTGCTCGATCCGCGGCTCGTGCAGCCGATCGATCCGCGCGACGTGGAGCAGCTGCTGACCGGCCACGTCATCGAACGCCTCGGCCGTCGCGGCAAGTACCTCGTCATCGAATTCGCGGATGCGGATCTGGTGGCCGTGCACCACCTGCGCATGACCGGTTCGTTCGCGGATCCGGACCAGCCGGCGCCGTCGCACGTGCGGCTGCGCTACTGGCTCGACGGACTCGACGGCCCGATCAGCTACAACGATCCACGTCGATTCGGCACGCTCGACATCGGCACGCGTGAGTCGATCACTGGATACCTCGACGCGCGGCTCGGCCCGGAACCGCTCGATCCTGCGTGGACCGCACTGGACCTGCATGCCCGTCTGCGCGGACGAAGCGCACCGCTCAAGGCGGTGCTGCTCGACCAGCGTGTCGTCGCCGGTCTCGGCAACATCTACGTCGACGAAGCGTGCTTCCTCGCAGGCGTGCGTCCGGACCTGTCAGCCGATCGCGTGTCCAGGCCGGCTGCAACGCGACTTCACACTGCGATCCGGGAGCGGCTGGAGGAGGCGATCGCCGTGGGAGGATCGACCCTTCGCGACTACCGCGGCGTCGCGGGCGAGGTGGGCGGCATGCAGGAGCGATTCGTCGCCTACGGCCGAGCCGGACTGCCGTGCCTTCGCTGTGGCACCACCATGCGTGGCGCTCGGATCGCCGGCCGCGGGACGAGTTGGTGCCCCAGATGCCAGCCTGCAACGCGTCCAACATGATCTAGCTCGAGCCTTTCCTTAGCTTGCTGGACAACTTGCAAAAGACCTGCAAATCGTCTAACTCGCGGCGCGGAGGATCGACGGCAGGGCGCGGAAAACAGCGAAATCTATCCATCTCGCTCACTCAGGGTGATTTCCGCTAACGAAGGGGGTGAAGTTGTCACGTCGCTTCACTCGACCCCGATACTGTGGGTGACGGACATAGAAGGATCCGGTCGAGGACGACCTCAACAAGGTCACCTGCCGCGGCACCTCCCAATCACCCTGATGCACCGAATGCATCTCGTGTCGCTCGCCCCGACCAGTGATCCACAATAGTCCGGTACCGGCCACGGGTCTTCGACAACCCGCATGCCAGGTGCCGTGAGCCCGCACCACCGCCGCGGCACCGGAGCAGAGACTCTCCGCCGCGGCACCTTCACCCAGGCCAACGGATCGACGCATCGCGTCATCACGCCGTTGTCCGCCGGTGCGCGCCATTCGCACGTTCGCGTGCCTGCAGCCGTGCTGCATCGACGCCAAGCGTCGGGCGCAGCCATGGCCGCGGGCGATCGCCGTGCACGCATCCCTCGCTCGCGTGGCCGTCCAGGCATTCGTGCGTCGGCGCCGGACGCCCACATACGCGAACACGGGGGATCACCACCATGCACGCACCACGCCAGACCATCACGAAGACCACGCAGCGCCGCACGCTCCAGGCAACCATCGCCACGCTCGTCGCGCTGGCCATGCTGCTCACCGTGGCATCGACCGCGCAGGCGCGCCGTGCAACGCACGTCTCCTGGGCGCCCGAACTCAACCGAAAGATCGTGCCGATCCGAGCCGAAGGCCACGGCATGCAGCTCGCGACCTGGTACGGACCCGGCTTCTTCGGCAACGGCACGGCCTGCGGACAGACCCTCAAGCAGGGCACGTGGGGCATTGCGCACCGCACGCTGCCGTGCGGCACGCTCGTGACGCTGAGCCACAAGGGGCGCAAGGTCACGGTGCGCGTCATCGACCGTGGTCCCTACAGCGGCGCGACCGTCGACCTGACCTCGCGCACCAAGTCCTATCTGCGCTTCAAGTCGGGCCATGTTCGCATGACCGAGGTCAAGCGTTTTCGCATGCTACCCAAGCCCAATCGCAAGGTCGTGGGCACGTTCGCCGCGCGCGGCTGACGGCGGGAGCAATCGCGCGGTGGATCAGCTCTGGTTGAAGAAGCCGCTCTCGACCATGGCGGCGCGGTCCTCCGCGCTGACGTCGACATCGGGCGGCGTCAGCAGGAATACCTTGTCGGCGATGCGCTGCATCGATCCGTCGAGGCCGTAGGTGAGGCCCGACCCGAAGTCGATGATGCGCTTGGCCAGGTCGGCGTCGGTCGTCTGCAGGTTGACGATGACGGGATTGCCGCGCTTGAACTGGTCGGCGATCTGCTGTGCATCGTTGAACGTACGGGGCGGAACGACGCCGACCCCGGCAACGTTCTGCGACGGCGGACGCGTGCGGGCAGCGGCCGGGACGGGTGCCGACGCGCGTCGCTGCGCCGCGCGTGACCCACGCGGCGCGGACACCGGATCGTCATCGAGGTCGTCGAAGTCGCTGCCCGAGCGCGACGGCCGGCGAGCCTGCCGAGCCGACGAGCGCTCCTCACGCGAATCTTCGACGTCATCGTACGATTCCTCGGCGATGCCGAAGTAGACGAGCATTCGATCCCAGTAGTCGCGCGCACCCATGGTGGTCTCCTATTCGTCGCCGCCGTACAGTGTCCTGCCGAGGCGCACGTGGGTGGCACCTTCCTCGACGGCAACTGCATAATCCTGGCTCGTTCCGATGCTGAGCGATTCCAGCCGATGTCGTTCCGCCACGCGCGGCGCGAGTTCATCGCGTAGCTCCCGAAGCGCCGCGAATGCGCCGCGCGACTGCTCGGGATTGTCGGTGAACGCGGGCATCGCCATGAATCCGCGGACCTCGAGCGCGTCCGGCAGCTCGACGAGGAATCGCTCGACATCCTCGGGCGCAAGTCCGTCCTTCGCGGGATCGCGATCGACGTTCACCTGCACGAACAGCTCCGGTCGCCCCGTTCCCGCCGCCAGACGCCTGGCAGCCGACGAGGTACAGAGCGTGTGGATGGTCCCGACGCGCGCCGCGACGGCTGCGGCTTCGCGCGACTGCAGTCGTCCGATGAAGTGCCAGCGCGCCGACGCGGGCACGATCCCGGCGTCCTGCCGATCCTCGAGCTGCGACAACCGATTCTCGGCAAGGTCGAAGATGCCGGCTTCGACCAGATGTGCGCATGCCTGTGCGTCGACGTACTTCACGGCGGCCAGCACGTGCACGTCGGCGCCGGTGCGCCCGGAACGCGCCGCTGCGAGCGAGATCGTCTCGCGCACGCGCGCGAGTCCCTGCTGGATGGAGGTCTGCGTGACGCCGTCGATCGCAGGTCGCATGTCGTTTGCCTCGTCCGTGCGGATTGGTTCGTTGCCTCGTGTGGCACGATACCTGCATGGCGACCATCGAGATGTACACCACCATGACCTGTCCCTCCTGCATTCGCGCGAAGCGCCTGTTCGCAGCAAAGGGCGTGGAAGTCACCGAAATCGACGTGAGCTTCGATCGTAGCGCGATGATGGAGCGGGCAGACGGTCGTCGGACCGTGCCGCAGATCTTCATCGACGACGAGGGCATCGGCGGGTTCGACGACCTGGCAGCGCTCGAGCGACAAGGGCGTCTCGACGCGATGCTCGGGCTGATCAGCGACGGCGTCGACGACCCGGCGACGTGATCCAGCTCGCGCACGTCGCGACAGGTGCGCTCGCAGGCCGAGGTCGCACCGCCCTTCGCGACGCGTTCCTCGCCGGTCTGGCCACGCATGCCGCGATGGACGTGATCCCGCACGGTGAAGTGCACGACGACGGGTTCGAACTCGTCACGGGCGCGGCAGGCGTGCTTGCGCTCGCGGCGCGATATGGCTGGGCGTCCCCGATCACGATCGGCGCGCTCGGCTCGGTCGTGCCCGACATGGAACACGTGCCGAAACTGCTCGGCATCCGCACACCGCCGGTTTTTCCGACGCACCGCTTCGGAGCGTTGCACGGGTGGGAGACCAAGCCGCTCGTGATTCCCGCATGGCTGCAGGCCGTGCTCGGTGGGGCCGTCATCGGCATCTTCGTCGCCATCGGCCGACGTCTGGCCACGCCTGACGATGGCTGAAATTCCGGCGATCGAGACTCGACGTCCCCCCGGTCGAGACGACGTTCCCGCGGTCGAGACGACGTTCGGGTCGTCCCCGCGCGCACCGCTCTGGTGGTACGACACTCATGCACAGGAGAGGCCCTGGTAGGCGTTCGCTGTGCACGAGTGTGGAGTAGCTCGCGTACTCGTGCACGAGCGGCGACTTGTTGGGCGTTTCCCGTGCACGAGCGGGCGAAGATTACCGTCCGACGGCACGACCAATCCGATCGGCGATGCCGATCGGGTCGCTCCAGACTCGGCTGTAGTGTGCCGTCAGCACCGTCCAGCCATTGCGCTTCAGTTGGGCGCGCACCGTTGCATCGCACGCCGCGACACCCGGCAGCGCCGTGTGGTGCCGGCCGTCGAGTTCGAACACGACGCGAAGTTCTGGCCACACGAAGTCGAGCCGCACGCCTGGCAGCGCCGCAGCGCCGAGTACGTTGACCAATGGCAGCGGCAGTCCAGACAGCTCGATGATGCGAAGGAGCTCGTCCTCGCTCGAACTCTTCGTCCCGCACGAACCAGCGAGTACGAGCGCGACGGCTTGCCGGGCTGACGCGGTCCATGGAGTGCGATGCATGCTGTCCAGACGTGCGCGGAGTTCAGGCAGCGCGACGCATTCGGCGTAGATCGCATTCCAGATGACGTGCGCGATCTGATGTGTGGTGAGGGTCATCCCGAGTTCCGGGATCGTCCGGAGGGCGGTCGTCGCCGGCATCCCGTCGACGATGACGATGTCCTGCTGTTCGAGCGTCGACACTCGATGCGAGTGCAGCGTCACGTCCGGCGCGAATTCGTCGAAGACCTGGCTGGATCGGGTCGTCGTCACGACATGGAGGTCGCGGCCGCCACGTGACCATAGTCCCTGGCGTTGCATCGACGATTCCATTCCGAGCGCGGCATGACCGTCGGCGCGGAGGATTCCGATCATGGCTACGGTGTCGCGAGGCAGGTCGCCGGGATCCAGTCCGATCACGTACACGCGAGGATCGACGCGCGAGAGAAAGCCCCTGGCCACGTTTCCGTTGACCCACCTGCTGGTGAGCCGAAGCGAGCGAAGCTGGGACGTGTTGATCGCATTGTGCTGAGCTGCGGCGGTTCGGATTGCGCGAGCGTGAGGGGAAAGCGTGATCCCTGGGGCGAGGGAGATTGTGTCCATGCGAACAGCGTGGCCGGTTTCGTGTCACGAAATGCGCGCGCAATGTCTCGAGATCGTGCTGAATTCAGCGCGACTTGCGCACGTCCGGGGTGCGCGGACGGCTCGCGAACCACGTGTTCCCACCCGATCAGCGCACCCGTGCACAATCCGCGCCCCTGAGGTGGCGTGCCGTGCACGGGTGAGCGGAGTACACGGCACTCGTGCACCATTCGTGCGGGGTAGCCTGCCGTGCACGAGTGGCCGAGACATAGCGGCCGGCCTGTCCGAGCGCTGCGCTGGATGGCTGACTACGAGCGCTGTGTTGGACGGCTGCCCGGAAGGGGGGTCGTGGCGGAGGGATGTTGCGGAGGGCTGCGACGTACGGGTCGTGACCGACCTCGCGGCACGGTGACGTTCCGGCATCCGGCGGTGCGGGCAGGATCGTCGCGTGACGGAACTGCGCATCGGACTGATCGGATCGGGCAACATGGCGTCGGCCATGGTGACCGGATGGGTGCGCGCCGACCCGTCGCTCGCCGCGCGCATCCACCTGACCGACCGCGGCTCCGGGCGCGCCCGGCAACTCGCGGACGAGGTCGGGGGCAGCAATGGCGCCGGCACGCCGACGGTACATGCCGACAATCGCGAGCTCGTGAACGCCGTCGACATCGTGCTGCTGTGCGTCAAGCCGATCGACATCGAAGACGTGCTGCGCGAGGTGTCCGACCTCATCGAACCGCACCACGTCGTCGGGTCCGTCGCCGCCGGCGTGCAGACCGCCACCATGGAGAACCTGCTCGACGACGACGTGCCGGTCATTCGCTTCATGCCGAACGTTCCGGTGATCGTGAATGCCGGCACGCTCGTGTACGCGCTGGGACGCGCCACGAGCGAGAAGGTCGGACCGACACTGGAGCTGTTCGAACTGCTCGGCACGTGCGTGGAGCTGCAGGAGCGCCTGTTCGACGCAGCGACGGCACTCTCCGGATCGGGCCCCGCATTCTTCGGGCTCGTGGTGGAAGCGTTCGAGGACGCAGCGATCGTGGCCGGGCTGAGCGCGACGATCGGTCGCGAGCTCGCCGTCACCACGATGGTCGGCACCGCCGAGATGCTCGTCACCTCGGGGATGAGCTGCAGCGACCTGCGGCGGATGGTCACGTCACCTGGCGGCACGGCTGCCACAGGACTCGCGCAGATGGAACGTGGCGGCGTTCGCGGCGCGATCATCGACACCGTCGTCGCCGCGCGAGACCGCGCGCGTGAACTTGGCTGAGGCGTGCGGATGAGCTGCACGCACGACAACGAATACCGGGGGATCCACGAGTGGAACTGCTGATCCAGGTCCTGGCGACCTTCCTGACCATCTACACCATCTGCGTGTTCGCATGGGTGCTCATCTCGTGGCTGCCGATGATCTCGCCGTCGCTCGCCTACAACGAAGGCGTCACTTCGATCCGGCGTTTCCTCGACAGCGTCGTGCTGCCGTACGTGCGGCTGTTCCGTTTCATCCCGCCGGTGCGGGTGGGCGGTGCGATGATCGACCTCTCGTCGCTGGCGGCGATCCTCGTCCTGTCGATCTTCGGCAACACGCTGATCCAGCTGCTCGCCACCGCGCTCGGCGTGGAGTAGCCCCCGAGCCTCACCCCGCGGTCGAGGGTGCATCCGACGCACCCTGCATGCTGCTTGGCGGACACAAGCCACCGTCAGGAGCAGTCCATGACACTGTCACCGTTCGAGGTCGAACGCCGCGAGTTCGGCTCGGCCCCCATGGGATACCGCAAGCGCGACGTCGACCAGTTTGTCGACGAGGTGCACCGATCGCTGCGCCAGCTCTGGGAAGAGCGCACCGACACGCGCGAAGAACTCGAGGTACTCAAGGAGCGCCTCACGCGTTTCGAGCAGCTCGAGGACCAGCTCAAGAACACGCTGCTGCTCGCCCAGGACAGCGCCGAGAAGGCGCAGGAACAGGCGCGTCGCGAGAGCGAGCTGATCCTGCGCGAGGCAGGTCAGAAGTCCCGCGACATCGTGCACGCGGCCCACGAGGAGAAGCAGAAGCTCGACCTCGTGCTGCGCGACCTGCACGGCGCGGAGCAGGAAGCTCGCCAGCGCCTTCGCGCGATGAGCGGTGCGATCCTGAGCCACCTCGACGACACTCAGGCGCTCGTCAACGAGAGCAGCGGGACCTTCCGCGCGATCGTGTCGGCGCACCCGGAAGCGACCGAGCTGCGCAGCACGAGCGCCGATGCGGTCGCGGGCATCGCAGAGCGAGCCGCACAGGCTGCGGAAGCTGCTGCGGAGACGGCGCTCGAGGCCGTCGTCAAGGCCGAACGTGTCGCGCTGGATGCCGAACTCGCAGCTGCGGCGAGCGATCGGCTCGACACTGCCGACCAGCACGACGGCGCGGGAGCGCCCGCGCGCATGCGAGCCACGCGACTGGTGGACACGCTCGGGACCGGCCGCGCCGAGGGCGAGACCGCCGACGCGTTCTTCGAAGCGCCACCGACGTTCGATCCGAACGATGTCGCGCCGCGCGCGACGTCGACGGTCGACACCCAGTAGGGGGATGCGCGACGCCGCCGGATCCGGCGACGGGACCCAGCCTGTGTCCCGGATCCGGCTTCGCGTCGTGCCTGGAAGCCGCGTCGCTCAGGTCGTGGGACCATACGAGGACGGTTGGAAGATCCGGGTGACGGCAGCGCCGGAACGTGGCCGAGCCAACGATGACGTACGAGATCTGCTCGCCGCGGTCGTGGGTGTGCGACCCTCGGGTATCGAGATCGTCACGGGTGCATCGAGCCGCGACAAGCTCGTCGCAGTCCATGGTGTGGAATTCGACGAGCTTCGACGAATGCTCGACGCCGCATCCGGGAAATGAAAGCATGACGGCACCGCCACGACGGCGGGCCTAGGATCCCGCCAAGGAGCACCATGAGCCTCTCTGCCAAGCAACTCGAAGAACTCGCCGAACAGCTGAAGAGCGAGCGACTCCGGATCCTCGGCAACATCGAGGCACTGCAGTCCGAGTTCGAGGCGACGATCTCGGAGGAGACGAGCGAGCACGGTCTCGAGTCCCATCTCGCCGATCAGGGCACGTCGACGTTCCTGCGTGAGCGCGATCTCGGGATCGAGGAGCACGAGGAGCACCTGCTCGAGGAGATCGACGCGGCGCTCAAGCGCATCGAAGACGGCACGTACGGCAACTGCGAAGTCGACGGTACGCCGATCGAGTTCGAGCGCCTCCAGGCGCTGCCGTGGGCGCGCACCCACCTCAAGCACGCCCCGGCCTGAAGCCCGCAGGTCTCGGACACGTGAGCGGCCGCATCCTGTTCGTCGTCGTCGCGGTCGCGACGTTCGTCGCGGATCGCATCGCGAAGGTGCTCGTGCAGACGAGCCTCGAGGTCGGTGAGCGCGTCCGCGTGATCGACGGACTGCTCGAACTGCGTCACGTCCACAATCGCGGCATCGCGTTCGGGTTGTTCTCGGGTGCGGGCGGCATCGTCGTGCTCGGAACGCTGCTCGTGGGGATCCTGCTGTTCGTGTTCCTGCTGCGCGTCGAGCCCGAGGATCACCTGACGATCCTCGGTGGTGCGTTCATCACCGGAGGTGCGCTCGGCAACCTCGTCGATCGCGTGCAGTATCGGTACGTAATCGATTTCATCCACCTCCCGAACTGGCCCACGTTCAACATCGCCGACATCGGGATCACGGTCGGCGTCATGCTCGTCCTGCTCGCGCAGTTCGCCGCGATGCGGCGCGAGCATCGTGCCGCGAACGCGGCAGCACCCGAGGACGGCGGCACCACATGAAGGTCGAAGTCGACGAGGATTTCGCGGGCCAGCGAATCGACAAGTTCCTGTCCGGCATCGAGCGCATCGGTTCACGCGCGCGGGCGGAGAAGCTGCTCGAAGCGGGACTCGTCACCATCGACGGTCGTCCCGCGATCAAGAGCAATCGCGTGCAGGTCGGATACGTCATCGAGGTTCCCGACGCCGAACTCGCCGAGCCGCCGCCGCGCACGTTCGAGGGAACCTCGCCGGTTCCCGTGCTGTACGAAGACGACGACGTGCTCGTCGTCGACAAGCCGGCAGGGCTCGTCGTGCACCCGGCGCCCGGACACCGCGCCGTGACCCTCGTGGAGCTGCTCGCCGGTGGCGGCGTCAACCTCGCGGAGAACGACGACCCCGTCATGTATCGCCCGGGCGTGGTGCACCGACTCGACAAGGACACGTCGGGCGTGATGATGCTCGCCAAGAACCACCTCGCGCAGCGACAGCTGCAGCTCGCGCTGCGCGAGCGCACCGCCAAGCGCGAGTACCTGGCGCTCGTGCAGGGCACCGTCGCCAGTCGCGCGGGCCGCATCGAAGCGCCGATCGGTCGCGACGTGCGCGATAGTTCGAAGCGCTCGATCGACACCGACTTCCCGCAGGAAGCCATCACCCATTTCGTGGTGCAGGAGCTGCTGCCCACCACGACGTTGCTGCGCCTCAAGCTCGAGACCGGGCGCACGCACCAGATCCGCGTGCATCTGGAAGCGATCGGTCACTCGGTCGTCGCCGACCCGACCTACGGGCACTCGCCCGAATTCGGCCTGGACCGGCAGTTCCTGCACGCCGCGAAGCTTGAGTTTCCACATCCACGCACGGGTGAACCGGTGGAAGTCGCCTCACCGCTGCCCGAGGACCTGCAATTCGCGCTCGGCAACGCGCGTCGCACCGAGCGCGACATCAGCGCGGACTGACTGACGCTGGTCGCGTCGGGATCAGGCCGCGAGCGCCGCGGCACCGTCGAGAGCCGCGATCACCGGTGCATCCATCGGCGCATTCGACGGGCCGGTGCCGTCATTGACGACGGGCCAGCCGTCGCGCCACTCGATCGGATCCATCATGAGGACGCGACCCGTCGAGTGGTCGGCGCCCCACGCGTGGTACATCAGCCAGTCCTGTCCGGCGTCGTCGGTCACGATCGAATTGTGACCAGTGCCGGCGTAGCCGTTGCCCTGCTGGAGGATCGGTGCGCCGAGCTTCTCGAACGGCCCGTCCGGTGAGGCGCTTCGCGCGACCTTGAGCGCGTAGTCCTCGGCGCCGCCCTTCGCATCCCAGCGTCCATCGGAATAGAACAGGTAGTACTGCCCGTTCTTCTGGTGCATCCAGGCTCCCTCGACGAGCTCGCGCTCGCCCTGCTCCGACACGACGACCTTGGCGTCTCCGCGAAGGCTCAGGCTGCCGTCCGCGGCGATGTCGACGTCCCGGACCGAGATCCCGGTCTGGTCGCGCGGGCTCGTTCCGCCCGTGGAGCCGTAGTACAGCTTCCACCCCTCGTCGGTCTGCTGGAGGTGCGAATCGATGAAGTACCCGCCACTCTGGCCCTCGACGAGGATCCCACGATCGGTGTACGGCCCCTGTGCGGTGGGCGACGTCGCGTACCCGATCTTCATCCGCCCGTCGTGGCCGCGGCCCGAGTGCGTCATCGTGTAGTGGTCGCCGGTGCGGGCAACATCAGGTGCCCAGCGATGCTCCTTGATCCATGCGGGTCCCTGGCCCTCGAACGCTCCGCCGACGCGCTCCCAGGTACGCAGGTCCGGGGAGCGCAGCACCTGGAACGGCAGCCATGCGGACTCGGTCGTGAACGCGTAGAACATGCCGTCCTCGCCTCGCACCACGGTCGGATCAGGCGCGTTCTCCGCGAAGACCGGGTTCGTGTACGTCCGGCGCGCAGGTGCGGGTGCCGGTACCGGGTCCGGCTCGACGCCCGGCTCATTGGCGGGTTCGGGCTCGAGTGCCGCTGCGCCGGCCTGCGATTGCGACGGGGGAGCTGGCGCTCCGGGCTCCGGATCGCCTCCGAGCACCCGCGACGCCGCGGCGACGCCCACGGCAGCAGCAGCGACCGGCACGGCACTGCGTGCGACGCGTCCAACATTCATGCAGCAACAATCCCCCGACATGATTTTCCCCCGGTGCGAGACCCTGCGTCTCGTCTGCACCTCGGGGAACCGGCACGTCGTGGAACGCGAACGCGGACCACCGAAACGGTCCGCGTTCGAACTTGCACATCCCGCTCTGCCTGCCCCTCGACGAGCCTTACGGCAGCGCGACGTCGACCGTCGCCGCGTACGTCTCCGGGCGACGATCGCGGAAGAACTGCCACGTGTCGCGCGTGCGCTGGATCTCGTCCAGGTCGATGTCGGCGATCACGATCGCATCGTCTGTGTCGTTGGCCTGCGCGACGATCTGGCCCTTCGGATCGGCGAAGTAGCTCGACCCGTAGAACTTGTGCTCGGAGATCGGGCTCTCGACGCCGACGCGGTTGATCGCGCCGACCCAGTAGCCGTTCGCGGCTGCGCTTGCGGTCTGCTCGAGCTCCCACAGGTAGCGCGACAGGCTCTCGACCGTCGCGCTCGGGTTGAAGACGATCTGCGCGCCGTTGAGGCCGAGTTCGCGCCAGATCTCCGGGAAGTGGCGGTCGTAGCAGATCACGACGCCGACCTTGCCGACCGCGGTGTCGAACACCGGGTAGCCGACGTTGCCGGGCTTGAAGAAGTACTTCTCCCAGAAGATCGGCGCGACCTGCGGAATGTGGGCCTTGCGGTACTTGCCCAGATGTGTGCCGTCGGCGTCGATCACCACGGTGGTGTTGTAGTAGACGCCCTGCATCGCCTCTTCGTAGATGGGCACCACGAGCACGACGTCGAGCTCCTTGGCGAGCTCCATCATCAGCTGGACCGTCGGTCCGGTCTCCGCGTCCTCGGCGGTGCGGAACCACTCCGTGTTGCCCTCGTCGGCGCAGAAGTACGGGCCGTAGAAGATCTCCTGCAGGCAGACGATCTGCGCTCCCTGGCCGACGGCGTCGCGGATCATCCCGACGTGCTTGTCGATCGCTTCCTGCTTGCCCATGTTGGCGTGCGCCTGGATGAGCGCCGCCTTCACGATTCCGGTTCCGCGGTTCTGGTTCATGCGTGTGTTTCCTCGGTGGTGATGGTGGTGGAGACGACGGCGCGTCAGGCGTGCGCGGGCTGGCGCGCGGTGGCCGGGCCGTTGTAGACGCCGGGGCGATCGAACTCGAAGCGGCGTCGCTTCACGAACTTGCCGCGACCGGGCGTGGCGGCGTCGGTGAGCTCACCGTTTTCGATGACGACCTCGCCACGGCTCAGCACGTACGCTGCCTTGCCCCGCGTGGTCGTGCCCTCGTAGCAGGTGTAGTCGATCGCGGAGTGGATGTCGTCAGCGCTCCACGTGACCTTCGCGTCGGCGTCCCACACGACGATGTCGGCGTCGGAGCCGGGCGCGATGGTGCCCTTCTGCGGGTAGCAGCCGAACAGCTTGGCGGGATTCGTGGCGGCGACCTCGACCAGGCGCTGACGGCTCAGGTGGCCTTCGTGCACGGCCTCGCTCAGCAGTCCCATGCGCTCCTCGATGCCGGGAATGCCGTTGGGGATCGCCGCGAAGCTGTCCGAGCCGAGCGTCTTCTGACCGTCATAGTTGAACGGGCAGTGGTCGGTGGAGATGACCTCGAGCTCGTCGCGACGGATCGCGTCCCACAGGCGCTGCTGGTCGGCCTCGGTGCGCAGCGGCGGGGAGCACACGAACTTCGCACCCTCGAATCCGTCGCGATCCAGGTCGTCCTGGGTCAGGTAGAAGTACTGCGTGCAGCTCTCGCCCCAGACCTTCTGGCCGGCGTGGCGTGCACGGGCAATGGCGTCGACCGCCTCCGTGCAGGTGACGTGCACGATGTAGAGCGGCGCGTCGGCGACCTTTGCCAGCGCGATCGCGCGCTCGGTGGATTCACCCTCGAGCGTCGACGGTCGCGTGCGGTAGTGAAAGCCCGGGCGCGTGTCGCCGGCCGCCACCGCTCGCTTGACGAGCGTGTCGATGACGTGGCCGTTCTCGGCGTGGATCATGACGAGCCCGCCGTTGCTGGACGCGCGCTCCATCACCGAGAAGAGCGTGTCGTCGTCGACCATGAGCGCGTCGGGGTAGGCGAGGAAGCACTTGAAGCTCGTGACGCCCTGCTCGACCATCGAGTCGAGTTCCTCGATGACCTCCGGACGCGCGTCCGTGACGATCATGTGGAAGCCGTAGTCCATCACGGCCTTGCCGTTCGCCTTGCCGTGCCAGGTGTCGAGCCCGTCCTGCAGCGATCCACCCTTGGGCTGCGTGGAGAAGTCGATGTGCATCGTCGTGCCGCCATGCAGCGCCGCGACATGCCCGCTGGTGAAGTCGTCACAGCTCGTCGTGCCGCCGAACGGCATGTCGAGGTGCGTGTGCACGTCGATCGCGCCCGGCATCACGAACTTGCCCGTGGCGTCGATCACCTTGTCACCCTGGTCGGCGAGATCGGTGCCGATCGCGGCGATCTTCTCGTCCTCGATGAGCACGTCGGCCACGTAGGTCTCGGTGGCGGTGACGATCGTCCCGCCGGCAATCACGGTCTTCATGCGGATACCCCTTCCACGCATCGTGGTCGCGGCTCCCTCCCCGGCATGCCCCTGCATGCGCAAGCCTGCGACCGGCCGACACTACCGCGATGGTGGAAGAAAGTGAAACAAAACGTGACGGAGCCTGCTGCGTCAGGTCCGCGTCGGACGCCCGTTGCCATTGCCCGAGCCGCCGCCGTTGCCGCCCGCCGGACGACCGTTCCCGTTGCCGTTTCCGGGATTCGTGGGTCGTCCACCGCCGGTGCCGGGACCCGGGGGCGTCGCCGTCGTTCCGGTGCCCGTCGTCGCGATACCCGTCGCAGTGTCTGTCGTCCCGGTGCCCGTCGTACCGTTTCCGCCGGTGCCCGTGCCGCTCGTTCCGGAGCTGCCCGAGCCGGAACCGGATGTCGGCGTCGGCGTCGGCGTCGGCGTGGTCGTCGTCGTCGTGGTGGTCGTCGTCGCATTCGACCCGGTCGTGCCCGTCCCGGTACTCGAACCCGAACCCGCTCCGGTACCGCTCCCGGTGCCCGTACCACCATTGGTCGTCGTCGGATTGACGACGACGCCGCCGATCGTGACCGTTCCGCCGCCTGACGTGGCGCCACTCGTTACCGGCGTGATCACCGAACCGTTGCCGAACACGGGCGGAGCGCCGCCGACGCCACCGTAGGACGTCGAGAAGGCGAGGGCCACCTGGGCGGTGCCGGGTTCATCGCCGCGTGGCGGAGCAACCTTCGGCGCGCGCATGCGCCGGGCTCGTTCGCAGTCGCGTGCGAGCCGATCCCCACGGTCGGCGAACACGGTGTCGCGTCCAGGGCCGCACCTGACCACGTCGCCGCCGCGACGATCACGCACGTCGATCGTGTCGGCCCCCGCACCACCGATCACCGTGTCGCGTCCCGCACCGCCCGTCAACCGATCGTTGCCGGGGCCGCCGACGACCACGTCGTTGCCGCGTCCGCCGTGCACCAGGTCGGTTCCGCCTCGCCCGTCGAGCGCGTCGTTGCCGCCTCGCCCGTCGATCAGGTCACGTCCGCGCGACCCCTTCATTCGATTGCGGCGATCGCTGCCCTGGAGCAGTGACCAGATCGGAATCGTGACCGCAACGGTGCACCAGTCGCTCACTGCGCCGTCCGAATACGTGCTGCGCACGCGGTACGTCCAGGAACTCCCGGGATTGTGGCCGGCAATGCGGATCGTCGGTGCTGTCGTGAGCGGATGCGCCTTCCACTGCGTCTTGCCCTTGTGCGTGGTCTGCACCTCGTAGCCTTCGAGCAGTGGATGCGGCGAGACCGGCTGCCACGAAAAATCCACGCTGCTGCGCCAGCCGCGCGACAGCGCGACCGCCACGCAGGTGCGCGGTGCGCCCTGTGTTCCTGGATCTGGCGTGCTGCATCGGCGTCCCCACACGTTCACCGTCACGTTCACGTCCGAGACGTTCTGCTGCGCCGACGCCAGGTTGAGCGTCCAGCCACCGGTCTGTGGCTGGGTCGAGTTGACGCTCACGTAGGTGGACTCGCGCACGTATCGCTCCCAGCTCGCGATGCTCGAACCGTCGAGGCGCGAGCCGTCGGGGCGCACGAGCCACACGTCGATGGTTCCCGATTTCCACGCCGCCAGCGATCGCAGTTCCCGCTCGCACGTGTCCACCGTGAACGGAATCGTCTTCGTGCCACCCGGCGGCAGCTGGACCTGCTCGACGATGTTCTGTGCGTTGCAGCCAAGGATCGCAGCGATGTTTGCGACCACGTGCTGCAGGTCGGCCGCGCTCGCGGCGGTGAAGTGCTGACCGCCCGACCGCGCGGAGATGCCCGCGAGTTCGACCATCGACGCCGATCCGAACCCGATCGTGTAGATCGGGGTGCCGGCAGCCGCGATCGGCCGATCGGCGGTGTAGGCCGCGGAGTTGGGCTGGCCGTCGGACAGGAACAGCACGGCGCGACGATCGACGCTCGTCGGCAGCGCTCCGAGCTGGCGCTGCGCCTCCAGGAAGGCCGATTCGTAGTCGGTCCCGCCGCCTGCCCCGAGCGACCCGCGGATGGTCGTCTTCAGGCCGGCGCGCGCGGCATCCGTGACGATCGTCGGAGCGAAGATCGTCTTGGCGCTGCCGTCGAAATTCGAGGACGACACCACGCTGCCGGTCTTGACCTGGTCGACCGCGATCGACGCTGCCTCGGCGCGCAGCTTGGTCGGGTCGGTGGAATACATCGAACCGGAGTCGTCGACGATCATCACGAGGCCGAGTTGCTTCGGCACCACGCATCCCGGCACCGTATCGGTCACGGTCGTCGCTTCCGTCGCCGCACGCGCGCTCGTCGGACTGCCGCCTGCCGCCAAGGCGCAGAACCACGCAATCAGCACCGCGCCTGCGCACGACTGCACGCCTCGACCACGCCCACCCAGCACCTTCGCCACGAGTGTCCCCCCAAACGACTCGTCGACATTCCCCGAATGTCCTGTCGGACGTACCGGTCGAGCGCTGAACGACCCCGAATCAGATGCGTGCAGAACCTTTACAGGTTCCTGACGACTTTCGCCGTACTACGACGGAGTCGTCACCGTGGGAGTCGGCGCCCTGAGGAACGACTCGACCTGCTCGTTGGGGATCGCGAGCACGAACGGGTCGGCGGGATCGTCATCGGTCGCCGGCAGCTCACCGACCGCGAACGACGTGCCCATGACCTCGCCAGCGCCGTTGATGATGGCTCCGCCGCTGACGCCCTCCGCCGAGGTGCCGCTGAAGAACAGCGCCTGTCGTTCGCGACCGTCGTCGTCGATCTTGACGCGACCCACCGCGACTGCGCGGTCGTTGCTGAACTCGCCGTGCGGGTAGCCGGTCGTCTCGCCAGGCTCGGCATCCTCGATCGTGTCGTCGAGCTGGAGCGGAGCGTCCTTGAGTGTCGGCACGTCCACGATCGCCAGGTCGTGCTGGCGGTCGAGCTTGCGCACGACGCCGTCGTGTTCGGCGCCCGCGTGGTCGGTGACGGAGAGTTCACGATGGCCCTGGGCGACGTGGTAGTTGGTGACGACCGTGCCCGGTTCGATGACCCAACCGGAGCCGGTGCCGCTGCCGTGCGACAGCAGCACGACGCCTTCTCGCGCATCACGCCCGCCGGACGTTGCGGTGTAGCCTGCGGGCGCCGGGTTGGTGGTGTCGCTTCCGCGCGCTGCGAGATCCTTGAGCGTCCCCGGGAACGTGGAGACGGAGCCACCCGGCGTGCCCTCGTCGCCCGGAACGGGCGGGCCCTTCGGACCACCGCACGCCGACAGCAGCGACGCTCCCAGGAGTGCGCCGCCGATGGCCGCGATGCCGGTGCCGACCCTGCCCATGCCCGCGAAGCGGAGCGCGAGGCCGCCGACCAGTCCCACGCCGCCGGCGGCGAGCAGCCCGACCGAGGGTCCGTTGCCGCGATCACCTACGGAGGTCCTCACGCGCGCGCGCGAACGATCGGGATCGGCCAGCCCGTACGTGGCTGTCGTCCCAAGCTGTGCACGTGCACCGATGCCCGCAAGGCTCATGCGTGTCCGATCCGTCCCAAGGCGCGCCATCGTCCAAATGGCGTGCGTACCGACCTATCGGATCGTCGTGCGATTTCGGATCAGCGCCTGATCACCATGAGTCGTCCGGCCCGCGTCGGCCCCAGCCTGGATTTCCGCGCTCCGACCCGCACTTCCACGCGATATGTGCCGACTGCGAGTCGTCGCAGGCGAGGGTGCTTGACGACGTGCGTCTGTCGGCCGGCCCCGGTCAGTTGATGCCAGGTCGCCACGACTCGCTTCCGTGGTCCGCGGTTCTGGACGACACGGACCTGCATCGTACGTCCACCAACTGGAACATTCGCGACGAATCGCACGGGAAACCGGGTCGAGGACGCGACGGGAGTCGACACCACGAGGTTCGTGACGGCCGCAGTTGGACGATTGTCGGGACGCCCGGGAAACGGCCACGAATTCGGCCACGGCACCGGACGGGGGAACGGACCATGTCCATGGCCGGGTTTCGGACCAGGATCGGGATCAGGGTCGGGATCGGGATCAGGGTCGGGATCAGGGTCGGGATCCGGGTCGGGGTCCGGGTCGGGGTCGGGGTCCGGGTCGGGGTCGGGTTGGGGATCGGCGTGCAGCGGAGGTTGGCCGACACAGTCGAGGCCCGGCAAGGCAAGGATGTCGACGCACGACGGGTCGCTCAGCACGCGGAAAATGCCCCAGAGCCCTGCTTCGGTGAACGGACGACGAAGGTCGCCGTAGACGAAGTCGCCCACCGTCCGGTTGGGGCCTCCGGCTCCCCCGATGAGGTGCAGGTCCCTCGTCTGCCACGCGCCGATTGCCTGCGCCGTCACCTGGTTGCTGGAAGCGATGAACGGATCGACGCGCCACGGCAATCCACCGAAAAAGAACGTGTGCCCCTGCTCGGTTCCCATGGCGGCTCCGACATGCAGGCGGACGGGGTCGCCGGCATATGCGCGCAGGAGGGCCGTGCCACCGGGACCCGCAGCACCGGTCGTGCGGAACCTGTCGGCCTCGTCGAAGGGCGACACCGGCATCGGCACGGCCTGGTAACCGAGGTTCGCCTGTCCGCTGACGGAGTCGTGGTACGGCATATGGTTCTCGCCGATCCTCGCGTCATCGTCGAAGAACATGACGCTCAGGTCGCGGTAGGCGACCGTGCCCGGCACGATGACATCCACCTGGGATCCGTGGTCTCGAGGCTGGCCGGAGCGTGGATCCCGAAACGTCGCGCCAGGTGGTCCGACGACGACCATGCCCCACAGGCCCGGTGCGTGCGGATCCGGGTCGGGGAGTTCCGCGTCGGGATCGCCGAGGTCCGCGATCAGAGCAGCCCCGATCTTCTGCGACGCCGCATACAGCCGATACGTCCTGGTCTGTCCTACGGGCACGGTCTGTTCGGGGTTGAAGCCCACGTTGACGCCGGAGGACGCGGTCGTTCGCTCCAGCTCCGAGACGTGGAACGATACGCGCGGCACGGGTTTGCCGACTGTGGGTGCCTGACGGCGATTGGTGAGCTGCACCTCGAGGCACTCGCCCTCCGCGACGTGCAGCACGAGCGGCTCGAGCTTGATCGAGCCACGCTGGATGGCGGAAACGTCGACCGTCCGCACGAAGGCCGCTCGCGCCTGTCCACGGGTTGGATTGGATCCCGACAGGTCGATCGCCGAGATCGCGAATCGGCGGACCGGAGCCGCGGCCGGGCAGGCATCTCCTGGACCGCCGGAGTCCTCGGGACGTCCACCGGTCGGCACAGGGGCCTCCTCGTCACCGTCCGGGGCAGGGCGGCCGGGGAGCGGCTGAAGGTCGTCAGCCATTGACGGCAGGACTCGCAGGATGCCCCAGGCGCCTTCCCGGAAGCGCCGGCCGACGCCCTCCATGTACAGGTAGTCGCCTGCCTGCCGCTGGCGACCGCCAGCGCCTCCGTTCAACACGATCGTGGTGCGCTCGGAGACGGCCGACTGGAAGGTGTCGGTCGTGGCTCCTGTTCGGGAACCGTCGGTGCTGCGGAACTCGGGCGTCGAGTCATGGCCATCGACGTGGAAGGTCTGGAGCCCGTTGCCGGAGGCGTCGATTCGGCGAACCACGAACGGGTCGCCGGGATAGGCGCGCGGCAGGGGTGTGGTCGGGTCCCCGTGCGTAAAGGAGCTGAGCAGCAGCGACCGGTCCGGCTCGACCGTCAGGCGGCGCTTCCACGGCTCGGCGCGCAGATTGATCGCGGCTCCGCTGACGGGGTTGTCCGTGACGTTCCACATCACGAACTCGCGAAAGCTTCCGTCGACGAGGCCAGGTGCGAGCGGATTGTCGGTGCGAACGTCGACGATCGTGCCCGAGTCGACCTCTTCGCCGGTGACCGGGTCGTGGTATGTCGATCCGCGCGGTTCGACGACGAGCTGCCCGAGCAGGCCCTTTGCCCAGCCGTGGATGCCGTCGACGTGGTCGTGAAAGAACACGTTGTCCAGCATGACGTCGGGATACCACTGGTACTTCGCGAACTCGGTACCCATCCATGTGTTGACCGGATGGGCGTTCGCAAGACCCGTCGCGAGACGGATGTGGTTCCCGTCGACGATCTCCTCGATCTGGCGAACCTCGAGGGAGTCATCGGCGATTCCGACTCCGACCCAGACGCCCGGCTGGAACTTTCCGCTGGACGTGACCGCGAGCAGTCGGTCCCCGACCGCGGCTGCTTCCACGAGCTGGACGTCCTCGAGCTGGTACGGACGGATGGACTGGTCGAACACGAAGCCGGCGCTGGCGCCGTCGGAACCCTGCACGTCGAACTGCACGTGATGGATATGGATGTTGTTCTTGGCGAAGTTGCCGAACACGTCCGCGTCATCGATCTCAGTCGCGAAATTCACCTGGACGCAGTCACCGACGTTGGATCTGATCGCGAGCGGCTCGGCAGGTTTGTCACCCGCGCGAATGGCGGCCTTGTCCTTGTTGAGCGCGAAGATCATTCCGGTCGGGTCGATGCCGCCGGTTCCTGGAGCTACCTGGATCGGAACCGATATCGCCGTCATGTCGAACCTGCGGGTGGGCGCGTTGGCCGGACAGACCCCATCGGGACGGTTCGCGTAGGGATCGACGGTCGAGGTCGCCGGCGCATCGACGCGGGAGCCGAGGAACGGAGTCGCCGAACGTCGAGGCGAGAACGGTGCGCGATGGGCGATCCGCGGCCGCAGGAGCGGGAACGCGGGACGGCCGTCGACGGGGTTGAAGCGGATCTTCGGCCGGTCGTCGACGAAGTCGTCACCGGGCATGCCGCCTGGATGGTCGCCGTCGCGCAGGTTCGGCCAGTTGCTGCGGTCCTCCTTCGCTCCCAGCGCGATCGGGCGGTCCGGGTCGCTGCGGTCGAGCTCCCAGTCCCAGACCGACGCGTCCTGGTCGTCGCGCGGCTTCCCGCGGGGTGGCAACATCGCGGAGATCCACGACTCGAGGTTGTCTGCATCGAGCGTGGTGCCATCCGCCATCGTCCGCCCGATGAGACCGGCCGTGTCGACCGCGGTAGGCGGAGGCGCCATGTCGGGGAGCGGATGCAGGTCAGGCTGACGGGTATTGAAGATGCGCCAGAACGCCCACATGCCCGCGTTGTAGTGATGGGCGATGTGGCAGTGGTCGAGCAGGTCGCCGACGGTCTGCTGCACGCCTCCGGCGCCGCCTTCGATCTCGACGTTGAACGACTCACCCGGTCCGAGCGACTGTGAGTCGATGCGTTGGGAACGGGACTGCTCGACCGGGTGCTTGTCGAGTCCGACGTCCTGGTAGTCGAACGTGTCGTCGGCGAGCGGGTTGGCGCGCCAACGAATGCCGCCACCGTGGAGGTGGAACACATGAAAGGTTTCGCTGCCCGCGTGGAGCAGTCGGATCTTGGTCGGCTCCCCGAGGTAGGAACGCATCATGGGTGTGGCCGGATCGCCGAAGGTATAGGAGTTGTAGGCGAGCGATTTTTGGTCTTCGTTGCGTTCCAGGCGGTTCATGAACGGTTCGGAACGGTAGTTCATCGCCCGGGTCCCCGGACGGTACGCCTCGGTGATGGGGTCGACGACGTCGACCGGCTGTCCAGTTCGATCGAGAATCTGGACGTCTTCGTTGCCGACCTCGTGATAGAGGCGAGCAAACTCGCGGAAGGAGCGCTTTCCGGGGGGGCGAATGATCGCGGCCCAGCCGGATGCGAGCGGAGCCCCGGTGCTCGGGTTCAGGTATGTCGATCCTGCAGGCTCCGCGATCAGGGCACCGAACAGGCCGTGTGCGACGGCATCACGATTTCCCGGGCCGGGACGCATGTAGTGCGCGCCCTCGAGGGTCGGGTCGTTCGGAATGAAGTACCGATAGGTGCGAGTACCGCCCGTCGGTACCGATGTTGCGGGGTTGCGCCCGACTGCGTCGCCTGACGAGTCGATCGAGGCTGCCAGGCCGTCGATGTGCACGCCGAACTCGCCCTCTGCGGCGTTGCGAAAGTTGACGACGACGCAGTCGCCGATATTCGCACGGACGACGAGCGGCTGGATTGCGTCGCCCTGCAGTCCCAAGGCCACCTTGCGCGACGCCTCCTGCGCGCGGACGTCGGCGATGCGGTCCTCGAGCACGTACATCCGCCCGCTCGGGTCGTGGTCACCGAATCGGTTGAGCGTGATGTCGACGTCGATGGCGGCGATATCGAACACCTTGACCGGCGCAGTCGCGGGACAGGGTGCGGAATCGGCGACGGCGGCGGCGCGCATCGGCAGGGCCACCATCGCGGCCACGATCCCGGCGAGCAGGACCGTGGAGGTGACGGCGCCGAGCGCGCGCACGCGCATACCGGCACTGGCGCGGCGAACCGCGAGCGTCGCGACCAGCGCTGCCGGCATCGTCGCGGCAAGCGACGCAACGCCCACGTGTCGAACGTCGGAGAACGACCAGGCCCCCGCCCACGCGCCGACCTGGACCAACAGCGATGCGCTGCCACCGAGCGCGGGAACGAAGCGCGAGGATCGCTGCCTCGTGGTGGCCACCATGTCGCGCGCCCCGCCACGGGTCCACGTCACCGCGAGAGCGCACGCGACCGCGAAGAGCATTGCCGGGAACAGGAGCACGGCGTCCTGCAGCAGCTCATCGCGTCCTGGCATCGAGATCGCCTGCGTTCGCGGCATCGCCGCCAGCAGCGCCATGCTCCAGAGCGTGAGCAGGACCGCAGCGCCGATCGCGGGCAAGCCCGTGCGTCGCAGTGCGCGTCGGTATCGACGATGTGTATCGGCTGCCCGGCGAATAGGAAGAACGTTCTTCATGGCCGTGGACTCCCTGTGGGATGGGCATGTCCGGTTTCGTGACGCGCGTGGTCGCCAGTCTGGGGTCGATAGACCGCACCGGCATCGCCGATCGGGACGCGAAGAACCTGATCGCGATCACGAAAGAGCAGGTACAGGTCGGCCCCGGTCCGCGGTATGACGAAGGCGAGGTCGGCGTCGATCGACGCGCCGCTCGCCAAGGTACCGGAACGCAATCTGCTGGATGCGAGCTTCGCGGAACCGGTGTCGCGCTTCGATCCGCGTGCGCGCAGCACGAGCCGGAACCGGGCCGCATCGTAGGCAGTGGGTTCGTCACTCGCGTTGAAGAGCGTGACCGGAACCTGGACGAGCTGTCGCTCTGGCGGGACGTGGTCGTTGATGCCGTGGGTCTGGCCCGCGAGCGCCTTGGCTCCGACGCCCCGTGTCAGTCGAGGCTCGTGCACGCCGAGCATGCCGAAGCTCGTGGCGACCGCGCGCTCGCCCGCCCTCGGGACGTTCGGCACCGACGTCGCCGACGCTGATGCGGCCGCGCCGTTCGAGCCGGTATCACGAAGTGACTGCGCCACGGCGATCACTCCCGTGATGCAGGCGGCGGCTGCGACCAGGACCGTGAGCCGGCTGACGAGGTCGACAGGGCGGGTGGCCTGTCGTTCCAAGAGCAGGCCACCCGCACGTGTCGAGGTGTCGGTGCGCGCGATCAACGTGCGCCGCCACGATGGCGACGGGACGCCTCGACCACGGTGACGACACGCCGGTTGATGCCTCCCAGCGTGCGCCGCGATGTGCCGCCGCGCACCTGGATCTCGTACCGCCCCGGCGCCAGTCGACGGAGCTTTCGGCTCGTCATCCGGAGCGTGTACCTGCCCCCTTCGGGGGTCTTGAACAGCTGCGCTCCGACCGCTCGACGACCTCGCCTGCCGGCCGCCGGTGCCCGGAACATTCGGACCTCGACGACGTTGACGTCCTCGGGGACGGTGGCACTGATCGTCTGCGGAGCTGCGCTGCGAGCGAGCAGCGAATTCGGCACGAAGAACTGCAGCGCGTTGAATGCAGAGGTCCGCGCCGATGCGGCCGACGTCGTGGTCTCGGCGGAGCCCCGGTCGTCGACGAATCTCACGATCACTCGCAGGCGTCGCCCAATCTGCGCCGGCCGCGGGGTGAACGTATCTGCCATCGCCCCCGGGATGTCCGTGAAGTTGGTGTTGCCACCTCTGCTTCCCTGCTGCCACTGATAGCTGAACGCTGCGTTGACCATGCCATCCGCGTCGCCGATGGACCCGGTGAGCGCCGTGATGGGCGAGCCGAGCGTTGGTGTGGTGTCGCTCAGCAGCGGTTCTCCGGTGGCCGGCTCATTGACGTTGGTCACCGCAGCGGTCGGCGCCGACGTGACGGTCTCGAGCGTGCCGAGGTTGTCGTTGTAGGTCGCAATCGCCCGCAGTCGCCGGCCGACGTGCGAATCATCCGGCGTGAACTGTGCGCCGTTGCCTGCCGGCACCCAGATGCCGAACGCGCCCTCGACTTCCCATCGGAACTGGATCGATGCCAGGTTGATCCCGTCCGCGTCGTTGAACGCGCGAGTCGCTGTCAGCAGCTGGTTCTCTGCGGGAGTGGTGTCGGAGATGTTCACGGTGCCCGTCGGCGCGCTGTTGCCCGGGACCGGAGGATTGCCACCGGCAGCGCTCACCGTCTGGTCGGCGAACTGCAGGCGTTCGATGCGTCGGAGCGTGTCGGTGCCGTCGATTCCACTTCCACCGGTGTGTGATACGCGGACTGCACCGCCACCGAGCTGGGTGATCGTGTAGTTGGCAAGCTCCTCGGAGAAGACCGCGGTGTCCTGGTGGGCGCCGGCCGCCTGGGTGCGGATCGTGCGCACGATCTGCAGCTGGCTCGGGTTGATGGTCCTGTTGAACACCCGTGCCGAGACCTGGCGCATGTTGTCCACGCGCTCGATTTCGACTGCAGGGTTGGTCGCGCTGCGCACGCTGATCTGTGCATCGAGCCACTGGTCGCCGTCGATGATGTCGTCGCCACCGCGACCCTCGATGATGTCGGCGCCGTCGCCGCCGAGGATGATGTCGCCCTCGGCGAATGGGCCGGAGCCGACGAGCGGCGCCAGGCCGGTGATGAGGCCCGGGTTCGTGAGGGCATGGTCGGCGGTCAGCTCGACGGCGCCGTTGTCGGTGCCGCGCAGCGTGTCGCTGCCGTTCCAGCCCGACAAGCCCTCGACCATGTCGAAACGGTCGCGGATGGCGTCCTCGTCGGGCGGCTGCAGCCCGGTGAAGTTCATGTCGGCGTCGACGCGCTGGGCATGACCCTTGTAGGTAACCCAGTCGAAGCCGATCATGCCTTCGTGGCGCTCGGTACCGACGCCGCTGATCATGATGTCGTCGCCGCCCTCGGCGTCGAGGTCATCGTTGCCGCCCTCGCCCATGAGCACGTCGTTGCCGACGCGGTTCGTCTGGAAGGGGTCGCCGTGGTCGCCCTGGAGCAGGTCGGCCTGCGGGCCGCCCTGGATCCAGTCGTCGCCCTCGTCGCCGAACACGAAGTCGGCGGAGTCGCCGGCGATCACGAAATCATCGCCGGTACCGGCGAACGTCTCCTTGGGATCGTCGCCCGCGACGACGAAGTCCTTGCCCGGTCCTGCGAGGATCAGGTCGAAGCCCGATCCGGCGCTGATCGCATCGTTACCGGCTCCGCCCTTGAGGTTGTCATCGCCGAAGAGGTCCGTCAGCACGTCGTCGCCGTCGCCGCCGTCGACGATGTCGTTGCCGGAGCCCGATTCGATGGTGTCGTTGCCGCCATCGCCCCAGAAGTGGTCGTCGCCCTCGCTCGACTTGATGCGGTTCGCGTCGTTCGTACCACCGAACAGGACGTGCTCGGCGCCAGTGAACCGGGTCGTGCCGTCGGGTTCACGGATCAGCAGGGTCGTCTCGTCCTCGACGGTCTGCGGATCGTCCAGGATCGGACCGGTGTTGCCGACGCGAGCGATCTCGAATTGGAAATCCTGCCGTGCGAACACGTCCTGTGGCAGGTGCGTGGCGTTCGTCGTTCGCTGGATGAGCGACGCGAACGAGTTGTTCTCGAGCTGCGTCAGGAAGTTGAGGCCTGCGGTGCGGCTCAGGTAGTACATGCGGTCGCCGTCCTGCAGCTTCTCCATCTGTGCTTCGAACACGTAGTTGAAGGTCGATCCGAGCAGGCCGCCGAACGGCATCTGCTTCTCGGCAAGGCCGCCGATCCAGAAGTCGACGTCGTCGAGGCCGGTGCGCGACGATCCGTTGGCGAGGTTGGACCAGGTCGCGCCGGTACTCTGCAGGAACGCGATGCGGTCTGCAGGTGCGCCTGTGCCGCCATTGACGAGCAGGTCCGCCGCGGTGCGCTTCGCCGCCAGCGTCGTTGCGCTGAGGACGGTCGGGTGCAGGCCGTACGCCGCCACGAAGTTGACGAGCGATTCGGGATGGCGAATGCCGAAACCGAAGTCCTGCCAGCTGTCGTAGGGCTCCAGCGCAGGGTGATTGGACGTCGCGTGGAACTGCTTGCGCGCCGACTGCAGCGACGGGACGCCCGTGTCCCGTCCTCGTGCGATGTTGATCGTCGCCAGGTCGAGCGGCAGGCCGAGCAGGTTGCTGCGCAGGGCAGGGGTGACGAACTCGTCGATCTCGTTGCCGCGCTGCTTGGTCATGCCCTCCACGATCGAGCCGGCTGCCTCTTCGGAGGTGTAGGGGGTTGCCGTGCCGCTGTCGTGGAACGCCTGCGGGTTGAGGAACGCGTCGATGAGCGTGATGTCGTTGCGCGTGCCGTCCTGGTGCTCACGGTCGATCGTCTCGTTGAGCATCGAGTGACCGAACCGGTACACGACGTGTGCGAACTCCGCGGTGATGGCCGGGTCGATGTCGCTCTCGTAGCCGGTGAACACGTTCACCTGTGGCTGGACCTTGCGTGCGAATTCCTCGAAGACGAGGTGCTGGTATTCCATCTCGGTGACGAAGCGCGCTGCCTGGAAGAGTCGCTCGCCGTTCCACGCACCGTTCGCGAACTGCCAGTCCGCGGGGGACTGGCCGCCTGGCTGGAGGATGAGGGTCTTGAGTTCCTCGACGCGCAGGTTGTGCTCGGCGTGGAAAACATGGTGGACGGCGGTCAGTCCAATGTTCTCGTTGCCGCGCCCGTCGCCGGTGATGACGTGGGCGTCGAGCATCTCGTCGTCGTAGGTACCGGGGAGGCCGTCGTCGGTTACCCCGGCGGTCGCGTCGGGCGTCAGCGCCTGGCGCGGCGTGGACGGGTTGTTGTCGTGGTCGCCGAACGGCGCTGCGTGGTGGGCTATGTCGTCGAGGAACGCGTGGCCGGTGCGAACCGCGAGAGTTGCATCGACGGGGTTGGCGGGCGTGCCCGACTGTAGCTGCAGCGGCGAACGCTGCGTGATGATCTGGGCCATGCCCGTCGAGGGGTGCGGAATGAACTTGCCGTACTGGTCCGTCAGTACGAGCGGCGCGTCGAGGACATCTTGATCGTCGAGCGCGATGCCGAGCATCGACTGTGCCTGCGCCTTCACGTCGGACCATGGCGCGAGTCCGCCGCCGGCCGCGCGATCGAGCAGACGGCCGTTGGCGAACGGGCGTCCGCCTCGCAGCTCGTACTCGCGCAGGAAGACCTGATGCGAGGGATGCGACGTGTAGGTCTGGTTCTGGTCGACGTAGGGGGTGGTGGTGTTCGTGTGTTCCTGCACGTCGTCGCCGGTTCCGAGCAGGCCATCGGCGCCGGCCTGGTTGCGCGCACGCGTCACCACCATGAAGCGACGGTTCGCGGGAAGGTCGTCGGCATCCCCGGAGATGCCGTTCGGACCGGAGATCAGCGGGTCATCGTCCTTGAGCGGGACGATCACCGTGCCGCTGCCACCCTTGGTGGTCAGGTCGAGCCCGTGGTCGAAGAACTGGCCGAAGAAGGTGAACCACGCGTTGTACGGCGCCGACAGGCCCGAGTCCGTGGCGACGTTTGGCAGCTGGATCGTGTCACCCGCCTGGGTGGCGGCCGGATTTGCGTCGCGAGCCGCGATCGCTGCCGGATTCGCGGTCGTCTGGTCGACGATCAGGTTGCTGATGGTGCGCGGTCGCGAATCGGCCACGACACCTGACTTCTGCGTATACGCGGTGTTCTGCGCTGGTGCACCACCGGGGCCATCCGGATCCCACTGCTCAGCCGTCCGATAGAAGGGGGCGCCCAGGCGCGGGAACAGCCGATCCGCCGCGCCCCACTGCTCCTGGCCGGGGACGATGTTGTTGAAGCTGCCATCGACCGTGCGCACACCGTACGGCAGCAGCGGGCTGGAGATCTGGTTCGGTCCGTTGCCGGCCAACTGGCCACCCGCGGCGTGGGCCTCGCCACGCCGAATCTGCTCGAGGATGAACGCCATGTCGGGTTCGTTGAGCGACACGGCGCCGGCAGCGCCTGCGCCGCCGAGCGAAGCGCCCGCCGCGATTGAGGCGCCGAGCAGCGCGATCGCGGTTCGACGCACGCGTGGACGGGACGTGCGGACCTTGGCAGCGCACACTGGATACTTCATGACGTGTTCCCTCCCGGATGGGCGGACGTACTCCCCGACGTCCACCTCGTTGGAGGAAGGTAGCTAGCGCTGAAAGCATTTCCATCCGTGAAACGCGCACGATTCGTGCAGGATCGTGCACTCGATGCGCACACTCGACGCTCCGTCGTGGGATCGACTGGAAGTCATCGGGAAGCGGAGAGGGATCTACTCACCGGATCGACGCCCCGCGGCGCGATTCGTCTAGGATCCCCATCGAGCCGCAGTTCCGGGGGGAACCGGCTCGCCAAGCGCCGTGGGGACGGACGGCTGGACGACGAAGGGGAGACCATGGCCGACGAGAAGGCACTGCTCGCACGTCACCGCAAGGTGCTGCCCAGCTGGATGGCGCTGTACTACGACGAGCCGATCCAGCTCACGCACGGTGAAGGTCGCCACGTGTGGGACGGCGCCGGCAATCGCTACCTCGACTTCTTCGGCGGCATCCTCACGACGAGCACCGCGCACGCGCTGCCCGAGGTCGTGACCGCCGTGCAGGAGCAGGCCGCACGGATGCTGCACAGCTCGACACTGTACCTGGTCGAGCAGCAGGTCGAGCTCGCCGAGCAGATCGCTGAGCTGAGCGGCATCCCCGACGCCAAGGTGTTCTTCACGCCGAGCGGCTCAGAAGCCAACGAGATGGCGCTGCTGCTCGCCACGCATGCGCGCCGCTCCAATCACGTGCTCGCGCTGCGCAACAGCTACCACGGCCACTCGTTCGGCACGATCGCCATCACCGGCAACCGCGGATGGCGTGCCTCGCAGCTGTCGCCGTTCAATGTCAGCTGGGTGCACGGCGGCTACCAGTACCGCTCGCCATGGCGCGACGCATCGGGTGCGGAGTTCATCGAGCGCTGCGTCGACGACCTGCGCAGCGTGATCCAGACGAGCACCGGTGGCGACGTCGCCGCGATGATCTTCGAGCCGATCCAGGGAGTTGGCGGGTTCTCGACGCCGCCGGACGGGCTCTTCGGCGCGTTCGAGCACGTCCTCGACGAGCATGGGATCCTCATGATCAGCGACGAGGTGCAGACCGGCTGGGGTCGCACGGGCGACCACTTCTGGGGCTATCAGGCGCACGGGGTCACGCCCGACCTCATGACGTTCGCCAAGGGGGTCGGCAACGGGCTTTCCGTCGGTGGCGTCGTCGCGAGCGCTGAGCTCATGGACGGCATCAGTGCCGGCCAGATCTCGACGTTCGGTGGCACGCCGCTGACGATGGCGGGCTCGCTCGCGAACCTGCGCTACATCCGCGAACACGACCTCCAGGGCAACGCCAAGCGCGTCGGAACGTCGATCATCGACGGCCTGCGTCGAGCGGTCGACGCGGGCGAACTGCCAATGGTCGCGGAGCTGCGCGGCAAGGGCCTCATGTTCGCCGTGGAGCTCGTCGAGCCCGGCACCGACACCCCCGACGCGGCAACGGCCGGCCTCATGATGGAGGCCACGAAGGAGCGTGGTCTGCTCATCGGCAAGGGCGGACTCAACGGTAACGTGCTGCGCATGGCGCCCCCGATGACGCTCACGCAGGAGGAGGCCGACGAAGGTCTCGTACTCCTGCTCGACGCCCTGTTCGACGTGCAGCAGTCCAGGCACGGAATCGTCAAGCCCGCAGTGGAGGCAAACGCATGAGCTCGACCCTGACCGATACGAACCTCACGACGCTCCATCACTGGATCGCCGGCAAGGGTGACGACGCCAACGTCGAGCGTTTCCTCGAGGTGCACGACCCGGCCACGGGCAGTGTCGTCGCGCGCGCACCGATGGCGAGCGTCGCCGACACCGATCGAGCCGTCGCCGCCGCGAAGGGCGCGTTCCCGATGTGGCGCGACACGTCGCTCACCAAGCGCACGCAGATCATGTTCGCGTTCCGCGAGCTGCTGTTCCAGCGCAAGGATGAGCTCGCGCGGATCGTCACCCGCGAGCACGGCAAGGTGCACGAGGACGCGATGGGTGAGGTCACGCGTGGCCTCGAGGTGGTGGAGTTCGCGTGCGGGATGCCGCATCTGATCAAGGGCGAGTACTCCGAGCAGGTCTCGACCGGCATCGACATCTGGTCGATCCGCCAGCCGCTCGGCGTCGTGGCCGGCGTCACGCCGTTCAACTTTCCGGCGATGGTGCCGCTGTGGATGTTCCCGATCGCGATCGCGGCCGGCAACACGTTCGTGCTCAAGCCGAGCGAGAAGGATCCCAGCGCCGCCAACTTCATGGCGGAGCTGTTCGCCGAGGCGGGCCTGCCTGCCGGCGTGTTCAACGTGCTGCACGGCGACGCCGTGGCAGTGAACCGACTCATCGAGCACCCGGACGTCGCGGCGGTCTCGAGCGTCGGATCGACGCCCGTCGCCAAGCACATCTACGAGACCGCGACGCGGCACGGCAAGCGCGTGCAGGCACTCGGCGGCGCGAAGAACCACATGGTCGTTCTGCCCGACGCGGACATGGACCTCGCCGCGGATGCCGCGATCGGTGCGGCCTTCGGCTCCGCCGGGCAGCGCTGCATGGCGGTGAGCGTGCTCGTGGCAGTCGGCGATGCCGCCGACAAGCTGCGCCCCAAGCTCGAGGAGCGCATGGCGAAGCTGACCACGGGACCTGGACACCGCCCCGAGAGCGAGATGGGTCCGGTCGTGACCGCCGAGTCGCGCGACCGCATCCACGACTACGTCGCCCAGGGAGCGCAGGCGGGCGCGGAGCTCGTCGTCGACGGTCGCACGCTCGACGTTCCCGGCCACGACGAGGGCTTCTGGATCGGACCGACGCTCTTTGACAGGGTCACCGAGGACATGTCGATCTACACCGACGAGATTTTCGGGCCCGTGCTCGACATCGTTCGCGTGGACGCCTATGAAGACGCGATGCGCCTGGTCAACCAGTCGGAGTTCGCGAACGGCGTGGCGATCTTCACCAACGACGGCGGCGCCGCGCGGCGCTTCCAGAACGAGGTCGAGGTCGGCATGGTCGGCATCAACGTGCCGGTGCCGGTTCCGATGGCGTACTACAGCTTCGGTGGCTGGAAGGCCTCGCTGTTCGGCGACCAGCACATGCACGGCATGGAAGGCGTGCGCTTCTTCACGCGCGCAAAGGCGATCACGGGCCGCTGGCCCGATCCGAGCCACCGAGGCGTGAACCTCGGCTTCCCTACGCAGTCTTGAGTCCGGAGGCGACTGACATGTCACACCTGCAGACCGGTCGGCGACCAGCCGACGAGATCGAGGCCGACCTGAGCGAGCGCCTGCTTCCGATGTCGGAGCAGGAGGCGTACGCGGAGGCCACGCGCTGCCTGTACTGCTTCGACGCGCCGTGCATGGTGGCGTGCCCGACGAGCATCGACATCCCCGGCTTCATCAAGCTCATCGGCACCGACGATCGCCTCGGCTCGGCACAGCGCATCCTCGGCCAGAACGTCATGGGCGCCTCATGCGCGCGCGTGTGCGCCGTCGAGGAGCTGTGCGAAGAGGCGTGCGTGCTCGAACCGAACGAGGGGCCGATCAAGATCGGCCAGCTCCAGCGCTACGCCACCGACGTGGTCTACCGCGATCCCGAGGGCTTCCGCAAGGCCGGCCTGTACCCGGGCGTCGCGACGGGCCGCAGCGTCGCGGTCGTCGGCGGGGGCCCTGCCGGTCTGGCCTGTGCCGCGCAGCTGCGCATCGCCGGCCACGCCGTCACGATCTTCGAACGCCAGCCCGAGCTCGGCGGACTCGCGATGTACGGCATCATCCCGCTGCGCGAACCGAGCGACGTCGCGCTGTGGGAAGCGAGTCAGGTGCTCGCACTCGGCGCGACGGCGCGCACGAACTGCGAGGTCGGCACCGACATCACCGTCGACGAGCTGCGCTCACAGTTCGACGCCATCTTCCTCGCCAACGGCGCGGGTGCTCGCGTGAGCGGCATCGGCCTCGAAGGCGCGAACGCTGACGGTGTGGAGGACGCGCTCGAGTTCATCGAGCGCATCCGTGTCGAGCGGCCTTCCAACGTGCCGGTCGGTTCCAACGTGGTGATCGTCGGGGCCGGCAACACGGCGATGGATGCCGCCACGATCGCTGCCCGCCTGGGCGCCGACACCGTCACGTGCGTGTACCGCCGCACGCAGGCCGAGATGACGGGTTACCCCAACGAGTACGAGCACTGCCTCAAGGACGGCGTGCGCTTCGCCTGGCTCACGCAGCCGGTGCGGGTCGTCGCCGACGACACGGGTCACGTGGCAGCGCTCGAGTGCCGCGTCGTCGCCCTCGACGGTGCGCCCGCGCCCGACGGCCGACCCACGCCGCGCATCACGGACGAGCCGCTCATGATCGAGTGCGACCACGTCCTGCTCGCGACCGGACAGCACCGCGAACCCGACCTGTACATGCAGCTGGGCCTCACCGTCGAGTGGGACCGCCCCGCGATGACCAACCCGTTCCAGACCACCGACCTGCAGGTCTTCGCCGGCGGGGACGCCGTGCTGAGCGGCAAGGAACTCAGCGTGGTGGACGCCGTCGCGCAGGGCCGCGACGCCGCCCACGCGATCAGCGCCTGGCTG
The DNA here is from genome assembly GCA_038212015.1 of Gaiellales bacterium. Taxonomy (GTDB): domain Bacteria; phylum Actinomycetota; class Thermoleophilia; order Gaiellales; family SKUG01; genus JAGQUL01. The sequence continues at coordinate 25,610 of JBBQUY010000009.1, read as the reverse complement.
GAGGACAACTGACATGGCAGATCTCTCGACCGACACCGCGGGCATCCACTCGCCCAACCCGTTCTGGATCGCGTCCGGACCGCCCGGCAATTCGCTGCGCCAGGTGCGCCTCGCGTTCGAGGCCGGCTGGGGCGGCGTCGTGTGGAAGACCGTCGGCGCGCCGGTGATCGACACCGCGATGCGCTACGGCGGCCTCGACGTGTACGGGCGCAAGCTCGTCGGCCTCAACAACATCGAACTCATCAGCGACCGACCTGCCGAGGTCAACTTCGCCGAGATCGCGCAGGCCAAGGAGGAGTTCCCCGATCGCGCCGTGGTGATCAGCCTCATGGTCGAGACCGAGCAGCAGGCGTGGCACGAAGTCGTCAAGCGCGCCCAGCAGACCGGCGCCGACGGCTTCGAGCTCAACTTCGGCTGCCCGCACGGCATGAGCGAACGCAACATGGGCGCCGCGATCGGCCAGGTCCCCGAGTACATCGAGATGATCACGGCGTGGGTCAAGGAAGTCTCCGAGATTCCCGTCCTGGTCAAGCTCACCCCGAACATCACCAACATCGTCGCCGGTGCACGCGCCGCGAAGAACGGCGGCGCCGACGGCGTCAGCGCCATCAACACGATCAACTCGATCGTCGGCCTCGACCTGGACACGTGGGAGACGCGCCCGAGCGTGAACGGCAAGGGCTCGCACGGCGGCTACGCCGGCCCGGCGGTCAAGCCGATCGCGCTCAACATGGTCAGCTCGATCGCGCACGACTCCGAGTGCGCCGGCCTGCCGATCAGCGGCATCGGCGGTGCGCACACCTGGCAGGACTGCGCCGAGTTCATGCTGCTCGGCTCGTCGACCGTGCAGGTCTGCACGGCGATCATGCACCACGGCTTTCGCCTGGTGGGCGAGCTTGAGACCGGGCTCAGCAACTACCTCGACCAGCGCGGCCTGTCGAGCGTGCGCGAGCTCATCGGCGGCAGCGTCGACCGGATCTCCAACTTCGGTGACTTCGACCTCAACTGGCAGGTACGTGCCGACATCGACCAGGACGCCTGCATCGGTTGTGGAAAGTGCATCGAGGTGTGCCGCGACAACCAGGTCGACTGCATCGACTGGGTGGACGGCACCGTCAACATCGGCCGCGTCGCGCACGTGGACAAGGACGAGTGCATCGGCTGTGACCTGTGCTCGATCGTCTGCCCGGTCCACGACTGCATCACGATGGTGGAGCAGCCCCGCGAACTCGCGCCCATGAGCTGGAACCAGCTCAACGAGGCAGTCGGCGTGCCGGGCTTCTGCCCGTCGGAGTCCGGACTGACGTGGGAGCAGTTCCCGGATGCGATCGCCGGCAAGGTCGACTCGCATGGATTGCATAACCCGTCGACGGCAGATGAAGCCGACACCGCTCCCGCGTGACGAATCAGGTCATGCGCTCAGCTGCACCCGCGTGACGCGGACGTTGTAGCGCTCGATCGCCTCGGCAAGGGTCGACAGGTGACGCGCACGCAGCTCATCGACGAGGCGATCCGGAACAGGTCGATGCGCGCGCCGCAGCTGCACGACGGCCTGCATCGTGTCGAAGAGCAGGGGTCGTTCGCTGGCGTGTTCGCGCGAGGTGAGCGTCGAGGTCATGTCGTGCCTCTCGGGGTGACGTGAATGCGTGCCACATGGGCTGGAGCGTCCACACCTCGACCAGGCCATGAAACGACGGTTCGGGCCCGAGCGCAAGACCCATCCGTCACGCCGCGGGCAGGACGAGCCGGAAGGTCGATCCCACGCACTCGATCGAATGCACCAGGATGTCGCCGTGCATGCGTCGCGCGAGTTCGCGCGCGATGTACAGCCCGAGGCCGGTTCCCGCGATCCCGAGCGTCATGCTCGGATCGACGCGATGGAACTTGTCGAACACATGGTCCAGATCTGCCGCCGAGATCCCCAGACCGTGGTCGGTGACGTCGATCGAGACGTCGGACGCGGTGGCCATGCGCACGCGCACGTGGATCGCACCCCCGTCCGGCGAGTACTTGACCGCGTTCTCGAGCAGGTTGACGAGCGCCTGCCGCATGCGATCCGGATCCGCAGCCACGAGCGGCAGGTCGGGATCGAGCTCGACCGATATCGCCGTCGGCAGGGGCAGCGCGGAGGAGACCAGCTCGATCGCTGCGGTGACCACGTCCCTCGCGTCGACGACCGCTGAACGCAACCGCATCGAGCCGCGCTCGAGTCCGTTCGCCACGAGCAGGTCGTCGAGGATCGAGCCGAGCCGGGCCGACTGCTCGACGATCGTCCGGAGCAGCCGCGCACGCGTCTCGTCGTCGAGTCCGGTGTCGACGTCCTGCAGCGTGATCGCCATGCCGTAGATCGACGTCAGCGGCGTGCGCAGTGCATGTGACACCGTCGCGACGATGTCCGAACGCATGCGGTCGAGCATCCGGTCATCGGACACGTCACGGAGCGCATACACCACGCCGTCCTCGAAGCGGACACCGACCGCCGACACCCAGGCCTCGCGCCCGCCCGACACCACCAGTGGAACGGTCGCCGCCGAGCGCGGCTCGTCGATGTCATCCAGCACCGGAACGAGTTCACGCGCGACGTCCCAGTCGAGCAGCAGGTCGCAGATGCAGCGGTCGATCGCCTCGTGTGCCGGGATGCCGGTCAGCAGCTCCGTCGCGGGGTTCCACAGGTGCACCACGTCGTCGTCATCGACGAGGAAGACGGCATCGGCGACGTAGTTGAGCGCGACGGCTGCCTGTGCTCGCTCGTTGAGCGCTGCCATCCGTCGACGGGCGATGGTGACGTCGCGATACGAGTTCATGCGCCCGACCGCGACACCGTCGACATCGACGACGGGGATGCTGTAGCGCTCCATCGTACGCCCGTCGGCCATCTCCAGCTCGTCGCGCGTGACCCGATCCGGCTCGTCGTACATCATGTCGAGCACCTTGCGATTGTGCTCCGAATCGCGCACGCGCGATGCGAGGCGCTCGGCAGCGAGCGTCAGGTCGCTGCCGGGCGGGTACTCCTCGCGACTGACGCCCCACAGCTCGTACGCCCGCCGATTCGCCCACACGAGCTTCCGGTCGAGGCTCGTCAGGATCGTGGCATCGAGCGACGCCTCGCCCTTCGCCTCGAGCATGCGGCAGCGCATGCGCAGCCCCTCGAGTTCGCGGAGGGGAGCGTCGATCTCCGTCCACGTCCCGAGCCACGCGTCGGTCGGTGCGGACGGATTGCCGACGGGCGACGCACGCAGCAGGTGCCATCGCCAGGTATCGTCGAATCGTCGCAGGCGTGCGTGGGTGTCCACCTCGCCTCCGTCCTCGAGTGCGTCGTGCCACGCATCGCGCACGTCCGCCACGTCGTGGGGATGGATGAACCGGTCCGTCAGCCAGTGCGATCGCAGGTGCGACTCCCCGCCCAGGAAACGGGTCCACCGCTCGTTGGAATGGATGACACGTCCGCGCCGATCGCACAGCCATGCAGGCAGCGGCAGCGCCTCGACTGCGGCGACCAGGTCGAGCGACTCGAGGGTCGGATGGTCCATGCAGGGGATCGTGCCCCGCCGCAGGTGGTGAGGAATTGCTCGCCCCGATGCTGATTCCGAGAAGGTGGCAGATTCGGGATCCACCGTGCCACAAGCCGCAGTGTGACCGCCGTGCGGAACCTGCATAGGTTCCGACAGATTCCTCCGATGTTTCGAACCATTCCATGACACAACCATCGACATGGGACCGAACGCACGGTAAGCGCCCCTGTGGCGAAACGAACCCGTGCGTCGAAGCGGAGGTGAGTGCGTGAAGGAGAGTCGAAGCAGCACACCGTACGTGGCATGCCTCGCGATCGCCGCATGCGTGCTCCTGGCGTGGGCTGCCTCGGCTTCGACGATCGGCGACCTGCGGTACGTGATCGGGTTCGCGGCCGCACTGTCGCTGGCACAGCTCATGCCGATTCCGATCCGACGGGACTCGGAAGTGGAGATGGTCGGCTTCGAAGAAGCAATCGTGCTTCCCGCACTGCTCGCACTCCCCACCGGTGGGGTGCTCGTCTCGATGTCCATCGCGCTCGTCGTCTGGCAGGCAGTCGCCCGCCAAACAGCCGCGAAGGCATTGTTCAACGCATCGCAGCTGTTGTTGAGCGTCGGCGCTGCAAGCATCGTGGTGGAATCACTCGTGGGGCCTGCGCCCGGCCCTGCGGATGCCGCGCTCGCCGCTGCGATCGGCGGACTGTCGGTCCTGTTCGTCGTCAACCAGCTGCTGGTGGCCGGCGTGCTCTCGCGTGCGCTGGATGCGCCGTTCCTGATGACGATGCGCGACGAGCTTGCAACAAAGCTCGGGATCTGGGGCGTGAACGTCTCGTTCGGCCTGCTCCTGGTTCCGGCGTTGTTCGTGCAGCCGTCGATCCTGCTCGGGGCACTGGTGCTGTTCCTGTTCATCCACGCGAGCTGTCGCGCGTTCCTGCGGGCCGCCCACGGCGACGACGCGATCTCGGGGCTCGTCGATGCAACCGAGCGGCTCGGCGACGACATGCCGGTGGTGCGAGTGGCCGAGCACATCGCGCGAGTCGCATGCGAGGTCGACGGCGCGTGCGGCGCGATGGTGCGCCTGTTCCACGATCAGCTGGGAGACGCGGGCGTGCTGCTGGAGGACGAGCGCGGCACGACCGACGGCGGCCTCACGTTCCAGGACGGCGTTCGGGGCCGTCTGGCGGCCGTGCTGCAGCTCGACACCAACGGGGTGCGCATCGGCGAGCTGCGCGTCTGGCGAGACCCGACGCAGGTCGGTCGTTCGCGCGTGCAGAAGCGTCGGGATCGCGCGATGCTCGAGGTGGTCGCGCGCCACGGCTCGGTCGCGCTGTCGAAGGCGCTCGTCGCGCAGCTGTCGGCGCAGCAGCTGCAGACGATGGCACAGGTCTTCGAGCACGCGAACGAGGGGTTGGTCGTGCTCGACTCCGATGGCTGCATCACGGCGTGCAATCCGGCGATGAGCAAGCTCGTCGGCGTCCCGGCCGAACGCGTGGTGGGGCTGTCGATCGGCTCGGTGTCACCCGAGCTCGCGCGGATCGTCCAACGCGGCGTGGCCGGTGTCAGCGAGGCGCGTCTCGTGATCGCCACCGGCGAACGCCGAATCGTGCGCGCGTCATATGCGCCGGCCGACGCCGAGGGGGCCGTGCGAAACCGGTCCTGGGTACTCGCGCTGCACGACACCACCGGCGTCCACGAAGCCGAACGGCTCAAGCGTGACTTCGTCGCAACCGTCAGTCATGAGCTGCGCACGCCGCTCACCACGATCCGCGGCTTCCTCGAGACCATGCGGCGCGAAGACATCAAGCTCGAGCCGTCACAGCACGTCGCGTTCCTCGACATCATGCGCACCGAAGCAATCCGACTGGACCGGCTCATCAACGACCTGCTCGACACCAGCGCGATCGAGGCCGGTCGCCCGCCGAGCGTGCGCATCTGCACGGTCGACCTCGTCCAGGAAGTCAGTCGCGCGGTGACGACGTTCCGTGCGACGCGGCCCGACGTGGACGTGGCATGGCACGATGCCGACGCCGATCCGCTCACGGTGGAGGTCGACCCGGATCGCCTGCAGCAGGTCCTCACGAACCTGCTCGAGAACGCGCGTCGTCACGGTGGATCCACGCGGCCGATCGAGGTGCGTGCGTCACTCCGCCGCGAGGGCAGGGCCGGCGTGACCGTGCGCGACCATGGCCGCGGCATCGCCGTGGAGGACCAGTCGAGGATCTTCGAGCGGTTCTTCTTCACGGCCGACTCCGCGACGCGTCATGGTGGTGGAGCCGGGCTCGGCCTGTACATCTGTCAGCGGCTCATGCACGCGATGGATGGTGCGATCGACGTGCACAGCATTCCCGGCAGCGGCGCGACGTTCACGCTCAAGCTGCCGACCGCGCGACCAGTGAAGCGGCCGCGGGCGATCAAGCGAGCGCCCGCGCCACGCGACACGCCCGTGCGCCGCTAGCGGCGCGACGAGCTACAGATCGAGCGCTGCTTCGGCGCGCCGACGCGCATCCTCGATCGCCCGACGTGCGGCATCGACCACGCGTCGCGTCTCCGGATCAGTGGACGGCTCGACGTCGTCGTCGACCTCGACGAGGACCGATTCCACGACCGGCTCGATCATGGATGCCTGTGCGACCGCGCGGGCAGCGGGCGAGGCGATCGAGCTGCTCGACCCCTCGTCCTGATCATGGTCGTCGTCGACGTCTTCGGCCGCATCGGCCGGTGCGGGCGCCTCGACCGGCGCCGCCGAGGCTGCGAGCTGGGCGGCGAGCGCTGCCTTGCGGGCGCGCTTGTCGTCATACAGTCGACGGTCGGCGACCACGAGCAGGTCCTGTGCGCAGTCGGCTTCGGACGGGAACCCGGCGCAGCCGGCGGAGATGTTCGTGCCGGAGGGCACGATGTCCTCGTACACGGCGTGTGCGAGGCGTGCGCGGAGACGATCGAGCAGCAGGTGCGCTGCCATGTCGTTGGTCTCGACGAGCCCGATCACGAACTCGTCGCCGCCGATGCGGCCACAGAAATCCGAGTCGCGGATCGATTCCATGACGATCGATGCGAGCCCGACGAGCGCGCGGTCGCCCTCGTGGTGGCCCTGCTCGTCGTTGATGGACTTGAAGTCGTCGAGGTCGAAGTAGATGACCTGCAGCTCGTTGCCGTAGCGTCGTGCGCGATCGATCTCCTCGTCCAGGCGCGTGTTGAAGGCCTGGTGATTGAGCAGGCCGGTGAGCGAGTCGCGTCGTGATCGCTCCGACAGCTCCTGCGTCGCACGATCGAAGTAGATGACCGTGCACTCGGCGATCACCTCGTCGAGGATCGAGTTGAGCAGGTCCTCGAGCTTGAGGACCGAGCGTGCGCCGAGCGCGGGGTCGATCGTCTCCTGCACGAAGCGCCACATCACGCGCCGCAGCAGCAGGAATTCCTGGACGATCTCACGAGCCGAAAAACCCGCCTGCTCGCGTTCGATCACGTGGTCGCGCGCCAGGCGCGCCAGGATCGGGTTGGTGCCGCGATGACGACCGGGTGCGGGGCGCATGATCGCCATTGCCAGACCGCCGATGAACGCAGGCAGGTTGGCGAGCCGCTTGATGGTGCCGAGTGCCGCGTACGACGGGATCAGGTCACGCTCGAGGCCCGTTTCGACGACCCCCATCGCGACGTCCCAGCTGGCCGCGCGCAGCGCAAGCGCAAGCTCGCCGAAGGCGGCCTGTTCACGGGAACCAAGCGGTTCCACGCGTTCGCTCGCAAAGTCCTTGCCTGCTCGCACGGTTCGTCCATCCATGGGTCGTCGGCTCCAGCGTACGACGGATCGTCGAAAACGGCCACCCTCGTGGCACTGATTTGACCAGTTGTCGACTCGCGGGCGCGCGCGAGGGGCGACGGATCCCCCTAGGCGACGGTCCGAGACCGACGTACCGTGGTCCCATGCAGCGCCCGAGGGTGCGCTGCACGCCGAACGCCGTCGCCAGGAACCGATCCGATGAGCCATCTCCGATATTCGGACAGCGAGCACGACTCGCTCCACTGTGAGCCGCCGCACCGCACTCGCGGCTTCGACCTGGGCGGAATCGTCAGCGACGTCGGCGGCGTTGCCAAGGGCATCGGCGAAGGTGCGGTCGACACGGTCACCGGCATCGCGGATGCCGTCACGCATCCGGTCGACACGGCCAAGGGTGTCGCGTCGCTCGTTACCGACCCGAAGGAATCGTGGCCCGCGGTCTGGCACGGACTCACGAATCCGATCGTCGAGGACTGGAAGAACGGCAATGAGGGCGAAGCCGTGGGGCGTGGCATCTTCGGCGTGCTCGAGGTCATCGTCGGTTCGAAAGGCGTCTCCAAGCTCGGCAAGGTCGTCAAGAAGGCACCCGACACCCCGGATGCGCCGAAAGTGACCACGCCGGACGCGGACGCGCCCAGGAAGCCGGATGCAGATGCTCCAAAGCCTGATGCGGATGATCTGAAGCTCGATCCCGAGGTTGCCGCGCGTCGAACGAAGTTCATCGACGACGTCCTGGGGCCGCTCCCGGCCGACCTGCGCGCGCTGGCCATGCGCATGGACGTCGAACATGTCTTTCGAGGCGGCAACGGCGGCGGCGGGCATGTCGCGCCGCGCTTCGGGCAGCTCGACGACGGGCGCAACGTCATCCAGATCAACAGCCCGAAGGGTGAATACCTTCCCGGCCACACGTGGCGAGCGAAGCTCGAGTTTCCGGACGGCACGAAGAAGAACGCGTCGACGATGTATCCGCGGGAATGGAGCCCGCGCGATGTGCTCGAAGCGATCCGTGACGCGGAGAAGTCGATTCCTGACGGATCGTGGAAGGCTCAGGCATCGGGTGCGAAGCGGACCGATGTGAACCTCGGGACCGGTACCGCGCGCGGCATCGAGATCAACATCCAGCGTGCGGAAAACGGCGAGATCATCACGGCCTACCCCCGGGCATCGGGCGAGGCGTTCACCTGAGCGACCAGCTCGACATACCGATTCACGAAGACGACGTACTCGTCACGACCCGGCTCCGTCGCGGCAGCGACGGCACGATCGAGCCCTCGTACGGAGACGTCGTCCACGTGACGCAGCAGCTGCTCGGCGAGGACCTGTCCGTCGACACGCAGACCTGTGACGAGGTCATCGACGCGATCCAGGCGATCCACGCCGGACGCGCCGCGAGCGCGGACTTCGCGTGGGATGCCACCCAGCTCGTGGTTGCAGTCGGTACGTCACGTGTACGACCGGCGGCTCGGGCGGGATCGGTGGAGTGGGTCGAGGTTCCCACGCGTGAGCTCTACGACGCGCTCCTGGAGCTTCGTGCGTTCATCGCACAGGCCTGAACTCCACGCCTGATCCCGAGATTCGCTAGAGTGCGACGGTCAGGTCGCGCGCCATCCGGGTGCGTGACGGCACTTCGAGACCGACGTCGCCCCCGCGGGGTGGTGCCGACCGTACACGGTCGGTCCCGCGGTTATCAGGGCGATCGACGGATACATCTTCCAACGACCCAACCGAGGAACACACACGTGAGCGCACCCGTCAGCATGCGAGACCTGCTCGAGGCCGGTATTCATTTCGGCCACCAGACCCGACGCTGGAACCCGAAGATGCGTCGCTACATCTGGGGTGAGCGCGCGGGCATCTACATCGTCGACCTGGTCCAGACCCAGCAGATGATGGAGGAGGCCTGCAACTACATCGGAGGTCTCGCCGCCAAGCAGAAGACCGTGATGTTCGTCGGCACGAAGAAGCAGGCGCAGGACGCGGTCCAGGAGTACGCCGAGTCCGTCGGCATGCCCTACGTCAACCATCGCTGGCTCGGCGGACTGCTGACCAACTGGAAGACGATCAGCGACCGCCTCAAGCACATGCAGGAACTGCGCCGCCAGCGCGAGCAGGGTCAGCTCGACCTGCTCGGCAAGAAGGAGCGCCAGACGCGCCTGCTTCAGCTCGCCAAGCTCGAGCAGAGCCTCGGCGGCATGGCCGGCATGGAGCGACTGCCTGACGCGATGGTCGTCGTCGACCTCAACAACGAGGCCCTCGCCGTCAAGGAAGCGCGCCGCCTGAAGATTCCGATCATCGGCCTGTGCGACACGAACGTCGACCCCGACCTGGCCGACTACGTCGTGCCGGGCAACGACGATGCGATCCGCTCGTGCTCGCTCTTTCTCAAGACGATTGCCGACTCGATCAGCACGTCGCGCCAGATGGTGACGCCGGAGCAGTTCGCCGCGGAGCAGGAAGAAGCTCCCGCCGAGGCTGAAGCCGTCGGCGCCGGCGCCTGATCCCTCCCAGACCAAGAACCAAGGAACCAATTTCATGACTGCACAGATCACCGCCAGCCAGGTCAAGCAGCTTCGCGACGCGACGCAGGCCGGGATGATGGATGCCAAGAAGGCGCTCGTCGAGACCGAAGGCGACTTCGACGCCGCCGTCACGCTGCTTCGCGAGAAGGGCATCGCCAAGGCCGGCAAGCTCGGCGCACGCGAGACGACCGAGGGTCGCGTCGCGATCGCCGGCACGTCGGCAGCCGCCGCGCTCGTCCAGGTCGGTTGCAACACCGACTTCGTCGCCAAGAACGACGACTTCGGCGCGTTCACGACCAAGCTCGCCCACCACGTGCTCGAGCACAAGCCGGCCGATGTCGCCGAGCTGCTCACGCAGCCGTGGGACGGCGGCACGGTGGAGGACGCACGCGTCGACGCGTCGTCCTCGACCGGCGAGAACATCGTCGTCCAGGAGGTCGCCCACTTCGAGCGCGAGGCCGGCGGCGAGGGCGTCATCGGCATGTACCTGCACGGAACCGGCATCGGCGTGCTCGTCGACGTCGAGGGCCCGACCAGCGACGACGTGACCGCCTTCGCGAACGACGTGGCGATGCACGTCGCCGCATCGTCGCCGCAGTACCTCGTGCGCGAGGACGTGCCGCAGGACGCGATCGACGCCGAGCGCAGCATCTTCCTCAAGCAGGTCGAGGACAAGCCCGAAGCCATCCGGGGCAAGATCGCCGACGGCAAGATCGACAAGTGGTTCTCCGACGTCGCGCTCGTGGAGCAGCCGTGGATCTTCGCCAAGGATCGACTCGGCACGGACGTCACGATCGAGGGCTACGCCAAGATCACGGCGGAAAAGGTTGGCGCTCCGGTTCGCGTTCGCCGATTCGTGCGCTTCAGCGTCAAGGGCTGATTCCGGCCTGCCGAGCGCGATCACCGGCGACCCCGCGTCGCCACCATGCATTCCCCGACGGGCGTCCGGACTTCCGGGCGCCCGTCGTCGTACGTGCGATGCCGCCGAGCGCCGACCCGCGCGTTTTCCGTGTCGTGGCGGCGCGTGCGGTAGGCTCGCACGCGTGAACGGGACCATCCACATCACCGGCGACGGCGTACGTACCGAATCCGGCCTGCGCCGCGTGCTGCTCAAGCTGAGCGGCGAGGCGCTCATGGGCTCGCAGCGCGCCGGCGTGGACATGGAGAAGGTCCGCGAAGTGGGGCGGCAGGTCGCGCAGCTGCGCGAGGCCGGCATCCAGGTCGCGATCGTCGTCGGCGGCGGCAACTTCCTGCGCGGCGCGACCCAGGCCGAGCTCGGCATGGACCGCGCTACCGGCGACTACATGGGCATGCTCGCCACGATCCTCAACGCGCTGCCGCTGCAGGACGGTCTGGAGCAGGCCGGCGTGCCCGCGCGCGTGATGAGCGCGCTGCCGGTCCACGAGGTCGCCGAGCCGTACGTGCGCGCCAAGGCGCTGCACCACCTGTCCAAGGACCGCGTGATCATCTTCGCCGGCGGAACCGGCAACCCGTTCTTCACCACCGACACTGCCGCAGCACTGCGATCGCTCGAGATCGGTGCCGACGCGCTGCTCATGGGCAAGAACGGCGTACGCGGCGTCTACGACCGCGACCCCCGCTCGCATGACGATGCACGCTTCCTGGAGGAAGTCTCCTACCAGGACGCGCTCGTCCACGGCCTCAAGGTGATGGACGCCGCCGCGTTCGCCCTGCTTGCCGAACACCGAGTTCCCATCCACGTCTTCGACATTGACGCATCCGACGCCGTCGCGAGGATCGCTCGCGGCGAGCGCGTCGGCACGCTGGTGCACGCCGACGCACCCCCGCTCGTACCCCAGGAGGCATGATCACCATGGCAGCTGCAGACACGATTGCCGACGCGCGAGAGCGCATGCAGAAGAGCGTCGACTCGACGCGCCACGACTTCACGTCGCTGCGCACCGGCCGCGCGAATCCCGCGCTGCTCGACCGGGTCATGGTCAACTACTACGGCGCCATGACGCCGCTCAAGCAGCTCGCCTCGATCGGCGCTCCGGAGCCACGACTGCTCACCGTCACGCCGTTCGACAAGGGCGCGATGAAGGACATCGAGAAGGGCATCGCCGACGCCGACCTGGGTTTCAACCCCGCCAACGACGGCGTGCTCATCCGCCTGCCCGTGCCGGAGCTGACCGAGGATCGTCGCAAGGACATGGTCAAGCTCGCGCGCAAGATGGCTGAGGACGGCCGCATCGCGATCCGCAACATCCGCCGCGACGCGATCACCGACTTCAAGAACAGCGACGAGACCGAGGATGAGGTCCGGCGCGCAGAGACCGACATCCAGAAGGTCACGGACGAGTTCATCGCCGCGATCGACAGCGCCCTCAAGGGCAAGGAAGCGGAGATCATGGAGGTCTGATGCCTCCCGAGAGCTCCGACAGCGGGGCGGCGAGCCTCCGTCCCACGGGGCTTCGCGTCGCCATCATCATGGACGGCAACGGCCGCTGGGCCGAGCGTCGTGGCGTCAGCGTCACCGAAGGTCATCGCGCCGGCGCCGACGCGCTGCATCGCACGACCGAAGCCGCCCTCGACCTGGGCGTCAAGGAGCTGACGGTCTACGGCTTCTCGACCGAGAACTTCGGTCGCGACCCGGAAGAGGTCGCAGGGATCATGCAGCTGTTCATGGAGCAGGTCGAGCGCGAGGCGCCGATCATGGTCGAGCGTGAGTCCCGCATGTGCTTCATGGGTCGACGTGAGCTGCTCGGTGACGAGATCCGCGAGCGCATGCGCTGGGCGGAAGCGCTCACCGATCGTCCCGACCCGGCGATGACGCTCTGCATCGCATTCGCATATGGCGGACGAGCCGAGATCATCGACGCCGCACGTGCGGTGGTCATCGCCGGTGGCGGCCCCGAGGCGCTCACGGAGGAGACGCTGCGTGCCCAGCTGTACCGCCCCGAACTCGGCGACCCCGACCTGATCATCCGCACTGCCGGCGAGCAGCGGACGTCGAACTTCCTCGTGTGGCAGTCCGCCTACTCCGAGCTCGTCTTCACCGACGCGCTCTGGCCCGACTTCGACACGCGCGACCTGGCGGCCGCGATCGAGGTGTACTCGAAGCGCGAACGCCGGTTCGGAGGGCGATCGACCACCGAGGCGGTGAGCTCGTGAAGAGCCGCATCGGCGTCGCGGTCGTCGGCGTGCCACTGCTGTACCTGGTGCTGCTGAGCGGGCACGCAGACAGTCTTGCGCTCGTGCTGGTGCTCGCGGTTGCCTGCGGCATGGCCGCGCTCGAGCTGTGCCAGATGCTGCGGCCGCTCGGCCCCTACGTTCCGGCGACGTTCGCGGCGGTCGTGCTCTCGCCGCTGCTCGCGTGGCAGCTGGGGGAGGTCGGCATCTTCCTGGCGATGCTGTCGGCGATCCCGCTGCTCATGGTCTTCCAGGGGTTGAGCGTGCCGCGAGACGCTCCGCTGGTGTCGATCATGGCGACGCTCATGCCCGTGATGTACATCGCCCCGCCCGCGGGCCTGGCCGTCGTCATGCGCCAGGCGGAGTTCGGCTTCAGCATCGTGACGCTGCTGATTGCGGCCGTGTTCCTCAACGACACGGCTGCGTATACGTTCGGGCGCATGTTCGGCAAGCACAAGCTGTCGCCACGCATCAGTCCGAACAAGAGCATCGAGGGATTCATCGGCGGCGTCGTCGTCGGCACGTTCGTCATGTGGTACGGCCACTTCCTCGTGGACGAGACCGACTTCTCCGGCCGCGAAGCGATCCTCGTCGGCCTTGCGGTCGCGTTCGTCACACCGCTCGGCGACCTGTTCGAGTCGCTGCTCAAGCGCAGCGCGGGCGTCAAGGATTCCGGCGCGCTGCTCGGCGAGCACGGCGGCATCCTCGACCGCATCGACGCGCTGCTGCTCGCGATTCCGATGATGTACGTCGGCTGCTTCCTGGCAGGCGCCCTGTGACGCGACGCGTCCTGGTCCTGGGATCGACCGGCTCGATCGGCGTGCAGGCCCTGGAGGTGCTCGCCGACGCCCGCGGGGGCGACGATCCACTGCGCGTGGTCGGCCTGGCGGCCGGGACGCGCTGGCAGGAGGTGCTCGCACAGGCATCGGGCTATGACGTGCCGGCGATCCACCTGGCGGACGCGGAGGCGTCGGTCCATGCGCGCGATGCCGTGCTCGGCGCCGGCGGGATCATCCACGTCAGCGGCAGCGTCGTGGAGCTGATCGAACGCACGGAGCCGGATCTCGTCCTCAATGCGGTGGTGGGATTCGACGGCCTCGAAGCGACCCTCGCGTCGCTGGAGCGGGGCATCGACGTGGCGCTCGCCAACAAGGAAAGCCTGGTCGCGGCCGGCGAGCTGTGCCTCGCAGCCGCCGACGCGACCCAGGCGGCGATCGTGCCAGTCGACAGCGAGCACAGCGCGATGCAGCAGTGCCTTGCGGACTCGCGGCCGGAGGAGGTCGAATCGCTCGTGCTGACCGCGAGCGGTGGACCGTTCCGTGGACGCACGCGCGACGAGCTCGCCGACGTGACGATCGAGCAGGCTCTCGCACATCCGACGTGGGCGATGGGCGGCAAGATCACGATCGATTCCGCCACGCTCATGAACAAGGGCCTGGAACTCATCGAGGCGATGGTGCTGTTCGACCTGCCCGAGGACCGTGTCGAGATCGTCGTGCACGCTCACAGCATCGTGCACGCGCTCGTGCGCCACCGAGACCAGTCGCTGCTCGCACACCTGGGGTGGCCCGACATGCGCGTGCCGATCGCCTGGGCACTCCACTATCCGGTTCGACCTGCCGTGGCGCAGGCGCGCCGTCTCGACCTTGCCGACATGCCGGCGCTCTCGTTCGAGCGTCCCGACATGGAGACGTTCCACTGCCTCGCGCTCGCGCGTGACGCGGCCCGGGCAGGCAACGGAGCGCCCTGCGTGCTCAATGCCGCCAACGAGGTCGCGGTGGAGGCGTTCCTCGCCGGCCGGCTCGGGTTCCTGCAGATCGCCGACGTCGTCGACGCTGCCCTGAACGAGCTCGGCGCACCCGGCGAACCCGACTCGCTCGAGGCGGCCCGGGAGCTGGATGCCGCCGCCCGCGCTGCGGCTGACCGCGCGTTGGGCTCGCTCACAGGATCGTAGTCGCGCACGACCGCGCCCCCGCCCGACGACGTGACCAAGCGAACGTTTGTTGCTCATGCGGTCACAAACGTTGGGTTGGTGCCGGCTCTCTGAAACAAAGTGACCACTAAGTTCCGAGAATCAGGCAAGGGGACAGGTTCGCGCCGACGAGTGGCCGAACCAGACGAATCGACGGCGCCTGGGGGACTGGCATGTCGGGAATCATCGGACCAATCACGGCAGGACGCATCGCCTTCGCGCTCGGCACGGTGGGCGTGGGCGCGCTCGTCGGCGGGGCGGTCGCCGATCACAACGACGGTGACGTCGCCAAGGGCGCGCTCATCGGTGGCGCATCCGCACTGGCGGGCCTCGCCGTCCTCTATGGCGGCGCCGCCGCATGGAAGCACTTCACCGCCGGCCGCGCCGGTGCAGCTACCGGCGTGTCCACGCTCGGCACGAGCCTGAGCCACACCATTCGACCGCCCGTCGCGCCCACGCTGTCGACCGTCGCGACGACCGTCTCGCCGACCGCGACCGCAGCGACGAGCACGGTCGCATCCGGCTGGCGCACCTGGGTGAGCTCGCTCTTCCAGGAAGCAAGCGCCGTCACGACGCTGCGGCCCGTGTCGACCACGATCCCGACGATCGCTGCCACGCCGCTGCTGCCCGTGGCGACCGCCTCGAGCGGCTCGACGTTCCTCAACACGATGAGTCGATTCCTGCCCGGCTGAGGTCGCCAACTTCGGGCCAACACGCGGTTCGCCGCGAACTCGACTGCCCGATCTGGCAAGATCCGAGTGCATGATGCCCTACCTCATCGCGGTCCTCGGACTGATCCTGCTGGTCGTGCTCCACGAGCTCGGCCATTTCCTCGCCGCACGAGCGGTCGGGATCCGTGCGACCAAGTTCTACGTGTTCTTCCCGCCAGCGCTCTACAAGAAGCAGGTCGGGGAGGTCGAATACGGCATCGGCTCGATCCCCGCCGGCGGTTTCGTGAAGCTCCCGGGCATGTTCGAACCGGTCCCGGGCGACGTCGCCGAGCGCCTGCGCTGGGAATACGAGGACCTGCTGCCGGCGGTCGACGGCGACACCCGCCTGCGCCTGGACGCCGCACGACGCGCCGTCGCGCACGCCGACGGTCCTGACGACCTGCTCGAACCCCTCACCGACATTCGCGACGCGCTCGACGCCATCGCCGAACCCGAACCTGTGGTCACCAAGGCCCGCGGACGCATCTCCGACCTGCTCGACGACGTGCATCCCAGGGCCTACTGGCGCGCATCGCTGTGGCGACGCATGACCGTCATCTTCGCCGGCCCGTTCGTGAACCTCGTGATCGCGTTCGTGGTGCTGAGCGCCTTCACCTGGTTCCTGGTGCCGAAGTACGAGACCACCGGCCCGCTCGGCGTCGCGCTCGTCGCCAAGAACAGCCCAGCCGACGAAGCCGGCCTCACGACCTCCTCGCGCATCGAATCGTGGAACGGCTCCGTCATCGGCCTCGAGCCCCGCGAACTCGGTGAGCGCATCCAGGACAGCGTCGGCAAGCCCACCAGGCTCGTCTGGCGCGACAAGGAGGGCGACCGCCACAGCGAGACGATCGTCCCTCGCGACTACAAGGGCGACGACTCGCGCGACAAGCGCATCGGACTGGCCGCCGAACTCGACGAGGAGAATGTCGCCGTCGTGGGACGGGTCACGACCGACCCGGTCACCGGCATGCGCGCGGCCGTCGACCAGATCCGCGAGGTCACCGTCGGTACCGTCACGCGACTGCCCCGCGTGTTCTTCGACGAGGAGATCCGCGGCGAGGTGAGCTCGGTCGTCGGCATCGTGCAGGTCGCCGAAGACGTCGACCGTGCCGGCACCACGATCCACTACATCGCCCTCATCAGCCTCATCCTCGCGGTCATGAACCTGCTTCCGCTGCTGCCGCTCGACGGCGGACACCTGCTCTTCGGCATCCTCGAGGCGATCCGACGACGACCGATGCCGCGCGCAGCGTTCGAACGGTACTCGATGGTGGGGCTCGCGCTCGTCATGATCCTCTTCTTCATCGGCCTCGACAACGACCTCACCCGCGACGCCGGCTGAGCAAACGTCGACGTACCCGCGTCCCGATGTCGGCCGCGCGGATAGACTGCACGCATGGCTTCCAAGCGTCAGGTACAGGTGGGTCGGGTCACGGTCGGTGGCGGCGCCCCGGTCGCGGTCCAGTCGATGACGACGACCCAGACCAACGACCCCAAGGCGACCCTGGCGCAGATCCAGGAGCTGTTCGAGGCGGGCTGCGAGATCGTTCGCGTCGCCGTTCCCGGACTGCCTGACGCGAACGCGCTGCCGGAGATCGTGAAGTTCTCCCCGCTGCCCGTCGTCGCCGACATCCACTTCAACGCATCGCTCGCGCTCAAGGCGATCGAGGCGGACGTCGCCTGCGTGCGCATCAATCCCGGCAACATCGGCGGCGACGACAAGGTCGTCCAGGTCGTAGAGGCTGCCAAGGCCAAGAACATCCCGATCCGCATCGGCATGAACATGGGCTCGCTGCCGCACCACCTGCGCTCGATGGCGGTGCCGTCGCCCGCCGAGGCCCTCGTCGAAGGTGCGCTCGAGGAAGTTCGCCTGCTCGAGAAGATGGGCTACCAGAACTACAAGATCAGCGTGAAGGCCTCCGACCCGGTCGTGATGGTCAACGCCTACCGCCAGCTGAGCGAGAAGGTCGACTGCCCCCTGCACCTGGGCGTCACCGAAGCCGGAACGCCGTTCGCCGGCACGATCAAGAGCTCCGTCGGACTCGGCGCGCTGCTGCTCGACGGCATCGGCGACACCATCCGCGTGTCGCTGTCTGCGCCGCCGGTGGAGGAGGTCAAGGTCGCGTGGGAGGTCCTCAAGGCGACCGGCCTGCGCAAGAAGGGCTTCAACATGATCGCCTGCCCGTCGTGCGGACGCGCCGACGTGGAGATCGTCGAGCTCGCCGGACAGGTGGAGGAGCGCCTCAGGAGCGACTACGCGAACGAGATCATGGAGATCGCCGTGATGGGCTGTGCGGTCAACGGCCCGGGCGAGGCCGGCAACGCCGACTTCGGGATCGCGGGCGGCCGCCACGTCGGCTTCCTCTACGCGCACGGCGAAGTGCTCAAGAAGGTCCCGCAGGCCGAGCTCGTCGACGAGCTGTTCCGCGAGATCGACCACTGGATCGCAGCCGGCAAGCCGGACAACCGCCAGAAGGACGCGTTCGGCAAGCACGAAGGCGTCGACGGCTCGATTGGACCTGACGCGAGCGGACCTGACGGTCCACGTGTGACGCTCGTAGGAGCTGCAGAATGAACGACCTCGAGACCGCCCCGTCGCCCAACGACATCGACTGGGTCGCCCAGGCCGGCGCGAATCCGCGCGCGCTGCGCGGCACCACGTCGCGTGCGCCACACGTCGCCTGGTTCGTGCTGGGCGCGGTCACGATCCCCGCCGCCTGGTACGCATGGTCGCTGCCCGGCGGCTTCGCACTGTTCGCCGCGATCGCCGCCGCATTCGTGCTGTGGCACGTGTTCGGTTCGCGTGGCTCGTGGGTCGCGCTGATCGTCATCGGCGTCGGCATGAGCGGTCTGCTCGGCTGGCAGGCCGTCACCGGCGCACGCTGCCCGGCCGACGGCACGAAGGTCTTCCTCAAGGAGAACAAGCCCCCGATCGGCTGCAACGACGTGCGAGCGAGCGCAACCACGATGTCGGCATTCTTCGGTCTCGTGGCGCTCATCGGCATCGGTGCGCCGCTCTACGCGCGCCGCATCGAGCGCGACTGACCGCCTGGGAACACGCGGCGAGGCGCGTGTCGTCCTTCCGCTCCCCAACTTCGTCGACGATGCGTGCACCAGATGCGATGTCCGTCGATGAAATGGCGCGTGACGCCGGCCCCCACGGTCTTCATTCACGAAGCGTGCAGATACACCGAGGTTCGTCGATCAAGTTCGTCGAAGCGCATGCTGGAGCGGCGAAACGAGGGAGCGGGGGCGGGCGCCGCACGCGCGAGACGCGGGGATCGTCACGCGTCCGTGACGAATTCGATACGGAATCGTGTGAATGCGCGGGTATGGCGTGACGATGTGTTCGACACGCTGGTTCGATGTCGATTTCGAACGCGGATCTCCCACCGAAGATGCAGCAGGTCGCCGTCCTCGCAACCGCGACCGGTGGCTCGATCTCGCGGCCTGAGCTCGCTGCACTCGGGTGGTCGATGCATCAGATCAGCTATGCGGTGAAGCAAGGTTTCCTCATACGCACACGACGCGGCCACTACCTGGTCGGCCATGCTGCACTCAGCCGCGAGGGTCGCTGGAACTCGCTGGTCCGCCAAGCAGGCGAAGGCGCACTGCTGGGCGGCGAGGCGGCGATCGAGCTCCGTGGATTTCTCCCATGGACGACGTCGGACGTGGACATCGTGATTCCGCGAGGTCGACGACCGGTCACAGGTGCGCGGACCGCGATTCGCCCCAAGCTCGTCGAACTCGGAGCGACCAGGGAACTCGACATCCCGGTGCTGTCGCCCGAGTGTGCCGTCATCCACGTGTCAGAGCGGCGTTCGCCCGGCCAGGTTGTCCGATTGATCAGGGAAGGACGCTTCCGTCGGCGGCTCGATCTCGATCGCCTGGCACATCTGGCGGCCACGCCACACCTGCGGGGCGCGAGGACCGCTCGGAACGCGCTCGAACGGTGGTACTCCGGCGATTCCGGCGAATGGAGCCGATTCGAGCGCATCGCATCACGCTGCCTGCCGGCGGACGTTCGCGCCGGCTCTCGGGCCAACGCGGTCATCCTCGTGGGAGACGAGCCGATCACCGTCGACCGCGTGTGGGACGAAGTCGGGATCTGCCTCGAGATCGATGGTCCGCCGCACGACGAGCCGGACCAGCAACGCATCGATCGCATTCGTCGCGCAGGACTACGTGGGTATTCATGGGACGTCCATGTCGCGCATTGGCAGCTCCTGGAGCGAGACCCACGCGCCGCGCTCGAGTCGACGATCAGCGCGGTGCGTCGCGCGCGCGCCGGAGTGGAGAACTTCATCGACGAAATGTGCACGGTGAACGACGATCGTCGATGAAGTTGTGAGCTACGCGGGAAGTCGCAATCTTCGTCGACGAAGCGTGCAATATGTCCAACCTACGTCGATGAAGTCGGGGGAGGGGGCGGGCAGCGCTGTGCGCCGTGGTGGACCGGCCGGGGGCGCCGCGCTATGCTTCAGTCAACTGCGGGACGTGGCGCAGTCTGGTAGCGCACCCGGCTGGGGGCCGGGCGGTCGCTGGTTCGAATCCAGTCGTCCCGATCACGAATGCGAGGGCGGCCTGTGGGCCGCCCTCGAGCAATTCCCAGCTCGTTCCGGGCGGGTTCCGGCGCCGGCAGTAGCATTCGGCACGGTGGAACCGACTCGATCCACGTTCATTCGTCACCTGCCGAACGTCCTCACCACGCTCCGCCTTGCGGCGGTGCCGGTGTTCATCGGCCTCGTCGTCGTGAGCGAGGGCACCACCCTGGCCGCAGGCCTCGTGTTCTTCATCGCGGCGTTCACGGATTTCTTCGATGGGTTCATCGCGCGCCGATTCCACGTGATGAGCCAGTACGGCAAGGTCGTCGACCCGCTCGCCGACCGTCTGCTCGTCAACAGCGCCGTGCTGCTGCTGTGCTGGTACGACAGTCGCTGGTTCGGTGGAAACGGGCGGCTCTTCGGCCCGGAATTCCTCGTCGTGTTCGCGCGCGACCTGCCCGCCATCTACGGCTACACGAAGGTTCGCGAGTTCACGATGGTGGACGTCACCCGCCTGGGGAAGTGGGGCATGGCGCTCATGATGGCCGGGCTCACGTGGCTGCTGCTGCTGCCCGAGGCGACCTGGCCAGTCTGGCCGTTCGAGGTCGGGCTCGTCATCAGCGTGGTGGTGTTCGTCCAGTACTTTCGAAAGTACGGCTGGATGCTGCGATCATCGGCAGGCGACGGCCCCCACGCGTCGGTTGCGGCCAACCCTGAACCACACGTCGAGACGTCACCGGATCCTCGTGTAGAGTAGGTGATTGCCGGAGCACACCGGCAGGGACCTTGGAGGAGACCACTGTGGAAGCGCTGCCCGATCTCGGCTCGCTCAATGACGAGAAGCTCAAGGAGCTGATCGACGCCTACGTGAAGGAGGAGAACGAAGTCTCCTACCGCCGGCGCATCCTCCATGGCTACATCGACATCCTCAAGAGCGAGCTGCTGGCCCGCAAGAAGGAGGCCTACACCGGCGAGGGCGGCGCGCTCGACAACATCGACATCGAGCAGCTGAGCCGAATCCTCTCGGGCAAGGGCCTTCCAGAGGACGGCGCCAAGGGCTGAGGCATGTACTGCACCGCCTGCGGACACCACAACGACGCTGACGCGAATTACTGCGCCAAGTGTGGCTCCTATCTCGTCGCCGACCAGTCGACGGAAACGCTGCCGATCGCCATTCCCGGCGTGGGGCGCGACCCGGAGTCCAACGTCCCGGTGGAGCCATCGGGTGGGCAAGGTGCGGCCCTGGTCATCCGCTCCGGTGGAGGACGTGCCGGCGAGCACTTCAGGATCCTCGACAAGACGACGATCGGCCGGTCCCCGACCTCCGACATCTTCCTTGACGACGTCACGGTCTCACGGGAACATGCGGTGGTGTACAACGACGGTTCGACGATCAGAATCGAGGACCGCGCCAGCCTCAACGGCACGTTCGTCAACCACGAACGGGTCGAGAAGCAGGCGCTGGATTCCGGAGACGAGATCCAGATCGGCAAGTACAAGCTCACGTATCTGGCCGAGTAAGCCGAACACATCATTCGAAGCATTCCCCGGCGGCCATGGATGGCCGCGGATCCGCCCCCAAGGCGGAACAGGACAGGAAAGGTCCAGCACGACGCATGACAGGCGCCTCCGAAACCACGAGATTTCGCATCGGCCAGGTCTGCGATCTGCTCCGGGACGAGTTTCCGGACATCTCGATCTCCAAGCTGCGCTTCCTCCAGGACAAGGGGATCGTCGATCCCGAGCGCACCCCCGGCGGATACCGCATGTACTCGCCAGCGGACATCGAGGCACTGCGGATCGCGCTCCACATGCAGCGAGACCAGTTCATGCCACTGCGCGTGATCCGCGAGGAGCTTCGCCGACGGCTCGACGCGGGCATCGCGAGCAGCCGTCCCGCTGCCGACGGCGCCGCGGCGCCCCGACCCGTCGGCACCATGCCTGCAGCGGGTGAAGTTCGACTCGGCACCGACGAGCAGCTCGTGAGCGCCGAAGCCGTCGTCCGCGCGGCCGGCGTCACGCACGAATTCCTCGAGGCATGTCGCTCGGCGGACATCATCACCGGCCGACGCGACGCGGATGGCCTGGTGCTGTACACGCCCGACGAGGTCGGACTGGTCACGCTCGCCGGTGCGCTCTCCGAACTCGGGCTCGACGTTCGCCACCTGCGTCAGGCCGCGACCGCGATGGGCCGTCAGGGCGCGATCGTCGAGCAGTACGCATCCGCACTGCTGCGTGCGCCGGGCGAAGAGGCACGTGAACGTGGCCTGCGGACCGTCGAGACGGTCACGTCGCAGCTCGCGGAGTTCCTGCGCATCGCGTTCGTGCGCGACGTCAAGCTGATGACGGCGCGCGCCACGGGCACCGGCCGCCAGGCCCCAGGGTCGCGTGCGACTGCCCCGCTGATCTGACACGATCGCCCACACTCGTTATGTCGACCCGCCCCATGAAGGATCGTCCACGATGACTGCCACGACCGAGTACGAGCGCCTGATCCGCGACGTCCCCGACTTTCCCAAGCCGGGCATCGTGTTCAAGGACATCATGCCGATGCTCGCCGACGGTCCCGCGTTCAAGGCGATCGTCGACGAGCTCGCGGAGTCGGTTCGCGACTGGAAGCCGGACATCGTGCTCGGTGCCGAAGCACGCGGCTTCATGTTCGGTGCCCCGCTCGCATATGCACTCGGAGCCGGTTTCGTCGCTGCTCGCAAGCCCGGCAAGCTGCCGTACACCACCGTCAGCGCCAAGTATGCGCTCGAGTATGGATTCGATGCGCTCGAGGTGCACATCGACGCGATCAAGCCAGGTCAGCGCGTGCTCATCTGCGACGACCTGCTCGCCACCGGCGGTACCTGCAAGGCCAAGATCGAGCTCGTCGAGCGGCTCGGAGGCATCGTGGCAGGCTTGGCGTTCGCCATCGAGCTCGACTTCCTCAACGGTCGCGAAAAGCTCGCCGGCCACGACATGGTCTCCCTCATTCACTACTGAGGAGCGCCAAGGGGTATCAGCCGGCGTCGAGCCACTCGTGGCGCGCTGGTCCATCCCAGAGCTGGTGGCGGAACCGCTCTTCCGGAGCGATGCGATCACCGTCGAACACCTGGGCCACGAATCCAATCGCCGGGTCGTTGTGCCACGGCACGTCGAGATGGTCGCGGGTGACGATGTTGACCGTGTGCCGTTCGCAGCTGAAGCAGCGCACGAGCACGCCCACGCGGTCGTCGCCGTGGTCATGCTCGGGCGTGACGAAGCGCAGGGAACTCGGGAATCCAGGGCGCATCGCGCTCTCCGGATGACACCAGAAGGCCCATGGCCAGCGGCCACGGCGCAGGTGGTCGCTCGCCTGTTCGACGAGCTCGGTGGCGAGCAGCTCGCGACGTCCCGTGAGCAGGTTGGTGAACGTCTCGGCGCTGTCGGTGCCGAGCGG
This sequence comes from Gaiellales bacterium, assembly GCA_038212015.1. Lineage (GTDB taxonomy): Bacteria > Actinomycetota > Thermoleophilia > Gaiellales > SKUG01 > JAGQUL01. The sequence goes on along the minus strand of JBBQUY010000009.1, from coordinate 2,007 downwards.
CTCCCAGTCGAGCCGGTCGTGCGACACGAGCGTCTCGTGCTGCATGCCGCACTCGCAGTCGAACGCCACGCGGAAGACGGCGGGACTGGTCGCGCCGCGGAGGCGACGAATCGTGCGGAACGCGCTCACGGGGATCCAGACCGACTCGTCGGTCGCAGGACACCTGAGCGAGTATCGGTTGCGAAGCTGGTCGAACATCGCTGCCCTCCTCGTACCTAGGTCGTCGATTCCCCGTCGGAACTTGAGCGAATCGCCGATCCGATCGTCGTGACCAAGCCGCAAACGTTCGAATTGCCGCCCGTCCAGCATGCACGTGATGCTCACACTTCGTCGCCCCGGTGCCGATGCGGTGTTCGTGAGGCGTCCCACACCACACGCGCTGCGACGCGCGCGACCGCTCCTGGCGATCGCGGCGCTCGCCTGCGCGCTGGCCGCGGGCACCGCTCACGCGGCCGACGGGGGAGAGGGTATCGGCGACGAGGCGCTCACGTCCCTCGACCCGGTGGTCACCGTGGATGGCTCGTCCGAATCCGACGGCGCGCCCACGGGGGGCGGTTCGATCACGCCCGGCTCCGACGCGGCACCGACGAGTTCCAACCCGACGGTCGGGGCGGACGTGCCGGTCGAACTCGATGGCGATGCCACCGATGCGCAGCTGGCTGCCGAGCGCGACCGACTGGTCGCCAGGCGCAACGCACTGCAGACGTCGCTGCTGCGGCACGAGGCGAGCCGCCAGGTCGCCGAGCTTCGCGTGGACGCCGCGATCCAGGCGATCGCCGAGCGTCTGGTGCAGTTGTTCGACCAAGGCCAGGATGCGCGGCTCCAGACACTCATGACGGTGCGTGATGAACTCGACCCCACCCAGCGCACCGGCATGATCGCCGCGCTCAACCCGCGTGATCGCGCGATCGTCGTCGAGCACGACGATGCGGTCGCGGCGGCAGCCACGATCGGAGCGCGCGCCGACCAGGTCCGCACCGACGTACTGGCGCTGGGCACGCGCGTCGCCGCGGTGGAGGCGCTCATCGACGGGCGGAAGGGCCCGTCGGCTGCCGAGCAGGCTCGCGCACGCGGCGATCGGTACTCGTTCGACGCCGACTACGTGTTCGCGACCGGCCCGATTCCCGGCATCGGGTACTGGGGCGCGATGAACGGCGGCAGTGCACTCACCGGTTGGATGGGCTATGCGGGTGCCGCGGTCGGCGGCATCGGCTGCGATCCCACGGATGCGACGCTCAAGCCGACCGGCACCGTGGAATCCGGCGAGGCCTCGTGGTACGGCCCGGGTTTCGACGGCAACCCGACCGCCAACGGCGAGCTGTTCGACACCACGCAGCTCACCGCTGCACACCGGACCCTGCCGTTTGGTTCGGTGGTGCGGGTGTACTCGTCCGCGACGGCCCGCTGCGTGTTCGTGCGCATCAACGATCGCGGGCCGTTCATCGACGGGCGCGTGATCGACCTGTCACGTGCCGCTGCCGATGCGATCGGCATGGAAAGCGTCGCTCCGGTGCAGCTCGAGTTGTACGCCGCGCCACAGGCCTGACCGGGCGGGCTCGGGATCCGTTGCAGGAGACCGGGCACGCGCGTCGAAGCGATCAGCATGGAGTCCCGCCCCAGCAATGACGTGCCCGTGACGTTCCGCCGGGCAGTGGCGGTCATTCTCGTCACGGCCGTCGGTGCAGGATGGCTGCTTGGGCCGACGGTTCCCGCCAACGGGTTCGTCCTCATGTTCGCGGCACTCGTGATGGGAACGTCGTTCTTCGGTCGCATCTTTGCACTTCCGGGTGCGCTGCTGCTCGTCGTCGCGCTGCGGGGGGAGCCCTCCATCGCGATTGCGCTGGCGGGCGTGGTGCTCGTCGTCGGCGAACGAGTGACGCACCTGCGAACGCGTGTGGGGAGATTTGTGCAGCGGTCCTTCACCGATCGTCTCACCGGGCTCTTCAACTACGATTTCCTCCAGGCGCAGGTTCGCTACGAGATCGACCGCGTCCGTCGCTACGGCGG
>JBBQUY010000008.1:0-62737 GCA_038212015.1 Gaiellales bacterium | reverse complement strand
CGCACGGTCAGGTCGGCACGGGCGCCGCGAATGACGCGCCACACGAAGACGTACACGAGCACGACGACGAGCAGCTGGCCGGCAAGCAGGATCTGCTGGACCATCAGTCTTCTCCGCCTGCCCAGCGATCGAAGCGCACGTCACAGCTTCCGAACGTGATCATGTCGCCGAGCGCCAGCGTCTGGTCCTGCACCTTCGCGCCGTTCACGGCCACGCCGTTGGTGGAGCCCAGGTCACGCACGCGCCAGCCGCGCCCGTCGCTCGTCGGGACGAGCTCGGCGTGCTCGCGTGACACCGACGGATCCTGCAGCACGAGCTCGTTGGTGCGTCCTCGTCCCACGCGCACGCGCGCACGCGACAGCGGGTACGGGCCGTCGGGTCCGAACACCGCACAGGCATCGGAGATGTGTGCGGGCGTTGGTTCCACCGCCGGTGCCGCTGCTGCCTGGTAGACCATCGTCTCGCTGGCCGCCTCCGACGCCGGGGCATCGTCGGGCAGCACGGGACCGTCGTCCGCGTCGGGCTGCTCCATCTGCACTGCAATGCCGAATCGGCCGAGCGTCAGGTCGCGGTCCAGGTGCAGCGACACGCGGGGACGCGTCAGCAGCGCGTAGCCGTTGCGGCGTGCGTGCTCGGCCAGGTATTCGGACAGCTCGGTCGTCAGCGCCGCAACGTACTGCGTGAGCTGGCGATGGTCGTCGCGCGACAGGTACACGTCGAATCGATTCGGCACGTAGACGTTGCGAACGGTGCGCTGCTGGTGCTCGTCCATCTCCTTGACGAGGCGCCGAGCGAGCTCGACTGGCTGCACGCCGGTACGGAACACCTTGCCGAAGGTGCCCTCCACGATGCGTGCGAGTCGCGTCTCGATGGTGCGAAGCAGTGACATGGCCTCGACAGGACGTGTGTGTGGGCGGCCCGGGTACCGGCAGCGGCCGGGGGGTGGCCTCAGCCGCCTCGGTGGGGCGACTATACCCACGAACGCCTTCTGTGCGGGCGAAATGCCTGCACCGACGGACGACTGAACCGCTTCACGACGACAGGCATGCCTGAGATGACGACTTCCTTCAAGGACGACTTCAACGAGTTCGACCTGCTGCTCGAGGACGACGACGCCCCCGCGACGCGCGGATCCGGCGGCGCCGCCACGCGCACGGCACGAACCCCGAAGGTCAAGGCTTCGCCGGCCGCGGCGCCCACGGCACCCCGCGGCGCCGGTCGCCCGAGCATCCGCATCACGCCCGACTGGAATCGCCTCGCGGCGGTGCTGTTCGTGGTGGCGGTCGTACTGTTCCTGCTCTACTTCGCCGTCTCGAGCATCATGAGCAATCGCCGCGAGAACGCGTACGAGAACTACTTCGGGGAGGTACGCGACGTCGCGTCGCAGTCCTCGGCGCAGGGCGTCGAGCTCGACTCGATCCTCGTCGATCCCAATGCCGGTGACCGCACCGAGCGCATCGCACGCATCGAACAGCTGGCCGCACGCGCCGACAAGCTCGCCAAGGACGCCACCGCAATCGAAGCGCCCGAACAGATGACGGCCGCGCACGCCTGGTTCCAGACCAGCCTCGAGTACCGCGCCGCGGGCCTCGATGCGGTGAAGCGCACCCTGAGCCAGTCGATCGAGACCAAGGACCAGACGGCGTCGGCCGAGGCCGTAGCTGGTGCCATGGCTCGCCTGGTCGCAGCCGACGTGCTCTGGGCCGACAGCTTCGCGGTCGACGCACGCACGATCCTCAAGGAGGACGAGGTCACGGGCGTGGCAGTGCCGGATTCGGTGTTCGTGAAGGACCTCGAGCTGCTCAGCCCGAAGGCCGTGGCGACGATGCTCGATCGCCTCGCGGTGAGCCCGACGGCCACCGCCGGCAAGGCCGCGAAGGTGCCGAACGACGGCAAGATCCGCGGCGGCCAGCTCGAGGGCGGCCAGATCACGGTCGCACCGAGCGGCCAGACGCTTGCGCTCGGTGGCCTGACCGAGATCAAGGGCGGCGACAACGTCACGTTCGAGATCCCGTTCACCAACCAGGGCGAGGTCCAGCTCACCGAGGTGCCGGTCAAGATCACCCTGCGTGGTGACGAGAGCGACCCGGTCGAGCTGCAGGGCGTCATCGAGCGCGTCGATCCGGGTCAGACCGCCAGGGCGCAGGTCGCGCTCGACGAGATGCCGAACTTCGGCGAGGTGCTCGACGTGGACATCCTCGTCGGGCCGATCCCGGGCGAGAAGACCGCCGACAACAACCGCGCGTCGCTGCAGGTGCAGTTCTCGCTCTAGTTCTCGCTCTGATTCGCGCGCGGGTGGTCCGACCCGAACACGACTGCGTCTCGTTTCGTCGGTCTGAGGCCGACGATCAGGGACGCAGTGGGGCCGGCGCGGTGACCCTGCCGGGGGCGACGCAGCCCGAGCCGTCCGCGAATGCGCCGCGCGGGCGCAGGTTCCGGTACGCTTTCCCCGTGACTTCGGGCTCTCCCCAGGTAGTCGCGGGCGCGGTCGCGCCTGCACCCCCACGGCGACACGTGCGCACGGAAGCCGCCGTCGGCTGGCGCGCGTGGCTCGAACTGACGAAGCCGAAGATCGTCGTGCTCATGCTTGTCACGTGCGTGGGCGCGATGGTCGTCGCCGCGGGCGGCATGCCGAGCGTCGAACTCATGGCGCTGACGCTCACGGGTCTTGCCCTGTCGATCGGTGGCGCGAGTGCGCTCAACCACGTGCTCGACCGCGATCTCGATCGGCGCATGGCGCGTACGCGCTTTCGCCCCGTCGCGAGCGGCACGATCGGACCGATCGCCGCCACCGCGTTCGGCCTGTCGCTGTTCACGCTCGGTGGAGCGCTGCTGTGCATGTACGTGAGTCCGCTCACCGCGTGGTGTGCGCTGTTCGGTGGCGCGTTCTACGATTTCGTCTACACGCCGCTCAAGCGCGTGACCGTGCACAACACCGTGCTGGGGGGCGTTGCCGGCGCGATGCCGCCGCTCGTCGGCTGGGTCGCGGTGTCCGGCGACCTCAACTCGGTGCTCGCCTGGACGCTGTTCATGATCATGTTCCTGTGGCAGCCCGCCCACTTCTGGCCGCTCTCGCTGCTCATCCAGAAGGACTACGCGGCAGCGGGCTTCAAGATGCTGCCCGCCACGCATGGCGAGCGCGCCACCGTTCGCGCGACGTGGCGCTGGACACTGGTGACGGTCGCCGCCACCGCGGTGCCGGTCATCACCGGCGATGCGGGTGTCGTGTACGCCGTCGGAGCCGCCGTCGCGAACGTGTACCTGCTGCGCCGCGTGTGGCGCCTCGTCGCCGCCGACCGTGCACGCGGCGCTGACGAGGCCACCGCCGAGCCGCTCGTGTCGAGCACGGACGATCGCGGCCGCCTCGCAGCGCGCGACGCGTTCCTCGGCTCGATGGTGTGGCTGGCGATCATCTTCGTCGCGCTCGTCGTCGACGCGCTCGTGCGCTGACGCGTCACCGGGGCGTCTTACGCACACGCAAGCGACGGGGCCGTCGACGCCGGGCCGGACCAGCCGCTCGCGACATGGAGCGGCGTGATGCGGTACTCGACCTGCGTGGAGCCACCAGACGTGGCATCCGACACGATCGCGACGTCACCTGCGCTGGTGATGAGCACGGCCCACAGCCCCAGATCGCGTCGCACCTCGACGCGATAGGAGTCCGCGCCGGTCGCCTTGGTCCAGGCGACGGCGACGTTCGCGCAGCCGTCGCTGGTCGTCGCGGCCGGGTTGGCTGCGAGCCCGAGCGTCAGGGTCGAGACACTCAGCGCGCTACCGAGCGATGCAGTGAACTGCCCGTATCCCAGTCCGACCCCCGCCACCACGTAGGCAGCTGCGGCGAGCAGGACGACGCGCAACACCCGCGTGATCATGCAGCTGCCCTCACGTCGTCAGCCAGGTCGCGCTGCCAGTCGGCGGGCGCGTGTTCGGCCTCGAAGCTGGGTGCCAGTTCGAGCTCGTTCAGCCACGCCCAGTCCCACTCGGCGTCTTCGGTCTCGAGTTCGAGGCGGCGCGTCGGGGCCGGCTTCCAGACATCGAACAGCACCAGCAATACGAGCAGCGCCGGGAGCCCGTAGGTCGCCACCTTCAGCAGCGCCTCGTGACGGAGCGTCCGGATCACCGCGCCCGCGCCGGGAATGACAGCCTGCTGGCGCCAGATCGTGTCGCTGGTCAGTCGTGCGCGCCATGGATCGTCGGCCGTGTTCGCATCGCCGCGCGTCACCACGACGGGTTGGCGGCCCGAGCTGTCGACACGCACGACACGGTGCGTCACCACGGGTCGATCCTTGATCGGTGCCTCGTAGGTGATGACGTCGCCTACGCGCACCGAGCTGGTCGGTGCGGGCGTGGCGATCACCATGTCGCCCGCTCCAAATCGTGGCTCCATGCTTCCAGACAGGATCGTGAGCGTCCGATACGCACCGGTTCGCGGCCCGACCACGAGCACCGCGGCAATGAGGAGGGCGCACACCAGCAGGGCGCTGGCGACGTGGGAAGCGATGCGGGCGTACGACATGGCGAGGGTACTCCGGGGGGGTCGTCGATCAGGTAGGCCGGGGGCCGGCCAGGCGCGTCATGCCCGGCCGGCCCCGTCCTCAGCTTGCGTCGTCAGGTCACTTGGCGGTTGCAGTGCGCTGCGTGGCGTCGAACGCGAAGTTGAGCGTCGAGCTCTTGCCCTGGAACGTGTTGTCGGCGCTGGTCGGCAGCGTCATCGTCACTCGCAGGAAGTCGGAGCCGCCTGCGGTGAGCGAGGCGATGCTTCCGAGGTCCATGGCGCTGCCGATCACCGCACGGCTTGCCAGCAGCGTCGTCTGCACGGCAGGCGCATCACACGTGTAGGTGAACGGCGCCGCCGTGCCCGTCTCGGTCCATGCCGCCGAGCACGAGTCGACGACCAGCTGCAGGCCGTTCGTGGCGTCGGTGTTCAGCACCGACGTGGTGACGGGGGCGGTGGTGGTGAGCTTGGCGCTCGCCCAGTCGATCGAGCCCGTGTTGGAGAGCTTCACCGCACGCTGGATGCTGTCGCCCGCCGCGAGGCCGGTCGCCCCGATGGTCAGTCGATTGTCGGCGGTGCCTGCCGCGCCGAGCGCCGCGGTGACGGTGCCGGAGGCAACGTCCTGGCTGGCTGACGTGCTGCTCGTGAATGCTGCCCACGAGCCGAGGCCGGCAACGCTTGCCGCCACGCCGAGCGTGGCACAGGAGGCGAGGAGCTTGCGAGAAGTGGACTTGGTGATGGCTGAGCGCAGAAGCATGGTAATCCTTGGTGAGGGGGGTTGTCGCTCCATGGATCGGACGCGCACCGGCCGCGTCGCATCGCCTGTGCGGCGTGCCGTTCCGCCCCGTTCGGGGGGGAGGCAACGCTTCAGCGTTGTTTACATGATCAGGATTCGAACTATGCGTTTCGATGCATCGCCACGCAGGTACGAGTGAACCTGATCACGTCGTTGCCGCACGAATGCGGCGACCCCGGGGGGGGCATTGATGACACGCATGGACCACGACGTCACCGTGCCGAACGAGGACGGGTCGGCGTGTCGCGTGCGCGCGGCCGCCGAGCATGCGTACGAGGAGCACCTGCAGCGAATCTGGGTGCAGCACCTGCCGGCGACGAGATGCCAGGTCGAACGGGTCGTCGACGCATTGCTCGACATCGAACGTGGCATCTGTCCGTGTGACATTCGCACGGCGGCGCGCGCCGACGCGCATCAGATCATCGGCGTGGCGGCGACGTTCGGGCGCGCGTACCTCGCTCGCATCGCGCGAGCGGCTGAGCGCCTGCTCCGTGCTCCCGAGTTGTCCAGCGAGGAGCTGGCGGAGTTGACCGACGTCGCCGATCGGCTCAACCGTGCGGCGCTCACCCTGGTGGGTCCGCCTGGTCAGGGCGGCCACACCCCGAATGGGTGATCGCCGAACCCGTGATTGGGTTATGTTAATTTTCTGTATGGGTTCGATACAGAAAGCATGCACAAGTTCTCGCTGACCACCACCCTCGCACTCTCCCTCCTGCTGCTCCTCGGCGCCCCGGTCGCGGCGCTCGGCTGCAACATCGCCTTCCGCACGATTGGACCGGTCCAGTTCCGCGAGTCGGAGGTCAAGCGACCCGCCGAGCGCAGCTCGAGCCGAGCTCGCTGGAAGCTCGGAGCTGGGTGGATCGGAACGCACCCCGAGCTGAACCAGGTCATCAAGGTGCGGGGCAAGGGGATGATGGAAGGCGTCAGTTTTTCCCGCCAGCGAGCACTCAGCATCGACGCCGCCGCTCCCGCAGACAACGGGTGGCTGTACGCCGATGATGCGTTGGAATCGACGCCGCCGTGCGCAATCTCGGGCCAGGCTGAATGGCAGCGCCCCGTGATCCTCGTGCGCGAGGATCGGCGCGAGGTCCGGATCACGGCCGCAGCCCGTCGGACACCCGGAAGTCGAGCTGGTTGCGTCCTCGGGGGCAACGATGCGGCGTGGGGATGTCCCGTCCTGACCCGCACCGTGGTGAGGCTGTCCCGATCGATCGGATCGCGGCAGCTCGTGTTCGAGCAGCTGCGCTGAGGATTGACGGCGCGCCCGAGTGGTGAGAACCGCCGCATGAACTCGTACCCGCGCACCTTCGCCTCGTTCCTGCTCCTTGTCGCCACCGCACTGCTGCTCGCAGGCTGCGGCGGCGGCTCCGACGATGATTCCGGCGGCGGCGGTGGCGACGACGGCGGAACGTCCAGCGGTGGCGGGGGCGAGGGCAAGTCCCTGTTCGTGGAAAGCTGCGGCGGCTGCCACGCGCTGGCGGATGCCGGCACGAGCGGCGCGGTCGGTCCCGACCTCGACGACGTCAAGCCCGATGCCGAGCGCGTCAAGACGATGATCGATAACGGCGGCGGCGCGATGCCCGCGGGCCTGCTCGACGGCGAGGAGCGCGACGCGGTCGCCGACTACGTCGCGGACGCCGCCGGCGGCTGACCCGTTTTCGGGCATAGGAAAGGGGCCTGGCGGATGACGGTCCTTCCAGGCCCCTCCCTCGCACATGTGCGCCCGGGGAGGTCAGTCCGGACGCCCAAGGAGTAGGCCACAGCCCGCTCGCCCAGTTGTCGGAATGCGAACCGGATCCGTTTCATCCAGCGAGCAGGCCGGCCGTCGAACCATTCCGATCGGCCGCTTCAGCGCTGCGTCGGCACCAGCCGGATCGGCCGCTTCGGGCGCACCAGCACGTTCGAGTACGGCTCCACCGGCGGGTCGCCCTCGATGGGCGCCAGCCGCCAGCGTCGGTGCAGCTCCGCCAGCACCACCACCGCCGACTGCGCCGCCAGGTGCATCCCGATGCACGTGCGCCGGCCACCGCCGAACGGGAAGTACGCGAACCGCGGTCGCACCGGGTCCGTCGTCAGGAACCGATCCGGGCGGAACGCGAGCGGGTCGTCCCACCAGCGCGGGTCACGGTGCGTGACCCACATCGTCGCGACCAGCTCGGTCCCGCGCGGGACGACGAGCGCCGCATGGTCGAGGGCGAGGTCCTCGCTCGCGCCTCGCGGAATGAACGTGCCGCCCCGCAGACGCAGCGCCTCGTCGAACGCAGCGCGCGCACGCGGCAGCTCGCGGACGCGATCCGGCGTGCACGGCTCACCGCCGAGCACTTCGTCGAACTCCGCGAGGATTGCGTCGTACGCAGCGGGATGCCGCGCGAGCTCGTGCAATGTCCAGGTCAGCGCGAGCGACGTGGTCTCGTGTGCTGACAGGAGCAGCCCGCGCATCTCCTCGCGGATCGCCGCGTCGTCATCCAGGAGCGCGGTTCCCGTCTCGAATCCGGCGAGCAGCTGGTGCAGCACGTCGACCGGGCCCTCGGGCGGCGATTCGGCGCGCGCGCGACGAATCATTCCGTCCACCAACGCGTCCCACTCGCCAACCATTCGATCGAGCCGCCGACCGAGCGGGGGCCACAGGCGCGACTTGATCGGGAACGCGGGGTCGAGCACCAACGGCGTCATCTCCACCGCTTCGTGCACCATGCGCGCGAGCTGGTCGCGTTCGGCATCCACCGATCGGCCGAGCATCACGCGCCCCATCGCGGCGAGGACCAGGTCGTCCATCGCGGCGCCGATGTCGACCGGCCGTTGCTCGAGCCACGTCGCTGCCGTTTCCGCCGCCTCCTCGCGAGCCCACTGCCCGTGCGGCGCGATGTCACGCGGCCGGAAGATCGGCGTCAGCAGCTTGCGCCGCGCATTGTGCGCGGCACCCTCCAGCGTGAAGAGGTTGCGCCCCATCCCGCGCTGCACGCGCTCGAGCGTGGGGCCCTTCGTCGTCGCGCGTGCATGGCCGACGAGCAGCTGCTCGACATCGGCGGGGTGCGCCAGCAACACCAGCCGGAGCATCGGTCCGCGCAGTTCGACGACGTCACCGTAGGTCGCGTGCAGCTCGTCGAGCACGGGCAGGGGGTCGGCGAGCATGGCTCGAACGACCTGGAACAGGCGACGGCCGGTTGGTCCTGGTGCGATGCGCGCCACGAGGTGCGCCTACCCCAAGTGGGGCCTAGATGTATCCGCGCAGCTTGGCGGCACGCGCCACCCGCGCGACGGCCAGGCACATCGCCGCGTCACGCAGCGGCAGCTTGTGGTCCTGCGCGTAGGCATAGACCTCGCCCCACGAGCGCTTCATGACGCTCGCGAGCTCGCGGTTCACGTGATCCTCGGTCCAGCGGTACTGCTGGATGTTCTGCACCCACTCCAGGTACGAGACGGTCACGCCGCCCGCGTTCGCGAGGATGTCCGGCACGACCGTGACGCCCATGTCGTAGAGCGCCTCGTCCGCCTCGCCCGAGAGCGGATGGTTCGCCGCCTCCACGACCATCCGCGCCTTCACGTCGGCGACGTTCTCTTCCGTGATCGCGTTGGAGAGCGCCGCCGGGATGAGGATGTCGCACTCGCACGCGAGCAGGTCCGCATTGGTGCACGCGTCGCCACCGGTGAAGCCCGATACTCCGCCGTGCTCGGCGACCCATGCCTGCAGCAGGTCGGTGTCGAGGCCCGCCGGGTTGATCACGCCGCCCGACGCGTCGCTGACCGCCACGACGTGGCAGCCGAGCTCGCGGATCAGGCGCGCTGCGTTCGAGCCGACGTTGCCGAAGCCCTGGATCGCGATCTTCGCGCCGTCGAGCTTGATGCCCAGATCGTGCGCGGCTTCCGCGACGACGTTGACCACGCCACGACCGGTCGCCGCTTCGCGGCCGAGCGACCCGCCCAGCTCGACCGGCTTGCCGGTCACGATGCCGGGCTGGTGGCCGTAGCGCGAGCCGTAGGCATCCATGATCCACGCCATGATCTGCGCGTTCGTGTTGACGTCCGGCGCCGGCACGTCGCGGTTGACGCCGAGCACGTAGCTGATCGCCAGCGTGAAGCGGCGCGTCAGCTGCTCGAGCTCGCTCTCGTTGAGCGTCTTGGGGTCGACCATCACGCCGCCCTTGGCACCGCCGTAGGGCAGGTTGACGATCGCGCACTTCCACGTCATCAGCGACGCCATCGCCCGAACCTCGGAGATCGACGCCTCCGGGTGGTAGCGGATGCCGCCCTTGTACGGGCCGCGCGCGCCGTTGTGCTGGACGCGATATCCACGCAGCACCGTGATCGATCCGTCGCGACGACGCAACGGGATCTGGACGCTGATTTCGCGGTAGGTGGAGCAGAAGATCTGCCGTACGTCGTCCGGAAGTCCGATGATCTCGCACGCCCGCGAGACGGTCGCGTTGACCTCCGCAAACGGGTCGTGGTGGTCGGAGTGCTCTTCCAGCATCGACGGGGGGACGCTCGTGGGGTTCGCAGCCATGTGCTGATGCTAGACGATCCGCATCACAAGGGCATCCACGACGGCTCAAGGCAGCGTCCTTGCATGCCGAAACGCACCGTGGAGCGTGTATCCGCTCCGCGAAGCATGCCCACCGCCACCCCACGCACCCGTCGCACCCCCGTTCGCCTCCCGCCAGGTGCGTTGCGTGGCGCGTTCATTCGCCTTGCCGGTGCAGGGCTGGCCTGCATGCTCGCGCTGCTGTCGGTGATCGATCCGACGCTCGGCATTGCCGGCGCGCTCACGATCGCGATCGCGGTGGGCTTCTTCCACAGCGCGACGTTCGGCATCTGCGCCTTCGTGTTCTTCTCCTACTTCGAGCTCATCACCGAATACACCGGCAATACCGCGCTCAGTCCGATCAAGGTCTGCGGCGGCGCGCTCATCGTGATCGGCCTGCTCGACCTGGCCACGCGCGCTCGCCACCTCGGCGTGGGCGGCCCGTCACGAGGTCGCGCCGCCCCCGCCTGGGCCCGCCATCCGATCGTGCTGACGGCGATGGTCGGCTTCGTTGCCGTCGGTGCCGCATCCGCGGCCTGGGCCGTCAACACCGATCAGGTCAAGACGCTCACGATCCGTCTCATCACCGAGGCGCTCGTGTTCCTGGCGATCGGCGTGTTCCTGCTGCGACGCCAGCAGCTGTACGCCGTGGCATGCACCGCCCTCGTGGCAGGCGTGCTGTCCACGCTCGCGGGGGTGGTGCTCGGCAACGAGGCGTTCGGTCGTGCGCTCGGCATGTTCACCGACCCCAACGAGTACGCCTCCGCGATGGTCGCGTCGATCGGTCTGGGCTTCGGTGCGATGGGTGCCGCACGCACGCCATGGGTGCGACGCGGCTGCCTCGCCGGCATCGCGATCTGCGGCTGGGGCGTGCTCGCGAGCCAGAGCCGCGGCGGCCTCATCGCGATCGCACTGGCGGCGCTGTTCATCGTGGTCAGCTCTCGCGGGCGCGAGCGCGTACGCATGATGGGCGCGACGTTCGTGCTCGTCGCCGCGGCGGTCTCCATGCTCATGCTTACGCCCACGGGCCAGCAGTCGCTCGAGCGCATCACCAACGGCGACTCGAGCGGGCGCAGCGACCTGTGGCGCATCGCGGTGCTGCAGTACCAGGACTTCCCGCTGCACGGCGTCGGGCTCGGCAACTATCCGGTAGTCGCCAAGCGCTACATCACCGCCGAGACCGAGCACACCGAGCTCGTCGTCAGCATCGCGCCGCGCACCACGCACAACACGTACCTGGAGATCGCGGCCGAGCTCGGCACGCTCGGGCTCGTGACGTTCGGCGGCTTCGTGGGCGGCTGCGTGCTGCTTGGCATGCGCGGCGTGCGCGGAGCGCGCCGGCTGCGCGACGACGGTGCCGTCGCCCTGGGCCGAGGGATCGTCGCCGCGACGCTCGGCGTGCTTGCGTCCTGCATCTTCCTCTCGAACCAGTACGGCGAACTCATGTGGGCACTGCTCGCCACGTGCGTTGCGTTCCACGCGTACGTGTCTCGCCAGCTGCGACTGGCGGCCGCGCTCGAGACCGCGCAGGAGATCGTCGAGAACCTCCCGGTCGACGACATCGCCGCGGACCTGACGGAAGCGCTCGCGGTCGCGGCACTGGACGAGCTCGACGGCGCGCCGGAGCTGCTGCCCGCGCCGCGCTGATGAACCCATAGTCGCGTACGGTAGATTGCTGGCGTCATGACTCGCCGCCTCGTCATCTGGATCTTCCTGCTCATCGTCCTGGTCGCGCTCGTCGCGAGTGCCGCGTCCGCCGGAGGTGGTGGCTCCGCCACGCTGGCATCGCCGCTCTCCGAGAACGGTGTCACCTATTCCGGCACGGTCGTGCAGGACGGCGGCGGCAACCGCGTGGCGATCGTCCCGATCTACAACGCGCTCGTCGACGGCGACACCCCGCCCGACGGCAGCGCCACCGGTGGCGATGACATCGTGCGCATGCTCGACGCGATCGCCGAGGACGAGGACGACTGGGACGGCGTGATCCTGGAGCTCGACACGCCCGGCGGCTCGGTACTCGCGAGCGAGGAGATCACCGATGCGATCACGCGCCTCAAGGAGGAGACCGACCTCGAGATCCTGTCGTGGATGCGCGGCACCGCTGCATCCGCCGGCTATTACGTGAGCGCACCGACCGATCACATCGTCGCGTCCGAGCACACCTTCACCGGATCGATCGGCGTGATCCTCGAGTATTACGTTGCGCAGGAGCTCGCCGACAAGGTCGGCGTCGAGGCAGTCACCATCAAGAGCGGCAAGTTCAAGGACATCGGCAACCCCCTGCGCGACGTCACGCCGGGGGAGCGCGCGCTGTTCCAGACGATCATCAACGAGGCCTACGAATCGTTCGTGGATGTCGTGGCAGACGGCCGTGATCTCGACGAAGCCGAGGTCCGAAAGCTCGCCGACGGTCGCATCTACACCGGCAAGCAGGCGGAAGAGCTCGGCCTGGTCGACACGCTCGGCCTGCGCCGCACCGCCTACGACGAGATGGCCAAGCTCATCGGTGGCGACGACGACGGCGAGGACCTGGAAGTCATCACGTACTCGCGCTCGTACGGTTTCTTCGAGTCGCTCGGCGCGAGCGCGCAGCCGACGCTCGACACGCTCGCCACCGCCCGCGCCGTCGGCGGCGTGCTGCGCGGTGATTCCGAGTCGGTGCGGGAGCTGGCCGGCGCTCCCGGTTCACGTCGTCTCGGCAGCGGCTTCGCGAGCCTGGAGTATCGGGCGGAGTTCGGGTGATTCACTACGCCTCGTTCGGCCGGCGACTGTGGGCGTTCACGCTCTCGCTGATCGTCGACCTGATCGTGCTCGGCACGATGCAGCTCGTCACCAACGGCGGTGACATCTGGACGCCGTTCGCGTTCTGGTACCTGCTGCACCACGTCGGCCTCGTCGTGGAGGGCGGCACGATCGGCCATCGCCTGGCCGGACTTCGGGTCGTGCGCGAGAACGGCGAGCGCCTCGGCGTGGTGCACGCGTTCGTGCGGCTGATGGCACAGCTGGGGCTATCGTTTCCGCCGCTCGGGATGGGGTTTCTGTGGATGCTCGACCAGCCGCGACGCCAGACCTGGCACGACCTGGTCGCCAACAGCGTGGTCGTGCGCGAGGCGACATTGTTCGAGTCGGCATCGCCGGATTGGGCGACCGACCCGCCCTGGCGACGAGACACGGCGACTGACACCGGCACCGTGTCACCGCAGGACGGCCCCGTCGCCGGCCGCGTCGGCGATCCTCCGAATTCCTAAATCAGCAGGGATTTTTTCGGGCGAAGTGCGCCATGTGGCCCATCTTTCGTGGTACGTTCTCGGGCCGCCCACGAAACGCTTGACACTTTTGTGACAGCAGCGGACTGTGGACCGGTACGGGTGCGCCTGCGTCCGTCTCCCACATCGCCAAGGAAGGCCCATCAATGCTTCGCCTCACCCGCAAGGACGCGGCTGCCGCCCGACGTTCCGCTCGTGCCGCTCGTGCTCGTCGCGCACTCATCACCTTGTTGACGCTCGCATTCGCGACGTTCATCTCCGTCGCCAACGCGACCGCTGACGAGCTCGTCGTCGAGCCGCAGCAGCCGACCAGCGAAGTCGTGATCCTGGTTCCCGCGCAGCCGGCCCCCGTCGTCGAGCTCGCGCCCAAGCCGGACCCCGCTCCGATCGTCGAGGAGAAGATCGTCGTGCCGGAACCGGTCGTCGAAAAGACGCCCGTGCCGGTCGAGAAGACGCCCGTGCCCGTTGAGGTGGCCAAGGTCGAGCCGGTCGTCGAGCCGGTCGTCATCGTTGACAACTCGGTCCAGAAGCAGGTTGTGCAGGAAGTGCAGCAGCCGCAGTCGATCCAGGCGGCGGGCAGCCACACGCTCGTCGATTTCACTTGTCAGGATGACTCCGTCCAGAAGAAAGACGAGAACCGCGACGACAAGATCGATCAGGCCGACTGTGACATCGCCGAGGCGGCCAAGCAGGCCAGGAACTTCTGTGGCAACGGTGCGAAGTTCTGCATCATCTCGGGTACCGCTCCGAACTACGTGCTCGTCGACCACAAGATCGACATCTGTCACGCAACTGGCGATGTCGGAAAGTTCACCGCCAACAACATTGACATCGCGTCGATCATCGATTCGGGCAATGGGCAGGGCGACAACGATCACGGGTCGCACACCAAGACCTGGAACGGCGTCACGGTAACCGACATCTTCAAGGGCTTCACCTACGGAGCTGACACTGACAAGGACGGTGTCATCGATGTCGTTGGAACCATCGCCGGGCGTGGTCTCGGCGCAGTCGCCGGGTCGACCGGTGAAGCCATCCTCGCGAACGGCTGCGTCGTTCCGACGCAGATCGATCCCGGTGGGCAGCCTGTCTGCACGCCGCCGCTCGTCGACTTCGCGGCAGCCGGTGCTCCACTCGACTGCCGCCCGGTCGAGCCGACCGCGCTCGATCCGATCGCGGTCCCGGTCTGCCACAAGAATGGCGACGGCACGTTCTCGAGCGTCTCGTGGGTGATCAGCGGCGGCACTCTGCTGGGTGCAGGCAACCATGATCCCGATGTCGACGACATCTTCCGAGGCTTCCGGTACCACACCGGATACACGTGGAATGCAACCGACAAGACTTGGGACAAGCAGTACGCCTCGGTGGGTGACCGCAATCTCGGGGCCATCTCCACGACCATCACGTTCCCGGTGGTCGGCGCGCTGACCTTCAACCTTGTCGGCGCCACGCTGCTTGATACCGGTTGTGGAACCCCGACCGTGCCTGCAGAGCCCGCGACCATCCGTCGCGTCCCGGTTCAGATCTGCCATGCCAACAACGGTTCGGGCAGCGATTTCTACAACCTGATCACCGTTGACGACGACGCGATCCTCAACAACGGTCACGATGGCCACCAGTTCGACATCATCCCGTCGTTCGAGTACGTCGTCGGCTGGGAGTGGGATCCGACGGTCGGCCCGAACGGCGCCTGGGTCGAGGACTTGGCCACGTACGCGGGCAAGAACCTGCGCACGTTCCAGCGAACCGTGCACTTCCCGCGCACCGGCGACCGGATACTCACGATCGATGGCGCTGCAATCGGCGCGAAGCTCGCGACCAAGACCGCAACCGCGGCTGACTGTGGTCCCGCCGATCCGCCGACCAAGCCGCTTGTGGCTGACAGGGTCGTCTCGGTCTGCCATGCCACCACGCTCGCCGGGTTCGACACGTACGTCCGTCAGGACTGGACGATCGTCGGCGGCAACGTCGCAGCAGGGCACGGCCTGGATTCCAACGACATCATCGGATCGATCGACGACGTCATCGTCGACTACGTCTTCGACACCGATCCCGCCGTGTACGACTGGGTTCCGGTCTACGCAACGCCGCGCGACTACCCGGGCCAGAACCTCGGCACGTTCACGCGGTCGATGACCCTGCCGGACGTGGGCACGATCCAGTGGACCATCGACGGCGCCGACGCGCTGGCGAGCAACACATGCGAGATCGACCTGCCCGCCTCGAAGCCGCGGATCACGGCCACTCCGGTGACGCTGTGCCACGCCACGACGCTCGCTGGGTTCGACACGTACGTGCGCTTCGTGGGAACGAGTGACGACGTGATCGGTGCCGGCACGCACGGCAGTGACGCGGACGACATCATCCCGGCATTCACGTACACGACCGGCTACACGTTCGACCCGGTCGCGAATGCCTGGAACGCGGTCACGCGGAGCCATGCCGGCCAGAACCTCGGCTCGTTCACCCGCACGATGAACCTGCCGCTCATCGGTTCGGTGATGCGAACGCTCGACGGCACGCAGATGCTGGCGACGAACTGCCAGGTTCCGTCGCTGCCGGCGCGCCCGGACATCGATCCGGTCACGGTGACCATGTGCCATGCGTACGACCTCGACGGTGTCGACTACTACTCGAACGTCTCGACCGGCCACACCGGCGTGATCGGGGCAACCGGCCACGACGCTGACGCCAACGACGTCATCCCGGCGTTCACGTACACGACCGGCTACACCTACGACCACGTCACCAACGCGTGGATCGCACAGACCGCCAGCTACGCGGGCAAGAACCTCGGCACGTTCACGCGCACCGTGAACCTGGCGAGCGGCCCGGCAACGCTGACGTTCGACGGCACCGCGATGCTCGCGGCGGGCACCTGCCCGATGCCGGCGGTCCTGGGCGCTGCCGACTCACCCGCACCGACGCCCGGCCCGGACGCCACCGCGGGCGGCGACGAGCCCGCCGAGGCCGCTGCGGATCCAATCGAGGCTGACGCGGAGGTCGAGGCAGCCGAAGGCGCTGCCGAAGAGCCCGCCGGACTGGCAGCGATCGACGATGCGGATGCACTCCCGTTCACAGGCCTCGAGCTCGGCGCGCTGCTGCTGATCGGCCTCGGCGCGATCGGCGCGGGCAGCGTCCTGCACGGCGCCCGCCGTCGACGTCGCGTCATCGTCCGCGACTGACGCACCGCACGCACGGTAAGGTCTGACGTGGCCCGTCCCGCATCACGCGGGGCGGGCCCGTCTTCTTCAGCCTGCAAAAACTTGCTCGATGCTCGTACCGATTTGGAATATCCCCGGATTGCGCGGGAATCACCCCTTCGTGAAAGCGGCCACAAGGTGCACTTTCACAGGTGCCAAATGGCCCATTTCACGTCAGTACGACGTCATTTGGGTCTCGAAACGCTTTGCAGATTTCGACAATTACCGCACGGTGGAGGAACGAGAACCTTGAAGGGACGACGCCCCATGACTACGCATGACGCGCTCCGAGATCGATTGGACACGATGGCCGCCGCCGGCGCGATCGGCCAGGACACGCCGCAGGAGGCTCCGGTCCTGACCATTGATTCCGCGGAGCTTCCCGGACATCTCGCCGAGCTGCGGGTCTCGCTGCTGGCCGTGATCGCCGAGCAGGTCGCCAGCGAGCGCCTCGTCGTCGGCGGAACGGTCGACGATCCTGAGCTGCTGGCTGCCGTCCGCGAGATGTCGGAGAAGGCCGTCGACGCGTGTGACACCCCGCTGTCGCGGCTGGAGCGCGAGCAGCTGCTCGGCCGCCTGAGCGACGAACTGCTCGGACTCGGACCGATCCAGCCGCTGTTTCTGGATGCCACGATCAGCGAGATCATGGTCAACGGCTTCGACGACATCTGGGTCGAGCGCGCGGGCGTCGTCATGCCCACCACGCTGCGCTTCGACGACGAGGAGCACCTGCGCCGCATCATCGAGCGCATCGTGTCGGCGGTCGGGCGACGCATCGACGAATCGAGCCCGATGGTCGACGCGCGCCTGCCCGACGGCAGCCGCGTCAACGCAGTGATCCCGCCGCTTGCGCTGCGTGGCTCGTACCTGACCATCCGCCGCTTCCGCGACATGCCGCTCAGCGCGCAGGCGCTCATCGAAAAGGGCACGCTCACACCCAAGTCGGCCCGTTTCCTCGAACTCGCGGTCGCCGGTGGTGCGAACATCCTCATCTCCGGCGGCACGGGCACCGGCAAGACCACCACGCTCAACGTCATGAGCGCATCGATTCCCGAAAACGAGCGGATCGTGACGATCGAGGACTCCGCCGAGCTGCAGCTGATGCAGCGACACGTGCTGCCGATGGAGTCGCGACCGGCGAACTCCGAGGGCGCCGGCCAGGTCTCCATTCGTGACCTGCTCAAGAACAGCCTGCGCATGCGCCCGGACCGCATCATCGTCGGCGAGTGTCGTGGCTCGGAAGCCGTCGACATGCTCCAGGCGATGAACACCGGCCACGACGGGTGCATGACGACGATCCACGCGAACACGCCGCGCGACGCGCTTTCGCGACTGGAGACGCTCGTGCTCACCAGCGGCATCGAGCTGCCGGCGCGCGCGATCCGCGAGCAGATCGCAAACGCGTTCGACCTGATCGTGCAGCTCGAGCGCATGGTCGACGGCACGCGCCGCATCATCGCCATCACGGAGGTGAGCGGCATGGAAAGCGGTGTCGTCACGCTCCAGGACATCTACCTTGCCAAGCCCCGCGAGGAGAACGACGACGAGGTTGGCTCGCTCCGTGGCGCGCTGCGCCCGACCGGCGTGATCCCGGCCTTCCTCGGCAAGCTCGCGGTGCACAACGTGAAGGTGCCGCAGCACGTGTTCCAGGAAGGCATCGACGGGCGAACGTCGAGCGCGAGCGGCGTGTCCGCATCGCAGGGTGCGACGGCGAGCAAGGGTACGGCTTCGACCAAACGCGCTGCGGCTGCCAAGCGACCGAGCCCGAAGCCGCGCCGCTGATCGTCAGGTCACGGGTCGCGCCGACCGGGTCGCACCGGGGGAGCGTCTGACTGGCTCGATGCCTGCGCTGTCAGGCCCGAAGCGCCACCGGCCGAGCGATCGGAAACGTCGCCGACGCCTGCGACCATGGCCACGAAGCTCGCGAGGACGAGCAGGCCCAGAAACGGCAGATGTCGATGGCTGTACATGCAGGTGGGCTACCCAGCCCTGCCGGGCTCCATACATGGCGTGGGGCAGGGTGGACTCCCCGCACGGGGAAGCGTGCAGCGATGCCGCCAGCCGATACATCTCCTACGTCACCCAGACAGTAGGAAGTCACGCATGACCAGGTATGTCCCCAGCTGCATCGTCGCTGCTCGCACCGACGCCATTCAGCCAACGGACGCGATGCGCGTCGCCAGCGTCCTGCGTTCGGGGGCGCTCCACCGCGCCGCCCCGGCACTCGAGTCGCTCGTCGCAGAGGCGGCCGACGTCATGGGCACCGAACTCGCCGCAATCACCGTGGTGCTGCATGACCGACAGGAGATGGTCGCGGCTTACGGCATGAAGCGCATCACCGTGGCTCGGGAGGAAACGTTCTGCACACACGTCGTGGCGGCAGGACAGCTCCTGGTGATCAGCGACGCGCATCGCGATCCGTTCTTCGCGAACCACCCCGCTGTCGTGGCCGAACACGGAATCCGTACCTATTGCGGGTACCCGATCCGGACTGGAGACGGCGAGGTGCTGGGTGCGCTGTGCGTGATGGGTGCGAAGCCGCAGACCTTTGACCGTCGCCAGCTCGAGGCTTTCACCGCCGTCGCCCAGTCCGCTCGGCGCGTGCTGCTGCCGTCCGCGCCGCCGGTCCGCATGCCGCTGCCGCCTGACGCCGGAACGGTCCAGCTTGACCCGCTTGCTGCATGGATCGAGCAGTCGCTCCCGACGCTCGATGCGCGGATGACTCGCCGGGTGAGGTCGTGGCGCCGTCGTCCGTTCGCGGCGACGTGAGCGCAAAGGTCAATCGATGATGCCTTCGCGGAGCGCTGTCGCGACGGCGTGCGTACGGCCGTCGGCGTCCAGCTTGACGAGGATGTTCGATACGTGCGCCTTGACGGTCTCGGCAGAGATGCCGAGTTCGAACGCGATCGCGGCGTTCTGACCACCGTCGGCCACGAGCTTGAGGATCTGCAGCTCGCGCGGCGAGAGGCCCCGCGACGTCGGCGAAGACATCAGGTCGGCAGCAACCATCGGGTCAAGGAACGGGCGCCCATCCCGCGCCGAGGCGAGCGCCTCGACCACCATCGACATCGGCGAGTCCTTGAGGACGAATCCAGCCACGCCGGACTCGAGTGCCTGTTCAGCCTGTGCCGTGGTGGCGTTGCCCGAATAGAGCACCACCCGTGACTCGATCCCCGCCTCGCGTGCGCGTCGTGCCACGTCGAGGCCATCGCCGTCGGGAAGCCGCACGTCCATGAGCACGAGCGTCGGCCGATGCCGATCCAGCAATGCAAGCGCTTCGGCTGCCGTCGCCGCCTCGCCGATCAGGTCCAGCCACGCAACCTGTGCGAGCCGATCACGCATGCCGGATCGAACCACCTCGTGGTCGTCGACGATTGCGCACGTGGTGAGCTCGCTCACCCCGTCATCCGCCCAGAGGTGGACGCGGGCCCGTGCAGCGGCAGGTTGGCGACCAGGCTCGAACGGGATTCACCGACTTCCAGCTGCAGGTCGCCGCCGTGTGAGCCGACACGCGCGTCGAGGATCAGAAGTCCGCGGCCGGTGCCGGCACCCAAGCGGGAGGGGGACGTGCCGGCTCCAGCGTCGGTGACGCGGATCCGCAGCAATCCGTCGTCCTCCTCGGCGGTCAGGTTCACGGGCCCCGGGGCGGCGTGCTTGCAGGCGTTGACCAATCCCTCCCGCGCGACGCGGCATGCGACGCTTGCGAGGTCGCTCGAAATGTCCTTCGGCACGTTCAGCTGGACGTCGATCGCGGCCTGAAACTGTCGTGCGACCGCTGCTGCGATCGTGCGCAGGCGATCGTCAAGCATGCTGCGCGTGTCGTCGTCGGCATCCAGTCCACCCATGACGCGGCGAATCGCCGACAGGCACTCGTTGACCTGTTCGGTCGCACGCATGACCGCGGGCAGCTGCGAGTCATCCGCCTCGCGGGCAACCCCGTCCAGGAACATGAGCGCCGCGACGCAGTGCTGGACGGCGCTGTCGTGCAGATCGCCGGAGACCCGGGTGTGTTCCTTCTCCCGCGTCTCCGACTGGTGCGCGACCAGATTCCGGAGCACCGCCTCGCGAGCGACGATCTCGTCCCGCATGCGGGTCTCGTCGGTGACGTCGCGACCGGCAGCATGGACGAGGCCCGCATCGAGGTCGAACGCACACCGCCAGTCGATCACTCGGTAGGAACCGTCGCGACTGCGCATGCGCAGTCGAAGCTCCGACTGGTTGTTGCCCGATCCGTCTCCTTGGCGCGCAAGGAAATCAGCAGACCGATCGAGATCCTCGGGATGCATGAAGTCGGTGTACGTACGCCCGATCAGGTCATCGGCAGACCAGCCCAGAACCCGTGTCCATGCGGCGTTCACGTGCTGATAGCGGCCGTCCATCGACGTGGTGAGCAGCATGTCGTAGGCAAGTTCGAAAAACCGAGATTCCACCGGTGCTCCAAGTTCGATGCCTCTGACCATATCGAATAATTGCGGCGGCGTTGGTCGATGCCGATCGCCGGCACGAAAGACCCGGGGTGGACGGGCTGGCATGAGTCCGCGACTCGGGACGACACAATCGCCCGCGACGTTGAGTCGTTTTTCGAAGTGTTGCCGGACCTCGCGGCCTGCGTCGCTGAGTTACGCAGCGCGAACGACGTTGGAAGCACGAATCGCATCTTCGATCGCCGCGAACGTCGCGTCGTCTACCGCAGGCAAGTCGAGCGCCTCGCGAACGAGCGTCGGGATCTGCGCCCGATACTCATGGCCGCGGCGCACGAATGCACCGGTGGGCGGGGCGGCCGCCGTCGCGTTCTTGAGGTCGACGGCCGTCTGCACGAACGTCGAGATCGGCGTGAAGCGCTGCGCGTGCGAGATGCCGGCAGGACGCGCGGCGACGTCGCGCCCGAGCCAGTCGGGCCGCTTCCACAGCAGCGACAGCGAGAAGCGGTTGACCGGGTCGTCGGAGTTGCTGAACGTGGTGATGTTCGCGACCCTCGACGGCGTGCCGACCTTGTCCCACTTCGCGAGCCCGGGCATACCGACGTACAGCCCGCTGTCGACGCCGAGTGCGGCGCGAGCAGCGGCAGGGTCGCTGACGAGCACGTCGGAGCTCGACCATGCGCCATGGCTGACGCCGACCACGTGCAGCTTCGGTCCGCCGCCGCCCGGAAAGCGCAGCTGCCGTTCGGACGCGACCGCCTCAAGCAGCGCGCGGTGCGAGCTCGCCGCCGCCGGGATCTTCGGCACCGACAGCGCGGACGGCAGGTTGTTGGACTGGACCGTCATCGTCGCGACGCTGCCGCGCGTCATGCGCTCGACGGACTCGAGCAGCACCGGCTCCACGAACCCCGAACCCGTCGGCGATGCGACGACCAGATGCTCGCGATTCCATGCGCCGGTCGAGTCGAGCTCGGCGAGCACGGCCGCAACGCGGTCCTGGATCGTGCGTCCCGAACCAAGCGAGCCGAAGATGCGGATCGGGTCCTGGTCGAGGCCGGGCGTGACGCCCTCCACGAAGCGCCGACCAGCTGCGTCGAGCGAGCCAGGAGCCACGCCGGTGACGGCTGCCGCTTCCGGCGCCGCCTTCGCGACGGCCGACGTTCCCCACCTGCGCAGCGCGATGAGCGACGCGCCCGCCACCGCGGTACCGACTCCCACGCGGATCGCCGTGCGCCGGCTCTGGTCGTCCATCCAGCCCTCGCCGTGCAACCCGCGTACCGCCCACTGCGCGGCGGCCGTCGTGCCCCATGCGGCGGCGCCGGCCAGCAGGAACGAACCCGCCGCCACGAGCGCGGTATCGAGGCGGCTGCGCGGCATGAGCGACGGACCCGTCGCGCGCACTGCTGTCACCGTGCCTGCTGCAAGCCCCACGATGCGTGGCAGCAGCTCGCGGCGATCGTCGGCGCGCCGCGTCGCAGGCATGATGGTCATCTCGGTCCCCCGTCGTCGTCCCTATCTGGGAATCGGCCGGGGCGGAGGCGTCGTCACTCGCGCGCGCAACGAAACCGTGGCCGTGGTTCAACGTCGTACTTCGCGAAACCCGCGAGCTCCTGCGAGATTCTCATCTTCGCTGCGTTTCTCGGGCGAATATCCGTCAGTTCCGGGGCGATAGTAGGGATGTGAAGGCGATTTCCACATCCATCCGCGAGCGGTGTGACCGCATCAGCGCCGAGCTCGATCGGCTCATCGCCGAGGCGGAGGCAGACGCCGAGACGGTCACACGGGCGGAATCTGACGCTCGCCGCACGCGCACGCCGCGCAAGCGCCCCTTCACCTGGGACGAGCGTGCTCGCTCCTACGGCGCGCGCGAGACCTAGTTGCATTGATCCCAGAAAAGGCGAAAGGCCCGGTGGCGAGACCGGACCTTCCAGTGAGGGATCTGGCGCGTGAACGCCTCCTCCTCACAAGCCCGATCTCGGTGTGACCCGATATCGAGCAGTGCGCGCGGGAGGAATCGAACCTCCGACCTTCGGCTCCGCAAGCCGACGTTCTATCCCCTGAACTACGCGCGCGGGGGCTGCGTGGACGATCCAAGCGACCATCCGTGAAGCAGGGAGCAGTGTAGCACCCTCCGGATGCAGGGTGCAGCGACCTGTGGGCAGCGCGGCCTTGGGAGGCCGCACGGAATCGCGACGAAGGCGGTACACATCCGACACGATGCGCGCGCATTGCGTGACGAATGGCTCGTCAACATGGATCTCAGCCGGCGTGGCGACGTCGGTCGGACACGGGGCGCGTGGTGTAGCGGTAATACAGCGTGGTTCGCCAACTCGCAGCCGCCGGTTCGAATCCGGTCGCGTCCACGGTCAATCCATTCGCTACGATGAGCGTGCGAGTTGGCGAACGACCTGCGCGGCGATCCGAGGAACTCGGGTCGCCGCTGCTCTTCATGGGCTACCGATCCAGCAGGTCCGCGTCGATCGCCTTGAACACCGGGCGGTAGCCGTCGAGTTCGCCTGGACCTGGCAGCTGGCCGTCGTCACGGTTCATGTTCCAGCTCGCCAGCAGCGAGCCGTCGTCCGTGAAGGTCGGGTGCACCTGGGCGTTGTATGAGATCCCGTTCGGCAGCTTGTCCGGACCTGGGTCGATCATGCGCCACGCGCTCCAGGGGCCCTGCGGCGCGTCCGCGGTGCGCACGCACAAGCCGGTGCCGAAGAACAGCTCCTGCGACACCATCGCGAACTTCCCGCCGGGCGTTCGAACGACCGAGTAGGAGTTGGAGACGCCATCGGTGACCGGCGCGACCTTCGACGCGTCACTCGTCCAGCCGCGACCGTCCCAGTACTCGAAGTCGCCGTCTCCGAGGTGTCCGGACTTCGCGCGGGCGACGATCGATTCACGGCGGTACGGATCGTCTTCGTATCCCTTGAAGCCATAGACGTAGGTGTGGCCGTCGTGCTCGATGACGGCGCTGCCCCAGTCGGTGCCGCGACCGCCCGGCATCGCGATGCGCTCGGTGACCGACAGGTCGCGCAGGTTCAGGCGCAGCATGTCGGAACCGACGCCCTCGAAATTCCAGCCCGGCGCGCCCTCGGCGGTCGTTCGAACACGCCCCATGAATACGATGAGCTCGTCGCCTTCGACGATGCCGTGCCCGGGCCAGTACCACTCGCCAGGATCGGCGGGGGTGAGGAAATCGCCGGCGTCCTGCGTCGTACCCGTCAGAAGCGTGGTGGCCGTCGCCCCGTCGTGCAGGATCGCGCTGTTGCGCACGAAGTCGGCGTTGCGCCGAAGCGAGCCGTCCGCGCCGGGCAGATTCACGAGCGTGTCGCCGAACAGCCAGAGGGTCTTCCCGTCGGCAAGCGGGATGCTGATCGTGCCGTCTGCGGCGGCCCATCCCGGGCCGTCCGAGCTCAGCAGCTGCTGGAAGGCAGCGGGATCGGTCGCAGACGTCGCGGCTCGCGGCCCGGTCCTGGACAGCTGCAGGTGGTCGCCGCCGGGCACCGTGCTGATCGGATCGGTGCGGCGCGGTGGCGCCGTGGGGAGCACGCGATCGAGCTCGTGTGCGCCCTGCGTCGCAGCGGGCGGTTCACCGCGACCGAATGCCTGGTATCCGAGGAACGCCGCGCCGCCGAGCGCCAGTACCGCACCGAGCGCGAGCAGCGCCGGACGCGCGCCACCACCGCCGGTGACGGCGTGCATGGCTGCAGATCCTGCCGGCGGCACTGGGCCGAGCATCGTCATCGAAATTCCCCTCGAATCCCCTCGTCAGGGTGTCGACGGATCGAGCGGTCGTGTCGCGCTCGTTCGTGCGTGCAAACCGGCCATGTCGCGGCCGCCCCGAGCCCGGTGCGATTCGACGCTCGACATATCGGCAGGGACACGCGTCGAACGGGCGACGCAGGACGGGAGCGGACCAATGAACGTAGGCATGAGGATTGGTATGGCCGTGGGCGCGGGCGCGCTCGGAACGGTCGGCGCAGGGATGGCAATCCGTGCGATGCACGGTGCATTCGAAGGAGATGCCGCGAAGGTTCGGCAGCAGACGGCGGACGCACGGGCGGAATTCGATACGTGGAACGCGAAGTTGCAGGAGCGCTTCCCGGACGGGAAGCTCGACACGCCCCAGGACCATCGCGAATTCGAGCAGTTCCTCGCCGCGGAGCC
This sequence comes from Gaiellales bacterium, assembly GCA_038212015.1. Classification (GTDB taxonomy): domain Bacteria; phylum Actinomycetota; class Thermoleophilia; order Gaiellales; family SKUG01; genus JAGQUL01. The sequence continues at coordinate 37,867 of JBBQUY010000008.1, read as the reverse complement.
GGCCCCGGAATGGCTCAATCCGTCGCACGAGGGCTTCACCGACGTGCATACGAGTCCCCACGGCTTCATCGACTGGCCGCACCGACTCTCGAGCGATGCGCCAGGCTTCGGGATCGGCATCGCGCTGTCAGCGGCCGCTGCCGGCTCGATCGCGATCGGCCATGGCGTCATGCGTGGCGGGTCGACGGCCTCCACGGTCGCCAAGATCGTGGGCGGCGTCGCAGCATTGTCGGTCGGCGCGATCGCCGGCTACATCGACATCGGCGCCTACAACGCCGACACCGGCGGTGACGAGCGCACCAAGCTCATCGCCGATGCGACGATGCCACGCTCGCGCTGATCGAATCCGCGGCCTGCAGCACGGCCCACGCCTCGGCGGGAGCGCTGCGCGTCGGGAATGTCCAGGCGTGGTCGCCAACCTCGATCGTGCGCAGCTCGCCGCTCCACGGCGCCCTCGGGTGCGAACGCTCGAGGCGCGCGAACTCGTACGTGAGCGGATACACGCCTGGCGTCGGGTCGTCGGGCACGAGGTCGGCGGCGGTGTGACGCTCGACCCACCCGACGAACGGCGAAACCGATCGGCTCATGCTCACGCGCTCCATCCAGGGATCGTTGCCGGGTGCGTGCCGCGTCGTGGTCGGTGTCAGTCGCATCAGCTCGTGCGCCCTGCAGTGGCGACGCCGTCGCGTGCCATCTCGGCGTTGCCGGCGCCCTGCGCGCCGCGTGCGCGATCGTTCGCGCCGATGCGCCGCTCGCCCTCGGCGAGGCCACGGTTCGGGGTGGTGCGAGCGCCGGGGGTTGGAATGCCGTACTCGCTCCAGCGATCGTCGACGAGCTGCTTGACCTGCTCGGTCATCACGATGTCAGCCGGCCAGTCACGCGTGTAGCCCTCGTCGGCGTGCTTGGTGGTGGCGTCGATGCCGAGCGGACGACCGGTGGCGGCAGGACGCACCGCATCGCGCACGGGGTCGGTGTTGCCGAACGCGCGGAACGCGACGGCGCCGAGGTCGTCGACATCCACGCTGGAGTCCACGGCCAGCACGAGCTTCAGGCCGCGCGACGCCTCGTGCGCGGCAAGCTGCTCGAGCAGGTCGCGCCCGCGCCCGCCACGGTCCTTGTCGACCGACACGATCGCCAGGCCGGCGTCGGCGAGCACGCGGTGGTTGGTGCCGCCCGCGTCGCGCACGAGCTCCGCGAACGCGGCAGCGTCGACGCTCGTCTCGCGCGCCGTGTGCTGCTCGGCTTCGGGATCGCGTGCTTCGCTCGCCCACTTGCGGGTCGCGTCGATGCCGAGCTTGCCGCCCATTCCCATGTGCGTGGGGGCGTGGTCGAGCACGTCGATCGGGCCCGTGGAGTAGACGCTGTCGCGTGCGGGGTCCCACGTCTCGCGCACGCGCGCGGCGACTGCGGCGTAGTCGTGCACGTCAACGTCGGCATCTACGACGATCACCGTCTTGGTGAGGCTCAGCAGCGCCGTGCCCCAGATCGCGTGCATCGCCTTGTTCGCGTGCGCGGGGAACTTCTTGGTGATCGAGACGATGCAGCAGCCGTGGAAGACACCTTCGCTCGGCAGGTCGTAGTCGACGACCTCGTGCTGCACCATCTGCAGCAGCGGCAGGAAGATCCGCTCGGTGGCCTTGCCCATCCACTTGTCCTCGTGGTCGGGCACGCCCACGATCGTCGCCGACCAGATCGGGTCCGCGCGATGCGTCAGCCCGGTCACGTGAAAGACGGGGTACTCGTCGGCGAGCGAGTAGTAGCCGGTGTGGTCGCCGAACGGCCCCTCCGTGCGCAGCTCGCCCTGCTCGATGTAGCCCTCGAGCACGACCTCCGCGTTGGCGGGCACCTGCAGGTCCACGGTCCTGCACTGCACCATCTCGACGCGACGCTCGCGCGCGAAGCCCGAGAAGACCATCTCGTCGATGTCCTTGGGCAGCGGACAGCTCGCCGAGTACGTGACGATCGGATCGGTGCCGATCGCCACCGCGACCTCGAGCCGCCCGTTCGGCGGCATGTGGCGCCAGTCGTCGGCAGCATCCTTGTGGATCTGCCAGTGCATTCCGCACGTGTTGCGGTCGTACTGCTGGACGCGGTACATGCCGCAGTTGCGGTTGCCCTCGCGGTCCTTGGTGAACACGAGCGGCAGCGTCACGTAGCGGCCGCCGTCCTCGGGCCAGCACGTCAGGATCGGCAGGAAGTCCAGGTCGACCTGGTCGCCCGTCTTGACCACCTGCTGGCACGGTGCGTCCTTCGCCTTCACGAGCTTCGGGGGCGTGCTGCGGGCGACCTTCCCCAGCGTGCGCGCGGTCGCGAGCTTCGCACGCAGACCCTTCGGCGGCTTCGTGAGCTTGAGCATCGCCGTGATGCGATCGGCCACGTCGTCGATGCGCTCCACGCCGAACGCGATCGCGAGCCGACGATCCGACCCGAATTGGTTCGTGATCACCGGAAGCGTCGAGCCTTCGACGTTGGAGAACAGCAGTGCGGGGCCGCGTTCCTTGCTGACGCGGTCGGTGATCTCGGTGATCTCCAGATTCGAGCTCACGCGCGCGGTGATCTCGTGCAGCTCGCCCGCGGCGCGAAGGCGCGCGATGAAGTCACGAAGGTCGAGTGGGGTGCGGGGCTCACGCATGATGCATGGCCTCGATGGTCTCGACCCAGCGAGGCTCGAGCGCATCGATCGGCTCGTCACAGCGCGCGGAGACGTCCGCGACGAGCCCCGCGAGACGTTCGACATCGTCGAGCGAACCGTGATCGGCGATGTCGCACAGGCCCGCGGCGTAGCACCAGTCACCGATGAGCAGCGCAAGGTCCGGGGTCGCGCCCGCCGCGAGGCGTGACGCGGTGCGGTGCAGCAACCATCCCTCGCGGATCGATTCCACGCCGATCGCACGGTCGCGGGAGATGCCGTCAGGAGCGCCGGGTGGAGCGGTCGCCGGGTTGATCGTCACCGCGGCCCATGCGGGCGACACGTCGGCCAGACGTTGCGCGACGACGCCGAGCGCCGGCATCGCCTCCAGCTGCGCGGCGCGCTCGACCACCGAGGGGCGGTCACCGTGATCGACCTGTTCGCTCCAGTGGGGCTCATGCTCGTCGCTCATGCCTCCGACCCCGCGTCGGCGAGCGAGTCGCGCACCGCAGCACCGAGCGAGTCGATCATCTCGTCGGTGTGCGTTGTCGAGGCAAACAGGGCCTCGAACTGCGATGCCGGCAGGTGGTGCCCGCGCGAGAGGCAGCCGGCGTGCATGCGAGCGAACCGTGCCGTGTCGAGGCGCTGCGCCTCCGCGAAGTTGCGGGGCGCCTGGTCGGCGTCGTCGGGCAGGTGAAAGAGCGTGACGAGCGACCCGACGCGGGCGACGGCCGCGTGCACCCCGGCATCGGCGGCGGCCTGCTCCAGAGTCGCGGCGAGCCGTGCGCCGCGCTCGTCCAGCACGGTGAACGCGTCGCGGTCCCGCAGGGCTCGCAGCTGCGCGAGCCCGGCAGCCATCGCGAGCGGATTGCCGCTCAGCGTGCCGGCCTGGTACACCTGGCCGACCGGGGCGAGCAGATCCATCACGTCGCGGCGGCCCACGAACGCCCCGACCGGGAGCCCGCCGCCGATGACCTTGCCGAACGTTGCAAGGTCGGGGGTCACGCCGATGCGCTCCTGCGCACCACCCCATGCGACTCGAAAGCCGGTGATGACCTCGTCGAACACGAGCAGCGCGCCGATCTCGTCGCACAGCGCCCGCAGGCCGCGCAGGAACTCCACGTCCGGATCGACGACGCCCATGTTCGCCGCGACGGGCTCCAGGAAGATCGCCGCGATCGGGCGGCCCTGGTCGGTGGACGCCGTGGCGAGCTCGCGCACGGACTCCAGGTCGCCGTACGTGGCCTGCAGCGTCAGCTCGGCCGTGGCCGCCGGCACGCCGGGGCTCGCCGGAATCGACAGCGTCGCGAGTCCCGATCCGCCGGTCGCCAGGAAGGGGTCGGCATGACCGTGGTAGTTGCCGGCGAACGTGATGATCGCGTCGCGGCCGGTGGCGGCGCGCGCCAGGCGCAGCGCGCTCATCGTCGCCTCGGTGCCGGAGGAGCAGAAGCGCACCTGCTCGGCGCACGGCACCGCGTCCACCACGAGCTCCGCGAGCTCGACCTCGGCGGGCGTCGGCGCACCGAACGACGTGCCGCGCGCGGCGACCGCGTCGATCGCGGCTCGCACGTCGGCATCGACGTGCCCGAGCGGCAGCGCGCCCCAGCTCTGCACCCAGTCGACGAACTCGTTGCCGTCGGCATCCCACACGCGCGAGCCCTCGCCGCGGGTCAGAAACAGCGGGAAGTCGCGACCGACCGAGCGCATTGCGCGCACGGGTGAGTTGACGCCACCGGGCGTCACGCGGGTCGCGCGCTCGAAGAGCACCTGCGATCGGTCCGTGGTCAACGTGGGCGTGGTGGGATTCGCGGCGGCCTGATGCATGGGGACGATCCTATGCCTGCGCGGCGCCTGGCGCGGCGCGAAACGGCTCCGAATCGCAGGCCAGCGGACAGCCGGCCTCCAGCCGGTAGGTTAGGAGGAGGGTGACGAATCCCAATGGAGGACACGACCATGCGAATTCGAACACGAAAATTCCTGTCGGTGGTGACGATCTTCGCTGCAGCGCTGCTCGTCGCGGCCGGGTGCGGCGGCGACGATGCGAAGACGTCGTCAGAGGACGCGCCCGACACGCGCGCAGCGCAGGCCGACGACGCCATGGCCCAGGACGACGCGATGGCCCAGGACGACGCGATGTCCAAGGACGACGCGATGGCGGAGTCGGGCTCGACGAACACGTCCGCTGCGATGCGTCCGCGCGGCGAGGACGGCCTGCGGGTCGCGGCCCAGGCGGCGCAGATCGTCGCGAAGGACTCCGAGTTCGGCACGGTGCTGTTCGATGCCAACGGGCAGGTCGTCTACGCGTTCGAGGCCGACGCTCGCAACACGTCCAACTGCGTCAACGAAGAGTGCGTCACCGCCTGGCCTCCCGTCTTGACCAAGAGCGCTCCGACCGCCGGCTCGGGCGCACGCGCCAACCTGCTCGGAACGATCCGCCGTGACGACGGCTCGATGCAGGTCACCTACGCAGGTCGACCGCTCTACTTCTACGAGCACGAGGCGCCGGGCGAGATCAAGTGCCACAACGTCGACATCCACGGCGGCCTGTGGTGGGTCGTCGCGCCCAACGGCGTGCCGGTCGGCACGTAAGCGCCCAGCGGACGAGCCGCCATGGCTCACGGGGTCCTGCGTCCGCGCCGATACCTCGCCAGATGGCGCGTCGATTCCCCCAGCTGTTCGCGACGGTGACGATCACGTGCGCGCTCGCGGCCGCGCTGCTGCCTGCGGTCGCACTCGCATGCCCGATCCCGATCCGGAAGATCGGACCGCTCGACGAGTCGCGCGCCGATCTGGTGCGCCCGACCGCGCGAATCGTCACCCGACGCACGTGGGGGCTCGACGGGAGCTGGCGGTCGACGCGGCCACGGCTGAGCCAGTTCGTGGTGGTCAAGGACGTCGGCACGTTCCACGGCATGTCGTTCAAGCAGCAGGGCTCGCTCAGCATCGATGCGTACGGTCCCGAGGACAACGGCTGGATGTACTTCGACGACGGCGACCCAGCCACGAAGGCCTGCGAGATCGCTGGGCAGATCAAGTGGCAGAAGCCGCGGATTCGTGTCGTGCAGGGCCGACGCGAGGTCCGAATCGCAGCGACGAGCCAGCAGGTGGCCGGCGACACGACCGGCTGCATCCTCGGACCAGACTACGGCGTACGAGACTGCCCAAACCTCACCCGCGTCGTCGTTCGCCTCGCCAAGCCGCTCGGCAAACGCAGGCTCGTGCTCGAAGTCTTCCCGTGAGCCTCCTTTAGACTGCGGTCATGTGGAACACGATCAGCTCGAAGTTCGTCTTCGCGACCACCACCGACGGGGACGAGGTCTTCGGCGTGGACGCGTTTCCGTTTCGGCGTGAACAGACCGACGCAGTGGCGTTCGACGTGGCTGGAGAGCGCAGGGTGCTGACCGCGCTCGACGCGAGGTTCGTGCTGCTCGACCCGGAGACGAGCGAGCACCTTCCGTCGCGAGCCCTCTGGATGCAGGCGAACGACGACGAGATCCTGCGACGAGCAATCAAGGAGCGGTGCGGGCTGTGAGTGCAGACATGGATTCCTGGGGTGGGGTGGCTCCCGACGAGGTCATCGGCCAGTCGCACGAGGCGTTCGTGGTGATGGACGATGCCGGCATCGTGCGGGCATGGAATGCGTCGGCTGAACGGATGTTCGGCTTCGATGCGGTCGAAGCGACCGGGAGTCGGCTCTCGGACCTGATCATCCCGCCGCGCTATCGCGAGCTGCATGAACGCGGGCTTCGCAGCTACCTCGATACCGGTGTCGGGCCCGTGCTCGGGACGACGATCGAGATCGAGGGCGTCGACCGCCTCGGGCGCATCGTGCCGGTCGAACTCACGATCAACGTGACGCGACGCGACGGGCGCGCATGGTTCCACGCGTTCCTCAACGACATCACCCATCGCCGGCGCATCGAACGCATGCTTCGCGCGGACGCTCGGGTGGCATGGGCCTGCGCGAACGATCCCGGAAAGCTCGAGCTCTCGGAGGCGCTCGCGGCGATCGGCGAGGAGATGTCCTACCAGCTCGGGCTCGCATGGCTGCCGGGCTCCCGCGGCGCGCTCACGCTGCACGAGCGGTGGACCCCAAACGACCTGTCACGTGCGTTCGCGATCGAATCCGAGACGTCGTCGTTCGAGCGTGGGGTCGGCCTGCCCGGCTCGACCTGGAAGTCAGGCGAGCCGATCTGGAGCACGGACGTCTCGGAGGATCCCGGCTATGTCCGGCGGTCCTCGGCGCAGCAGCTCGGCTTCCGTTCCGGGTTGTTCGTCCCGATCGGGCGCGGCGATTCGTGCCGCGGCGTGCTCGAATTCCTGACGGTGGAATGGCGCGACGCCGGGCCGGAGCTGCTGGAGCGGGTCGCGCGACTTGGTGAGCGACTGGGTCGCCACGTTCGCACCTGACGCGCACGTCAGCGCGCGGCGGCGTCCTCCGCGAGCCACGCCGCCGCCTCGAGCGACGCGTAGCTGATGATGATGTCGGCACCCGCGCGGCGCATGCCGACGAGCGTCTCGAGCTGCACGGCGCGCTCGTCGATCCAGCCCTTTTCGGCAGCGGCCTTCACCATCGCGGACTCGCCGCTGACGTTGTAGACCGCGAGCGGCAGCTTCGTCTCGTCCTTGATGCGGCGCACGACGTCCAGGTACGCGAGCGCTGGCTTGACCATGAGCATGTCAGCGCCCTCATCGGCATCGAGCAGACTCTCGCGCACGGCTTCGGTGCCATTGGCGGGATCCATCTGGTACGCGCGTCGGTCGCCCCTGCCGGGGGTGGATTCGGCGGCCTCGCGAAAGGGGCCGTAGTAGGCGCTCGCGAACTTCGTGGAATACGACAGCAGCGCCACGTCGCTGTGGCCGGCGTCGTCGAGCGCGCCGCGCATGGTGGCGATGCGACCGTCCATCATGTCGCTCGGAGCGACGACGTCGGCGCCGGCGGAGGCGTGGCTCACGGCGATGCGAGACAGCAGCTCCAGGGTCTCGTCGTTGACGACGGCGCCGGCCTCGTCGAGCACGCCGCAGTGGCCGTGTGAGGTGTACTGGCACAGGCACACGTCGGTGATCACCACGAGCTCGGGGCAGCGCTCCCTGATCGCGCGAACCGCGAGCTGGACGATGCCTTCGTCGTCCCACGCCTCGCTTCCGGTCTCGTCCTTTGCGGCAGGCAGGCCGAACAGCAGGATCCCGCCGAGACCGGCCGCCTGTGCGCGTTCGGCTTCGGCGACGGCCACGTCGATCGACATGTGGGCGTGCCCGGGAATCGCGCCGATCGGGCGTCGAATGTCGGATCCGTGCACGACGAACATCGGCAGGACGAGGTCCGCGGCGTCGAGGCGCGTCTCGCGCACGAGGTCACGGAGGGCGCCGGTGCGGCGAAGGCGTCGGAGGCGTGTCGCGGGAAAGGCCATGCGCAGACTGTAGACGGTTGCGGGGGGACGAGGGCGCAGGCGGACACGTCCACGTGGCAGTGCGGCCGCCTCACGCAGGCTTCACGCGATCTGCATCTGAAACGGAGAGAATCCCCCGACCATGCAGCTGCTGCCCTCCACAGCCCCCGCCATCACGCCACCGGTGCGCAACGCGGCGCCGTTCGTCGACACGCGACCGCTCGACCCGACGCTGTCGGGTCACCTCGCGCTTGGTACACCCGACGCAACGGGGCGCATGCACGTGAGCGCTGCATCGGGGCTGGCGACCGCCGGGGGTGCCGCGTGGGTCGTGAGCGACGAATACGGCGAGCTCGCGCGATTCGACCAGCTCACCACGCCTGGAGCGCTGCTGTCCGGCCTGTCCAGGCAGAAGAAGAAGCCGGATCTCGAGTCGCTCGTGCGCATTCCCGACGCGACCGGCGGCGGTTCGCTGCTCGTCGCGTTCGGATCCGGATCCGCCAGGAACCGCGGCCGCGCGCTCGTGCAGTCGGTGAACGCCGCGGGCAACACGGTCGGAGCGCCGATCGCCGCCGACCTCGCGCCCCTGTTCGCCGCGCTCGACGAGCGACTGCCGCTGCAGCCCAATTTCGAGGGGCTCGCATTGCGCCAGGGTGCACAGGGCGCTGAATTGCTGCTGTTCCATCGCGGAAAAATGGTCGCCGACGTCAACACGATCTTCCGGCTCGACGCGGCACGCACGATCGCCGCCCTCCGCGCCGGGGCAGCCGTACCGGCCGACGTCGTGCTCGGACAGGCGACCGTGGACCTGGGCATGCTCGGCGGCGAACGGCTCGGCTTCGCCGATGCGCGCACGCTCGCCGACGGTCGCATCGCGTTCATCGCGAGCGCCGAAGGCAACGACGCCACGGGCGACGGGCCGATCAAGGGTTCCGTCGTCGGCATCCTCGATGCGAACTTCGCCGTGCAGGCGCTCCGGCCGCTCACCGGTCCTGCCCGCAAGGTCGAAGGGCTCGAGCTGACCCGCGAACTGGATCCAACCGCGGCGGCGACCTCGTTCACGCTCGTCACCGACCCGGACGATCCGACCAAGGCCGCCGAGGTCCTGACCGTCGACCTGGCCTGACGTCAGTCGAACGTCCTGGAGCCTGCCGGCCACTCAGTCGACACCACCACGCCGTCCAGGTGTTCGGTCGCCACGAACGGCCGCGCAGGCACGGGGTTTGCGAGCTCGCGCGCAGCCGTCGGTGGCGCGTGTCGACCGTCGACCGTCGCGACCAGCGCATCGATGGACGGAAGCATCCGCGCGAGCGAGTCGGAGTACTGCGCGTCCGTCTGGTGATGCACGGCGCCGGTCTCGATGGTGAGCGACGTCGCGCCCAGCTGGTCGTGCGCCCAGTCCTTGACGGTGCCGCCTCCGACGGGCGTGTCCCAGTGCGAGTCGCTCAAGCCCACCGCATATCCTGACGCGCGTGACACGAGCTCGGCCGCGGCGCGCGCGTCGGGCCCCCCCGCGGGCACGAGCACCACGCCACCCGGGGAGTGCAGGTCGTACACGCCGCCGGGAGCGAGCGTGCGCGCGAATGCCTGGACTGCGCGCACCTCGGGTTCGCTTGCTGCGTGCGGCCCGCGATAGTTCTGGTGACCGACCGTGGTCGAACCCGCGCCCCAGCGGTTGTCGAAGTTGCGGTTGAGATCGACCCCGCCTGCGGCGCCGTGATTCGTGCGTCGCCAGATCGAGGCCTGATGCCCCCGCTGGAGCCCGTCCACGACCGTCAGGTGCGTATCCGGATTCACGAGCGGCACGAGCACGATCGTCCGCTCGTCGAGCAGCGCGCGTCGGGCGGGGTCCCCGGCTGCAGCGCCCTCGAGCGTGCGTCGCGCCCACTCGAGCAGGATCGACGTGTTCGCCGTCTCGCGCGGATGCACGCCGGCGGTCAGCAGCACGCGCGGCACCGACGAATCGTCCGCACGGGATCCGAGCACCAGCGCGTGGATGTCGTGGCCGCCGTTCGGATCGGCCACCTTGCGGGCGCTGTCGCCGATGTCGACTACCCGCGCGTTCGTCGGGTGCGCGCTCACCAGCGCAGCGAGCTCCGCATGCACCTGTCCGGCATCGCGCACGTACGCCGCGCGCGTGGGCACGTCAACTCGGCGCAGCTCGTGCGCAGGGGTCGTCGCAGGGATCGGGGACGCATCCAGGCGCATCACCTGCGTGTCGCTGCCCCGGCTTCGACCGGCGCTCACTGCGCCGTGGCGTGGCCGTCACGCGCCGCTCGGGTGGCCGTCCGCGCGAGGCGGGCGGCGCGGTGCGTCAGGCGAGACGTCGAAGCAGTCGCGTGGCAAGCATCCCCGGAACGAGCGCGATGAGCGCGAGCTGGATGCCGCGATCGCGGACCGTGTCCCACGGCTCGGAATCGAAGAGCACGGCATTGAAGAGGTCGCGCGCGGGGGCCACGGGGAGCATGTTCTCGAGCCACTGCAGGGGCCCGTCGACACCCACGAGCGCAAGCGGCGCGAGCGGCAGGATGAGCAGGATACCCACGAGCGTGGCGGTGCGCGCGTCGCGCACGAGCACCGCGATGAGCGCACCGATCGAGGAGCACGCGAAGCTCACCATGATCACTGCAGCCAGCAGCAGCGGCAGCCGGGTCCACGCCTGCGACTCGAGGATCGCGAACGCCACGAACAGCCCGGAGCTGAACAGCACCGCGAGCAGCGCGCCGAGCAGCAGCTTGCCGGCGACGACCTGCCATGCGGACGCGAGACCACGAAGCAGGCGGCCGAGCACCGCTTCGTCCTTTTCCGCTGCCAGCGATGCTCCGACGAGCACCACGCACACGAACGCTATGGATACCGCGAGCGCGAAGCCCATCGCCTGCGCCGTCAGCAGCGGGCTCTTGCCTTCGGTGCGCTCCACGTCGAGGCGGATCGGGGCGGCGGTTGCCTGCAGCGCGTTGTCAGCCAGGCCGATTGCCGCGCCGGCATCGTCGGCGAATTCGATTGCGCGATCGAGGCGTTCGACGAGGTCCTCGTCCGCGTCGGAGTCCTCGAGCTCGTCGCGCGCCTCGCGCAGGTCGTCGGCGATCGGATTGAGGCCGTACAGGTCGAACTTCTCGCCCTCGACGACCACGTCGCCGCCCGTGACGAGCTTGTCCAGGTACTCCCGATTCGCTTCGATGAGCGCGTCGGAGATGTCGAGGTTGATGTTGTAGACCACGCCACGCATGCGCTGTGCGACGACCGATCCGAGCGGGTTGTCGCCGATCAGGAAGTCCAGCTCGGCCCCGGACAGCTGCGTGTTGAGCTTGGCGATCGTGCCACCCGGGATGACGAGCACGCCGGCGACCTGGCCTTCGTCGAGTGCGCGCTCGGCTTCCTCGCGCGTGGTCTCCACGACGTTCACGCCGTTGCGTTCGGCCTGCTCTACGTACGAGCTGATCTTGAACGATTCCTGTCCGATCGCAACCTCGCTGCCGGTCAGGTCCTCGTTCACGAACGCGATCTTGGGAGGCCCCTGCTGCAGCAGCACGCCGCCCACGATCGCCGCGACGGCGAGCGGATAGATCACGAGCAGCGCGAGCAGCCCGCGAGTGCGCGCGAGCATGCGGGCGTCCTTGCGGGCGAGCAGGAACGGGACGATCACGACGCCCCTCCCTGCCACAGTCGCAGCAGCCCGAGCGACACCGGATCGAGCCGCGCCGCGTCCTCGGTGGAAATCGGATCCGGCCCTTCGGTCACCACATGCGCGACGTCTGCGAGCGTGCCCTCGTACGTGACCTTGCCCTCGACGACCACGACCACGCGATCGGCGACTGCGGCATCCTCGAGCGAATGCGTGGAGTACAGCACCGTGCAGCCCTGTGCCGCGCGGGCCCGAAGGACGCGGAACATGGCGGTGCGGTGCACCAGGTCGACGCCGGTCGTGGGCTCGTCAAGCACGAGCAGCTGCGGGTCACCGAGCAGCCCGACCGCCACGTTGAGCCGCTGGCGCAGGCCCCCCGACAATTCCGACCCGAGCGACTCGTACCAGGGTTCCAGATGCGCCGCGCGTGCCGCGGCGTGCGCGATGTCTGCCGACGAGCCGGGCAGGTCGAGCAGTCGCGCGAACAGCTCGAGGTTCTCGCGAACGCTCATGCGTGCGTAGGTCGCGCCGCCCTGCGGCACCCATCCCACGTCGCGGCCCTGGGGGCCGTGTACGGTGCCCGACGTCTGGTCCAGCAGCCCCACGAGCACTTTCATGAGCGTCGTCTTGCCCGACCCGTTGGGGCCCAGCAGCGCAACGATCTCGCCCTGCCGGAGCGACATGTCGACGCCACGCAGGACGTCGCGACGACGGTACCCGCGCACGATGCCGCGGGCCTCCACGAGAGGCTGCTGCTCGGTCATGCGCTCGCATCCGATCCGCTGCCGCCGTCGACGCCCGAAGACTCGCGGCGCATGCGCCGTCGGTTGATCGCGGCCTGCACGCGTGCGGTCATCGCGCCGCCGCGTCGAGTCGTCGCTGCGGCTGCTGCATCGGCCAGCCCGACGCCCGGTGCCACGTCATCGCCACCGGCTCCGGTTGCGGCGAACACCGCCTCAGGCACGGGCGACGGCCAGCTGCCCAGCGCGATGCGCTCACGGAAGAACTCGACGATCTCGCGCCCGACCGCGAGCAGCGGCAGCGCAAGCAGGATGCCGCCGATGCCCATGATCTGTGCGCCGGCGAGGATCCCGAAGATGACGAGCAGCGGGTGCACCGCGATCGCTGCGCCCATGAGCTTCGGGATCACGATGTGACCCTCGATCTGGTGGAGCAGCAGGAAGAACAATGCGACGGCGATCGCCGGACCGATTCCATCGAACAGCGCGGTGACGATCGGTGGGATCGACCCGATCGCCGGCCCGATCGAGGGCGCGAACTCGGTGACCGCCACGATCAGTCCGAACAGCACCGCATATTCCTGGCCGGGCGGCCAGATGCCGGTGGCACCCATCACCCAGAGCCCGATCGTCGCGCTCACGCCCATCACGAGCGAGGCGAGCGACTGCCCGACCGTATAGCGAAGCAGCGACTTCTCGAGACGGCCACCCAACGTCTCGACGCCGCTTCCCGCCGGAAACAACGACGAGAACAGTCGACCCAGCCGTGGCGCGTCGAGCAGCATGTAGATGGTGATCACGATGATGAGCACCACGTTGAACGCGGCCTCAGCGAGCACGGTGACGAACTCACGGCCGAGCTCCAGGGCCTCGCCGCTCAGCTCCGTCGAGCGTTCCTCGAGCTGCTCGACGAACTGGACGCCCTGGTCGCGCAGGTCGACTTCCCACCCGCGATCGTCGAGGAAATTCTGCAGGTCGTCGATGCGCTCCACCGCGAGCGCGGTCACGGCGCCCGAGTTCGCGCGAATCTTGCTGGCCTGCTCGGCGATGAGGTCGACGGCGCCGAGCGTGAGCACGGTCACGAGCCCCGCGAACATGCCGAACACGATGAACACGCTCAGCATGCGTGGAAGTCCGCGCTTCACGAGCGAGCGTACGAGCGGCGCGAGCAGCAGCGTGATGAGTGCGGCGATCAGAAACACCACCACCGCGTGGCTTGCAGCCTTCACGAACAGGTAGCCAAACAGCACGAGCAGCGGCAGGCCGACGAGCTGCACCCACGGCGGGACCTGCAGGCGCACGGGCGCGTCGACCCCGTGGGCCGTCAACGCCGGATCGGCGGGCGGTATCGGCTCGTCGTTCACGCGTGCACCCTACCCGCACGTGGCCGCGAGGGGCACGAATCAGTGGCCTATCGGAGGCCACGTGCGGCCGGTGACCGGCGCGTCGGGCAGTGGAAGGCGCGTACCATGGCGCGGTGATGATCGAGGAACCGCGCCAGCAGCCACGTTACCGACCCGTGCGCTCGCCGCTCATGTCGATGGGCCCATCGCTCGAAGAGGAGCGCCGCCGACACCGTACCGCCCGCCTGGTCGCGGTCGCGAGCGTGGTCGCCGTCGCCGTCATCGTGCTGCTCGTGTGGCTCGTCGGGATGCTCGGCAAGGAAGTCGTCACGCCTGATGTGGGCGTGGGTTCCGCAGTCACCGGCACTGCCACGGGGGCTGCGGCCGCCGTCGAGAAGACCGGCGCACCGACCCCGCAGACGCTCGCGAGCGCGGTGGTCGACAAGGGGGAGGCGGCCCTGCGCCTGCAGCTGCCGATCCGGCGCGAGGCAATCACCGGGATCGGATTCGGTCCGCGACGCGAATCGGGCGTGATCGAACTGGAACCCACCGGGACCCGCGCCAACACGTCGTTCCTGCGACGCGCAACGCAGCGATTCCTGTCGACGACCCCGTCGAGCGACCTGCGCTGGTACCGCCTCGACGACGGTGCCCCGTCGATGGTCGTCGTCGGCGCGCTGCCCGGCACGGAGGTGTACGCCCCGATCGACGGCACGGTCGAGGCGATCTCCGACTATGAGCTCGACGGCGAGGTGCGCGGCCAGCTCATCCAGCTGCAGCCGACCGGTGACGGCCAGACGATCCTGGTGATTCGAAATCTGGATGCGGACGTCGATCTGGAGGTCGGCCGGACCGTCAGCCAGAGCGTCACCCGGCTCGGCACCGTTCGCGACATGGAGGGCGCCATCGACGCGCCCCTCGCCGCGTACACCCATGACACGGGTTCGGGCGTCGACCTGTACCTGCTGCGCATCGAGGATCCGGCCGGCCGGCTCGGCTGAGCCGCGTGCGGATCAGTGATCTCCCGCGGTGGTGACCAGGTGCACGATCGCGACCTCCTCGTGGCCGTCCGTCGAGCGCTCGAGGCGTGCGCCCTCAAGTCCTTCGAGCGCCTGATCGATCGAAACGCCGGGGGTGAGGTGGACGGACAGCTCGGCGACGTCCGCATCGAACGACTGTACGAAGACGCCCTCAACGCCCGAGACCTGACCGAGGCGTCGCACGAGACGCGCGAGTTCGGCGTAGTCGTCGATCGGGACGATCCGCACGCGGTGCCGCAGGTCGGCGCCATCGGTACTCGACCGATCGGGTAGGCCGCTTCCGGCATCGGACCCGTGTTCCTGTCGGGCCTGGGGCTCGCGCTGCTCGTTCAGGTCATGCACCGTTGCGGTTGGCGTGATGCCTGCCGCTTCGATCGGAATGACCGCGCCCTGCAGCGACCGTTCAAATTCGGTCATCGCGCCGCGGATCGCTCCGGTCAGTTCCTGCTGGAGCGTGGCGAGGCGTCGAAGTTCCCGGTGATGTCGCTCGATCTGCGGTTTCGCCTCCGCGAGCTGGCGTTCGGCCTCGGCCTTGGCCTCTGCAACGGTTCGTCGCGCGGTCCGATCGGCTTCGGCGAGCAACGCGCGAGCCTGCTCGGCAGCGCGCTGCTCCACGCGAGCGGCCTCGTCGGCCGCACGCAGCGCGAGAGTCTCGAGCTGCTGCTGGCGACTGCGCCACTGCTCGAGTTCCGCTCGGGTGGCGCGCAGGCGAGCGACCGCGTCCTGCTGTCCCTGCCGAGCCTGGTCCAGCTGTCGCATGAGATCGCCCACGACGCACCGCACGTCGGCGCGCCGATAGCCGAGCACACCCCGTCGCAATGGCGCCGACTCCACGTCGATGATCGACGCGCTGAACGAATTCGGTTCTGCGAGCCGCGCTTCGAGCGCCTGGCAGCGCTGCTCGATCTCGCGCTTCTCCGCTGCCAGCTGCTGGGCAGTCTGCTCAAGCTCACTGAGCGCCTTGTCCACCTCGGCTGGATCGTAGCCGAACAGGAACCGCCGCTGAAAATACCGTGGTTGCATGGGCGAAGTATCGCCGGATCGTCAGACGGATGAACCGAACAGCGGCAAAGCGATGCACGAATCTGAAGGTCCAAGCTCAAGCTTCGCCGTCGCGCGACGATACAGGGGGAGCACCCGCCTCCCCCGAATGGGGGGGGGCCGACCCGACGCGTGGAGCATCCAAATGCAGCCCGACAATCCGATCCAGCCCGACCACCCGACCGAGCCCGAGAAGCGCCGCCGCTCCTTGATTGCGGCGCTGTTTTCCGGCCGACTGCTCGCGAGCCTCGTCACGCTCGCGTTGCTGGTCTCGATCGGAGCGTATGCAACGAGCGCGCTGCTCACCGACCAGGTCACGATGGCGGCCATCTCCACCACGGGTGGCACGCTCGACATCAAGGTCGACAGCAGCACGACAGTCGATCAGGACGGGCCCAACGCGAACTGGGGCACGTTCACCGCTGCGTTGACCAACATGAAGCCTGGAGACACCCGCTTCGCGGACATCACCCTCCACAACCCCGGCACGCTGCCGGCGACGGTCACGGCGAGCACCACCGGCGCCGACACGCACGCCGACGACGCGCTCAACCACTGTTTCGCCTTCTACTTCCGCGAGCGAAGCGCGGTTCCGGCGGACGTGCAGAGCGTGGGCGACGGAACGAACTTCGGCACGGCCGAGACGAATGCCGGCGTGGTCAACTTCGAGACGGCGATCACCGCCGCGAACGGCGATCTGTTCGACGACGGCGCGGCTCGCACGGACGACGTGTGGGAGGTCAACGACACGCGCAACTACCGCCTGACGGTGCGCATGCTCGACGGCTGCCGCCAGGGCAGCGGCAATATCGGTGGCACCACGTTCGCCAGCCCCACCGCGGCCACCGGCACGCTCACCTTCACGTTCGACGCCACCCAGCTCGCAGGGTCGACCAGCTGATCCGTACTGACAAGCTGACAACCGTGAGCCGAAGTCCGCTTCGGTGACACGGATGGGTTGGGGACTGCGGGCTATCACGCCCAGCAGTCCCCAGCTCGTTTCAGCTTGATCGGAGCATCCGACAACAACAGCAGGAGCACCTGACCTTGCTGACCAGACCACACAATCGAACAGCGACAGATACCGCCTCGACGACGCACTGGGTGGTATCGATTCGCGAGCACCGCACACGCCTCGAACGGCGGGTCGGCGGCGAGGTCGAGTGGGCCGGGATATTGGCGTTCGGTGATGCGGCGCTGCTCGACGACAGCGACATCGCGGCCATCGTGTCGTTCACGAACCAGGTACACGGCTGGCTCGAAGCGAACCTTCCTCGAAGTGCTTCGCCGGCCTCGGGCCCACTGGTGGTCGAGCAGCAGCGGCAGCGACGACTGCGCTCGCGCCGTCCACGGACCGTGACGGCTGACGCGTGGCGCAGCTCGATCAACGATCGACGCCTCGTGCCGGCAGCGGCGCCGCAGCTCGCAGGGCCGATCATCATCGACTGTCTGCTCGACCACCTCGGTATCGACGTCATGTCGCGCGTGTCGCCGTCGCGCGCTCGTGGTCGCGCTGGGGGCTGGCGCCAGTCAGTCGCCGTCAGCGCGGCCGTCGCGGTGGGCATGGCGTCCAGCGTCGTGGCCGCCACCCATGCGCTCGTGTCCGACCAGGTGGCGATGGCTGCAGTCACTGCCGAGGGTGGCACGCTCGACATCAAGCTCGACAGCAGCACCACGACCGACCAGGACGGGCCCAATGCCAACTGGGGCACGTTCAGCGCGTCGCTCGAACTGATGAAGCCCGGTGACGTCCGCTACGCCGACGTCACGCTCCGAAACCCCGGCACGCTCCCCGCACGCGTCACCGTCACGACCACCGGCACGGACGCACACGCCGATTACGCGAGCGCGCACTGCTTCGGCTTCTGGTTCCGAGAACGATCCCTCGGCAGCGACGTGCAGAGCATCGGTACCGGCACGGAACTGGGCACGTCGGATGCAGATGGCGACGTCATCCAGTTCCATTCCGGCACGGGGCCCAACCAGCTGTACGCCGACGGTGCGACTCGCTCGGATTCGCGCTGGACGAGCGGGATGTCGCGAACGTACCGGTTGACGGTGCGCATGCTCGACGGGTGCCTGCAAGGCGGCGAGGCCACCGTCGGCGCGACCGGCACGCTCAACGTTTCCTTCGATGCGGTGCAGGACTGATCGGTGGCACGCCGAGCCGACAGCCCTCGCCATGTTCGCCGCGGATTCCGGCTGTTGGGTCGCATCGCGGCGAAGTGCGTGTCGAGCGTCTGGACGTTCCTCACCACCGTGGCGTTCGGTGGCGCCATCACGATGATCGTCGCCTGGAAGGTGTTCGGCCTGTACCCGGTTGCGGTCCAGTCGGGAAGCATGGAGCCGACGCTGCCCGTCAATTCGCTGATCTGGGTCCACGAGGTTCCCGCCAAGCAGGTGAAGGTCGGCGACATCATCACCTTCGATGCGCCTGGCAAGAAGATCGGACGCGTCACGCACCGCGTGGCGCGCACCAGCACCCGCGGCAGCCACCGCTACTTCGAGACCAAGGGCGACGCCAACAAGCACCTCGACGACTGGCGCAGGTTCCTTCCCCCGCCCCCTGCCGCCAATGTCACCCCCGGCGCCGCCACGAGCACGACCACGCGACAGGAATGGGCGCCAGGCGTCACCTTCGGCGACCGACCTGCCGTCCGATACGTCTGGGGCGTGCCGTATCTGGGTCACATCGTCAAGCTCTCCGAACGCCCGCGTCTTCGCCTGGGAATCCTGCTCGGAATCCTCGTGGCGATCGGTGTCAGCGTCCTCGGACAGCTCTGGCTCACGCCGTCGCGCCGGCGCGACGGCAGGCATGCCAGCCCGACCCCGGTCCTGCTTCCTGCAGACGCGGCGGCCGCCGTCGACATTGCCGCAGAGCGTTCCGGCGACGTTCCGACGGTGACATTCCCGCTGGTCGCGATCGCGGTGCGCTCCGACGATCTGATGATCCGCGTGCATGGCACGGAACCTGCGGTCGTCGAAGTGCATCGAATACCGACGCCCCCGGTCGACTGGGCAGCGGCAACGGCCGCAGGTGCCGTGGTGGAGGCATTCAACCTCGTCACCCAGTCGCTGGAGGATCGATTTCCCGATTCTCGGCAGGTCGTCGGCGCCACACCGGTCCAGCTCGGAGCAGTCCATGACCTGGTCGCTCCGACCGCCGAGTCAGCCCACGCCGACGATGACGATGCCACACGGTTCGACATCGCGGACATCGCAGCCGCCGTGCGTTCACAGGCGAACCGCCTGACAACTCGAGCGCGCCCGAACCAGACCGAGCGCAGCCAGCTGCTGCAGCTCGCGTCACTGCACGCCGTGCTCTCGTACTTCGACGCCGACGAGCTGTCGGTCATCGAGCCCGCTGCCGATGACCGCCGACCCGCGTTCGCATCGCGAGTGGTGCGACATGCCACGACGACCGGTGCGGCGGCGATCGCGCTGTTCGCGTTCAGCATGGTCGGGTTGACCCAGGCCACGTTGGTCGACACGCTCGCCATGGCGCCCGTGCAGGCAACCGGCGACCAGCTCCGCCCGATCACGGGCATGTCGTTCGACAGTGCAAGCGGCGCCGCCACGAGCAACCTGGAGAGCACCTGGTCGGCGCCGACGGGAATCCCCCCGGCTTCCTATGACTTCTGGCGCAGCACCAGTTCCGGCGTCTCCACCGCAGGTGCACCCACGACCAACATCGCGGCGAGCCCTTGGGACGCGACGCTCGCGCAGTGCAGCACCTACTACTACAAGTCCAAGTCTCGGTTCGCGAGCATGATCAGCGCCGAATCAGCAGAGTTCTCCTGGCTGCACGACGGCACCGCGCCGGTGATCAACTCCACCTACGTCGTGAGCACGCCGACGGGGCTCGACGCGGTCGGTGACTGGATCGGACCCAGTGCCGACTACTACCTGTACGCGAACGTCACCGACAACTGTTCGCCGGCCGGATCCATCGTGGTCACGTTCGACACCAGTTCGATTGCGTCCGTCAGCTCGACGACCGCGCCGGCAACCTTCGGCAGCTGGACGCCGATCGGCGCCTCGCCCACCTACAACTTCCGCATCGGACCGCTCACCGCCAAGGCCGGCCTGGTCGACGGCGCACAGGTGCCCTGGTCGGTCACGGCGACCGTCCCGGCGCTGTACCACTCCCACTCGACGACGACGGCCGGCGACACGCCCACGTACGATTCGACGGCACCAACCGTCACGCGCACGCCGGTGCTGGTCGCGGACAAGACGAACTACTACGCGCCGGAAGTCGGCAGCGGCGCCGTCGCACAGGGACAGGCATTCCGGCTGGTCGGCGGCTTCAGTGATGGTGGCTCCCAGCTCTCGACGGCGGCCGGCGGAAGCGTGGCGGACATCACGAACATCGCGACCACCACGTCGGTATCGCTGAGCGCGACCGGCGCGCCGTTCTCAACCGAGAACGGCGTCGACGACTGGACGCATCGAACCGCCATCGGCGGATCCGCGCCGCTCGCGCAGAACCCAATCGGGAACGGCGACAAGACGATCACTATCGTCACCCAGGACCGCGTCGGCAATGCCACGACGAGCGTCATCAGCGGGCGCATCGACTCGACCCGTCCGACGCTCAGCACGTGCGCCGACGTCAATGGCGGCACCGGCGGCAGGCTCGACGGTGGCGACATCACCAGGCTCACGTTCAGCGAAGCGATGGACCCCGGGTCGATCGTCGGTACCTGGACCGACGGGTCCGCGAGCTTCGCCGGCCTCCAGTTCAAGGTGTGGGATGCATCGTTCCTCGGTCTGGGCGTGCTCGCCAAGGACTTCATCCACTACGAGGGAACGCGCCTCCAGGCCTCTGGCGGCACAGCCGACACATACGACGTCGGCTCCGCGAAATGGGTGGACACGATCTTTGCGAGCGGCTTCGCGCTGTACGACAACGGCACCATCGATCGCGTCACTCCACAGCAATGGGACCTGAAATACCTGGGCGCGTCCGCGCCGTCGCTCGCGCGCCCGGGCGGCTTCGACACTCCCGTTGGTGAAACCTTCCGTCTCCGTACATCGGGCGCAGGCACGTGGGATGTCGCAGGCAACAACGTCTCCACCGCCAGCATCGCCTGTCCGACCCTCCCGTGGTAGCGCATCCCACCCGCATGCGTCGCGCGCACGACGGGTAGCACCCTCTCGTGCTGGTGCTGGTGATCGTCCTCGGCTGTCTCGTCCTGCTCGCGCTCGGCGCGTGGGCGGTCGAGGTGCGCGTACCGAGACGTGTGCGCTGGCACGAGGCGGAACGCAACGGCATGTCCGTGCAGGTCGCCGACGACCTGGTCCTGCAGCACGACGACGGGTCGACCGTCTGGGCCACGCGCGGCTATGCGATCTATCGCTCCGACGAGGGTGGCGACTTTCGACGCGTGGCTCGAGTCAGGCCGCCGTTCGGCGAGGCGTGGGGTGGATACCTGAAGACGCTTCGTCGCATGTTCGGCTATCAGGAGCTCATCGAGCTGCTGCCGCTCGACCACGACCGGCTGCTCGTGTTCAGCGCCGGCTTCATCCACGTGCACGACCTGGAGACGGGTCATGCGCGCCGAACGCACGAGCTGCGCTACTTCGGACGCGGAAAGGGGCGCGGGCTCATGGCGTTCGGCCTGACGCGCGACCTGACCGGTGCGCTCTACTTCGCCGAGTACGTCACCGAATCCGGCGACCGTCCCACGGGCATCTGGAAGAGCAGCGACGACGGCGAGACGTGGGCGCTCTGCTACGAGTTCGCCTCGACCGACATCCGGCACATCCACGCGGTGCAGTGCGACCCGCACGACGGGGCGATCTGGATCGGCACCGGCGACCGCGACGAGCACTGCTTCGTGGGGCGCTCCGAAGACGGCGGCGCGTCGTTCGAGTGGGTCGGGCACGGCAGGCAGGTTCATCGCACCTGCGCGTTCGCGTTCTTCGACGACGTCGTCGGGTGGCCGATGGACGCCGACTTCGAGCAGAACCACGTCGTCCGCTGGCACCGCGCGAACGGCGAGGTGACGGTGGATGGCGAACTTCCGGACGCGAGCTACTGCGCGTCACGCGTCGACGACGAGCACTTCCTCGTTGCGGTCTGCCAGGGCGTCGCGCAGGTCTGGGTCGCGAACCGGGCCGGGGCGACCGCCCCGTGGCTCGACTGGGGCGTCCCGAGCGCGCCACCGAAGCGTGGACCGTCACCGGGCGTTCGCCTCGCCCGCGGCGACAATCGCACCGGCCGGCACCTGCACGTCAACGCGCTGCGCACCAACGAGCACGAGGCGACGATCTTCCGGCTCGAGCGATCGGCGATGCCGACACCGTGACGGATGCCCTGGAACACCACTCGCGCGGACTTGGGCGCGCCGTCGGTGGCAGCGTCGTCGCACGCGTGCTCGCGATGGCGGCGTCGAGCATCACGGCGTTCATCGTCGCGGCATCGCTCACGCAGTCGGACTACGGCGCGTACGCGATCGTGTTCGGCATTCAGGTCGTGCTGGTCATGGCGCTCGACCTCGGCATGACGAGCGCGCTCGCGCGCTACGTCGCACAGGGGCGTGCGACCACGCGCCTTGTGCTTCGCGTGGCGGCGGTACGGCTGGTCATCATCGCCGGCGCGGCGCTCGTGGTGCTCGCCGCGCCAGAGGTCGTGCCAGCCGTCGATCGCTCGAAGCTCGCATTCCTGCTGCCCGCGCTCGCGGCGCTCGTCGTCGCGCAGAGCCTCGTCGCGTTCTTCTTCGGGGTGCTGCCGTCGCTGCGCCGCATTCGCCTGCTGCTGCTGGTGACGATCGCGCAGCCGGTGCTGGAGCTCGTGCTCGTGCTGCGTGCGCGAGCTGACGGCGGCGGCGCGGAGGAGATGGTGCTTGCCACCACGTATGCCGGGCTCGTGGTATCCGCGATCGCGTGGGTCCTGCTGCTGGCGCCGGGCCGCGCAGCGTCGCGCGACGTACCGGACGGGCCTGTCGAGGAGCGCGCAGGGCTCGGCATGGTCGTGCGCTACGGGCGCGAGATCTTCGTGGTGTCGCTGCTCATCGCGGTGGTCGGGCAGGTCGACCAGTTCGTGATCGGCTGGTTCCATCCGCTCGCCGAGGTGGCTCCATACGCGCTCGCGATCAAGGTGGCCGCACTGCTCGCCGCGCCCGCCATCACGATCGCGGGGATCGTCGCGCCGCGCATCGCCGGGGCCGGACCGGCGGCGCAGGCGCTGTATCGCCAGTGGATCGCATTCCTGCTCGTGTTCACGCTCGGTGCAACGCTCACCGTGGCAGTGCTCGGTGAGCAGTTGTTCGGCGTGATCGGCGAGGCCTATCGCGACGACGCGACCCTGCTGTGGTGGATGGTTCCGTTCTTCCTGCTGAGCGCCGTCGCGCCGCTGCCGTCGATCACGCTCAACCAGACCGGGCACGCCGCTTCCCGGCGTCGCATCGCAGCCGTCACGCTCGCCATCAATGCGACGCTCGACCTGGCGCTCGTGCCGTGGCTGGGTGCGTACGGCGCCGTCGCCGGTACGACGCTCGCGTTCATCTACTACTTCGCCCGACACGACATCCTGGTCGAGCGCGCGCTCGGCGAGCAGGCCACGTCGCCCGCACCGACGATCCGCTGGCTGCTCGTGCAGGGTGCAGGCGTGTCGATCCTCGTCGCGCTCGTGGCGGCTGCCACGCGTGGACGACTGGATCGTTGGCTCGGCATCACCGACGACCTCACGGTGCTGCTCGTCGCGGGCGGCATCGCCGCCGTCGCGCACACAGCGTGGTCGGTGCAGATCGTGCGGCGTCCGTTGCGGTAGGTGTCAGCTGCGGCAGCCGGTCGTGGCGGCGAGCACATGGCAGGCCTCGTCGAGCCGCTCGCCGTAGATGGTGCAGATTCGCTTCAGGAAGCGCGACTTGGGCAGCTGAACCACGTTGTCGAATGCGAGCACGCACGCCCGGGGCATGCCGTCGTCCTCGTCGAGTTCGAATTCGCTGAGGACCCCGCGCCGATTGGTCGTGGCGGGCACCGCGATGACCCGCGACAGCAGGGGGATCGCCGTCTGGCGGGTCAACACCATGAACGGCCGTGGTCCCTGCTCGGTCGCGACCCACCACACGTCGCCGCGATTCACCAGCCACCATCCTCGGCGTCGAGCGCGCGCATGTTCTCGTTGAACAACTCCTCGTCCCACTCGTCATCGGTCTGCGGGAACTTCGTGTATCCCTCGACGTCCCGACGATGGTTGTCGGCCGCGTGGAACTTGCGCAACAGGTCACCGAGCGCCTCGCGCGCCAGATCCGAGCGGTTGCGCCCCGTCCTGGCGACCCATTCGTCAAGTTCGGATACGAGGTCCTCGTTGAGCTGCATGAGCACCTGCTTGCGCGCGGAAGCGGTCATGACCATATGGTAGCCATATTCCAGATCAGATCAAGGGCATATGGTTCGTTCGACGGTAGGTTCGCTCCATGCGAATCCTGTTCGTCGGCGACGTGTTCGGAGAATCAGGGCGACGCTGCGTCGAGCAGCTCGTCCCCAAGCTGCGTGCCTCACGCGACCTGGACCTGGTCGTCGTCAACGGCGAGAACGCCGCGCGCGGGCTCGGGATCTTCGAGAAGCAGGCGAAATCACTGCTCGGGCCGGGCATCGCGGATGCGATCACGCTCGGCAACCACTCGCACCGCCAGAAGGAGATCTTCGCGCTGCTCGAGGACCCGAAGGTCCCGATCATCCGCCCGGCCAACATGCACAAGCGCTCGCCCGGTCGCGGCCTGTGCTTCGTGGAGGCGACCGATCCGGCGAGCGGCATCGCGGTCGAGGTCGCGGTCATCAACCTGATGGGCTCGCTCTACCTCGACGTCGGGGAGAGCGCCTTCCAGATGGTCGACGCGCTCATCGACCAGGCGCTCCTGCGCACGAAGATCGTCCTGGTCGACATGCACGCCGAGGCGACGAGCGAGAAGGTCGCGATGGGCATCCACCTCGACGGTCGCGCGAGCGTGGTCGTCGGCACCCACACGCACGTGCAGACGTCCGACGCGCGCGTGCTGCCGGGCGGCACCGCCTACATCACCGATCTGGGCATGAGCGGCCCGCACGCCAACTCCGTGATCGGAGTGCGCTCGGACATCATCCTCAAGCGCTTCCTCACCGGCGTCGGCGATCGCTTCGTCCCGGCAACCGAGGGCGTGCAGCTCGAGGGCGCGATCATCGAGCTCGATCCGTCGACCGGCCGCGCGTCGTCGATCGAGGCGATCAGGGTTCCGTTCGAAGGCTGACGAGCCGCTCGGCGATGGCCTGCGACTGCTCCCGGATCTCGGGGATCGCGAGCGTTTCCCACAATTCGCCGCGGCGCATCCAGCCGAGCGTCAGCAGTCGCGGATCGATCGATCCGTCGTCACGCACGAGTTCGCCGTCGTCGCTCGTGCGGACCGCGAGAAAGTGTGGATCGGGGACCGCAAGTCCGGTCTCGAACAGGTCGCGAAGCAGCGGGTTCGTGGTGCGCGTGACATCCGCGGTCGGTCCAGTGCAGCTGACGAGACGATCCAGTCGCAGCCCGTCGCCGGCGACCGATGCGTGGATTCCGTCCGGTTCGGCGCGCACGTCGGAGACGTCGCCGGCGCGCACGACGAGGCGACCCGACTCGATGAGCTCGTCCAGACGCGCACCGATCTCGGGTGCCGCGCGGTTGCGGCGCACTTCCCACGCTCGCCGCAGTTCGCGCAGGAATCGACGCTGGCTGTCCTCGTCGAGCGCGCACCACACGGCCTGGGTGATCGATCGCATGCCGTCGACGATGTCGCGCCAATCATGCCCGGCGGCGAGTCCGCTGGCGAGATGGTCCTCCCACGCCGAGACCAGCCGGTCCAGATCCGCGATGTCAGTGGGGAACTCGTCGCTCGGCCATGTCGCGCGCAGCGGTCCCGGCAGGTGCGCAAACGGCAGCTGGCCGTTGCGGGAGACCATCGTGATGCTGGCATCGGGTGCGGTGTCGGCGAGCGACAGTGCGGCATCGACCGCGGTCAGTCCGGTGCCGACCACGAGGATGCTCGCGCCCGGAGCGAGATGGTCGCCGTCGAGCGCGTCGGGCTGCCACGGATCCGCGAACACGCGCGGGTCGGTCGGCAGGTCGATCGCCGGGGGCGCCTCGACGTTGCCGAGCGCGAGCACCGCGGCATCGTAGGTGGCGCGTTCGTCGCGGTCGTGCAGCCGCAGCTCGACCGTGTCGCCCTCGCGACGGAGCGAGGTCACGAGCGCGCGCACGTGCGTGATCGTGCAGTGCTCGGCTCTCGCCATGCGCGTCGCGAGCAGGCCCTCGAGGTACTGGCCGTACACGCGTCGAAGCGGAAATGCCTCGTCGCGGGCGTCGTGGCGGTGCGCGGCGAGCCATCGCACGAAATGCGCGGGCTCGTCGGCGACCGCGCTCAGCTTCGATGCCGGGACGTTGACGACGTGCTGGTCGTCGGTCGTGGAGTACGCGAGGCCGCGGCCGAGCTCGTCGCGTACCTCGAAGAGTTCGATGTCCATCGGCGCGTCGAGGCGGAGCAGCCGGCACGCAAGGATCGTTCCAGCAGCGCCGCCGCCGATGATCGCCACGCGTGTCCGGATGTCGGCGGGTTCATCCATCAGGGGAGCATATCCCCGGTGATTCGGCATGCAACGCACGATCGGCGCCGACACCGACGGCTGGTTCCCTGGAAGGCAGTCGCAGGGGCCGTGGTGCCGACGCCGAGTCGGCCTTGCTGTGTCGATCGTTCGGGCGATCCTGTGCCCTGGGCGCGATTGCGGGTGCGGGTGCGGGACGCGAACCCAGGGCGGTAGATGGGACCTGCGCGCGTAACGTACGTTGTGCGCGGGCTGTGATGCGGTACAGGTCCGGATCGCCGTTCACAGGCGCGGAATGCGAGATGCGGCTCGGGGCGGGTGCGATCGCGCCCGTGCCGCGAGGGCACTCCTAGCAGGCGCCTGCCAGCTCGATCGACAGCTCTTCTCGCACGAGGCCGAGGTGCGGCTCGAACGAATCCTTCATGTCCGGGAGCGTGGCGCGCCCTTCGAGGCGTGCGACTTCCCTGAGGTCGTCGAGCAGCACCAGCGTCGGTGCGCTCTCCACGTTGAAGCGCGTGGCCAGATCGGGGCGGTCGGCGACGTCGACCTTGGCGACCTTCAGCTCGTCACGATGCGTGCGGAGGAAGTGGTCGACGATGCTGTCCATGCGTCGGGAGTGGCCACACGTACTTGCGTGAAAAAACACCAGGATGCGCGACATGGGCAGACTCCTCCAGAGGGCAATGGCATGACGGTTACGGCTGTCTCGCTCCCCAGCGGAGACCTGTCGAGCGGGGTGGGCAACCTCGCTCGTGCCGTGTCAGTAGTTTGCCCGGACTGACCCGGTCGCAAACCACTACCGGCAGGATTCAGGAGGCCATATGGTGGCCGACCGACGCAAAAACGTCACGATCCTGTGGCCACATGCCGCATGGGTAGCCGATCGCGACCGGCGATCCGCAGCACGGTCACTCCTCCGTGTCGCTGGCTCCGCCGGTGGTGGCACCCTGGGCGACGGCGTCGGCGAGCAGGTGGGTGACGAGGTCCTCGAGGGGAATGCCGACGGCGTCGAGCGCGACGGAGACGAGGCTCGTCTCCGTCAGGCCCGGAACGGGCGAGACCTCGAGTACCCAGGGGTCGCCGGCTTCGTCGACGATCAGGTCGACGCGTCCATAGCCGGAGATGTCGAGCGCCTCGAACGCCGCGCGGGCGGTGTCCTGGGCCCGCGCGAGCACGGCCTCGTCGAAGCCGATCGGCGGGCACGTGAATTCCGTCTCGCCGTGCGAGTAGCGGCTCTCGTAATCGAACCAGTCCGCATGGCGCGGCACGATCTCGACCGCAGGCAGAACGCGCGGCTCTCCCTCGTCACCGATCGCACCGAGGATCGTCACCGACAGCTCGCGCCCTCGCACGTGGCGTTCGACGAGCACCTGGCTGTCGTAGCTCATCGCGCTGATGAGCGCACGGGGCAGGTCGGCGGCGTCGTCGACGAAGCGGGTGCCGAGCGACGAGCCCGCACGCGCGGGCTTGACCACGAGCGGGTAGCCGAGCTCGTCGGCTTCCTCGCGCACGTCGCCCGCGCCGAATTGCTCGATCGCGTGTTCGCTGAAGGTGATGAACGCAGGCGTCGGCACACCCGCGGCGAGCAGCAGGCGCTTGGCGCGCGCCTTGTGGAACGCCGCGCCGCACGGCCCGTTGCGCGTGCCGGTGTACGGCAGTCGCGTGAGCTCGCACAGCGCCTGGACCTGGTCGTCCTCGCCGCCGCGCCCATGCAGGGCGATGAACGCGACGTCGAACTCGCCGGTTCGCAGCGTCTCGGGCAGGTGCTCGTCGACATCCACGAGCACTGCCTCATGGCCGCCGATCGCGTGCAGCGCCTGCTCCACGCGCGCACCGGTGCGCAGGCTCACCGCGCGTTCGTGCGACCGTCCGCCGCACAGGATCGCCACTCGCGCCATCAGGCGCCTCCCTCGTCGAGCCCGAGCGAGCGGGCCAGGTCGAGCACTTCGTTGGTCGCCTCGCCGATGCGGCGGATGCCTTCGCGGATTCGATCCGGTGGCATCGCCGAGAAGTTGAGCCGCATCGAGCTCGTCCCGGTGCCGTCCAGGAACGCGCCTGCGCCGGGCACGAACGCCACGTTCTTCTCGAGCGCGCGCGCGAGCAGGTCGGTGGTGTCGATCACCTCCGGCAGCGTCGCCCACAGAAACAGCCCGCCCTGTGGCGAGGTGAATTCCGCCATCGGCATGAATTCGTCGATCGCCTCGACCATCGCGTCGCGTCGCTCGCGGTAGATGTCGTTGAGGCGCGCGACCCACGCCTTCCACTCGCCGCCGTCGTCGGACGCGAAAAAACGCGTCACGAGCAGCTGCATGAACGGGCTCGAGCACAGGTCGGCCGCTTGCTTCATCAGGTTCACGCGCTGCAGGATCGGTGTCGGCGCCTCGATCCAGCCGACGCGCACGCCGGGGGAGAAGATCTTGGAGAACGTCCCCAGGTACGCGACACGCTCGTGCTGGTCGAGCGACCTGAGCGTCGCCACCGGCTCGCCCTCGTAGCGCAGGAGCGAGTACGGGTTGTCTTCGAGGATGAGCAGGTCGCGTTCGGCGGCCAGCTCCACGAGCCGTTCGCGCCGCGCCAGCGTCGTGGTGCACCCGCCCGGGTTCTGGAACGTCGGGATCGTGTAGAGGTACTTCGCGCGGATGCCCTCGCGCGTGAGCTCGTCGAGCAGTGCCTCCACGCGCTCGGGGTCGAGGCCGTCCGCGTCGAGCGGCACGTGTCGCACGTCCGCCTGCACCGCGTTGAAGCACGGCACCACGCCGGGATAGGTAGGTCCTTCGGCGATCACCACGTCACCGGGATCCAGGAACGTGCGTGCGAACAGGTCGAGCACCTGCTGGCCGCCCGTGGTGACGATGATGTTCGCCGGATCGGGATCCATGCCCTCGGCGCGCATCACGTCACAGATGACGTCGACGACCGGGCGAATTCCCTCCGTCGGCCCATACTGGAGCGCCATCGGACCGTCATCCAGCGCGATGCGCGACACGAGCTCGGCGAGCACCTCGCGGTCGAAGGCACCCGTGTCGGGCAGGCCGCCCGCGAGCGAGATCACCTCGGGGCGCTGCGTGATCGCCATGAGATCGCGCATGACGCTCGAGCGCATGCCGAACACGCGCCGCGCATAGCGGTCTTCATACGGATCGAGGATCGTGCGACGCATCGACGCGAGCCTAGCGGGCACGCATCACGCCCGCGCGTCGGAGTGCGGCTGATCGCACCAACGGTGATCAGGCGGCGTCGCCGACCAGCTCGCCCAGTCGGGCGTCGATCTGCGCGATGCGAGCGGCGTCCGCCGCCGGCACCTCGGCATGGCGCGTGCCGGGGAAGATCACGTCGCTGGCCACGGAACCGATCGCGAGGCCCGCCGCGCCGCCACCCATCATGCCGAACATGCCGTTGAACATCGCCGTGATGCCCTTGCCGTCGTCGGGCGACAATCGGTAGGCGAGCATGGCGGCACCGGCCGCTGCGCCCACGCCGACCACGACAGGCAGTCCCCACTTGGCCAGGAACCCCTGATCCGGTCCGGCCTTCGCGAGCTCGAGGCGCTCGCGCTGGAGCTCGCGCGCCTCGGCGATCTGCGTGCGATCCACGCCCGATGCTTCCGCCACGTCGATGCGGTATCCGACCGAGAGGTCCTCGCGTGTCGCGGACGCCTCGCGCGCGTGTTCCGGGGCGGTCTGGCGGGTCGCGTTGCCGAGCAGCTTCTGTCCGACGTACGCGCCGCCGCCGATGGTGCCGAGCCCCGCGACGAGCGCCGCGATACGCACCGGCATCGCATTCGATCGGCTCGCGAGTGCCGTGAGCCCCGCGGTCGCTCCGATACCGACCGCAACGCCCGTGGCGCCGCCGACGAAGCGCGCGAGGCCGCTGCCCTTTCCGACGAACTCGTGATCGGCCGTCGGGTCGTCCATCTTCCGGGCTTCCACGGCTGCCGCGCGCACGGGCAGTCCAGCTGCGATCGTCGTCATCTTCGTCCCAGTTCCGTCGTGTCCACGACGCCGGTCCCGCGGCGTCCTGTCTGATTCTCGGAGCACGTCTCGCGCGTGTTCCAGCCTGCCCCGGGCGTCAGGAGGCGGTTGTTGCACCCTGAACGTTCCGGCGAAGCCCGGTCCAGGCCGAGCGCACGTCGTCCACGCCCAGTTCACGCCACGCGGCATCGAGCGCCTGGCGCACCCCCGCGTCGCGGCCGCGCAGCGGGATCCGTTCGGTGGCGACGAGCTTCGCGCCGTCCCACGCGACGCGCAGTTCGATGCGCCGCCCAGCCGCAGTCAGCACCGGGAGCGTCGCGTCGACCCACGGCGTGGGTCGGTCGAACGTCACCCGAACGACCGCCCGTGCCGCGTCGGCGGCATCCTCGATCGGTGCTGCGCCCGTTCCCGCCAGGTGCCGGG
Organism: Gaiellales bacterium; assembly: GCA_038212015.1. Classification (GTDB taxonomy): domain Bacteria; phylum Actinomycetota; class Thermoleophilia; order Gaiellales; family SKUG01; genus JAGQUL01. Next base: position 7,102 of record JBBQUY010000008.1, on the reverse strand, counting down.
CGAGCGTGGCGCTCGCTCGAAACGGATCGACGGCCGCAGGCAGCTGCGCGGCGATGCGGCTCGCCGCAGCCGCGGATTCTGCCGCGACGACCGTCGGCGCCGAGCGATACGACACCCCTTCGGCAGCCTGTGCGGTGGCATGGGTGCCGTTGCGTGCCCACCATGGCGCGACCCGATCGATCTCCGCCGAGCCCTTCCACATGTGTCCGAGCAGCACGCCGCGCCCGATCTCCGGGATCGCCGCAAGCTCGCGCATCGACGTGAGCGCGTTCGGCGGCAGCTCGTGTCCGCGCACGAGCCGCCGCGCGATCGCGTCGTGCTGCGCCTGCGTGATGCGCCGCCCGAAGCGCGGAGTCGCGCCGGACATGTCGATGTGATGCCGTGCGCCGTCGACGATCCGTGCGAGCTTGCGACCGCGCTCGATCGCGCGCGCGACATCGTCGACCTCGTTCGTCGCGAGCTCCAGTCCCTCGCGAGCCCACGCGTACCCGCCAACGCTCATCCCGGCGAACATCGTCGCGTCATCGATGCCCGCAGCGCCGTACCGCGTGCGGGCATGATCGACGAAGCCGGTCGCAAATCCGGAGCCCCGTGCCCCGCGATCGAGCTTGAGCACCGTGTGGTGCGCCTGGAGCCGTCCCGTGTCGTGCAGCGTGAGCGTGTGCGCGAACTTCCCGCGCGCGACGTCGCCGCGGCCTCCCAGCAGCGTCCTGAAGCGTTCCAGCTTCGACGACGGTTCGCCGAACACCGTTCCGCGAACGCTGCTGGTGCCGGTCACGCCGCGCGTGGTCAGCGTCAACGCCGTATCCATCGCGGTGACCTGGGCGCGCAGACCCTTCGAGCCGAACGTGCCGGCCCAGGTGGTCGCGCCCCACGCAGGATTGAACGCGTCGGGGAGTTCGCGCACGACGGCACGGGCGATGCGCGAATCGACCAGCATGCTGCCTCGAAGCCCCCTTCGACGTCCCCCGCGCGCAGGGGTCACCCGCGCGCGTCACTACCCGAGTGTCGTGGTGGCATGGCGAGGCGTTGCATCGCGCGAAGAGCGCGTTCGATCGCATGCAGCGAAATCGGCATATGCGACGGGTTACGTCGCGTGCGACGCGTGTGGAGCGAGCTTCACTTCGGACGCACGCTCACGTCGCGGTGCCGTCCAGCTCCTCGGCGGCGGCCACGCCGGACAGGCTGGCCGTCGGCAGCGTCACCTGGAACGTCGAGCCCTGCCCGGGTGTCGACCTGACCTCCACGCGCCCGGACATTCGTCGCACGAGCTCGCGGACGATGAACAGTCCCAGTCCGGTGCCGCCCACGCCGAGTGACATGTCCGCATCCGCGCGATAGAACTTCTCGAAGATGCGGCGGTGGTCATGCGGGGCGATGCCGATGCCGCTGTCTTCGACCTCGATCGCGACCGATCCGTCGCGATCGATGACGCGTACCGTCACGTCGCCACCGGCTGGCGAGTACTTGATCGCGTTCTCGACGAGGTTCTCGAGCACCTGGCGCAGATGTACGCGATCCGCTGCGACGAGTGGCATGTCTTCGGGCACTTCCAGCCGCACGCCGCGCTCGTTTCCGAGCCGCGCGCGCGTGCCGTCGACGACGTCGCGTACGAGCTGGACGACGTCGACCGGGCGAGACCGCACTTCGATCTGGCCCGCATCGATGCGGCTGGCGGTCAGCACCGAGTCGACGATCTCCGCGAGCTGCACCGACTGCTGGCTGATCACTTCGAGCAGTCGGTCGTGCACTTCGGGTTCCAGCTCGATGTCGTCACGCGTCAGCGTCACGGCTGCGCCATGGATGGAGGTCAGCGGCGTGCGCAGCTCGTGCGACACCGTCGCGACGAAATCGCTCTTCATGCGCTCCACCGCGCGCTCTTCGGTGAGGTCGCGGAACGCGTACGCCACGCCACGCGCGAAGCCCACGGCCGACACCGACAGCCACACGTCGCGGCCGTCGACGGTCGTGAGCGGCACCGTCGTGACGCCCGTGCGCGCCGTGCCGCCGACCGACACAGGCACGCGGTCGGCCACTCCCGACCAGCTTGGCAGCAGTTGCTCGATCGGGCTGCCGATCACGTCCTGCGGATGTACGCCCGTGATCGCGGCGGCAGCCGGATTCCAGAGCCGAACGACTCCGTCCTGGTCGACGAGCACCACGCCGTCGGCAATCGCGTCGAGCACCTCGGATGCCTGTGCGCGCTCCTGCGAGCGACGGAACTGGCGCGCCCCGTCGAGCGCCGATGCGACGCGGGTGGCGAGCGAGCGAGTGAACACGCGCTCCGTTTCGCCGAGCTCGCGTCCGTCCGTCGTGATGGCGATGGCGATCGCTCCGATGCATTCACCGCGCACGACGAGCGGCACGCACATGGCGATCGCGCCTTGCGCTTCGGAATCGGGCAGCGTCGTGCCGTCGTGATCAAGCAACACGCGTCGTGGACGAACGTCGCTCAGCACACGTGCGACCGGAGAGGCGGCGCCGTCAGGCGGGAACAGGCGAGCCACGGCAGCGGCTTCGTCGCGATCCAGGTGGCCGTCGACGGTGAGCGCGCGCCGATGGGCGTGTCCGTTGTCGTCGAGCACGTCGATCGAGCACCAGTCGACCATCTCGTCAACCGCCATGCCCGCCACGAGCTGGAGCGCGGACTCCACGTCGGACGTGTTCACCAGGACTGCGCCCACTTCCGAGAGGGCGCGCTGGCTCGTCGCAATCCGCTCGGACGCGTCGATCTCGGTGGCCGTGCCCACCCAGCCGGTGCACGCGCCCGACGCGTCGAAGCGCGGAAGGCAGCGGATCAGGTGCCACAGCCATGCGCCGTCGTGGCGTCGCATCCGAACGCGAATCTCCAACCGCCCGTCCGTGAGCCCCGCGGGATCTGCGAGCGCTTCGGACCAGGCGCGCTGCGCGGTCGCGCGCTCCGAGGGGTGGACCATGAGCCACTCTTCGGAATCGGCGATCGCGACGCTGTCCATGGTGACGCCGCCGGTGTACTCGCCCCAGCTCGGGCTTCGGTAGGTGACGGTCCCGTCGGGGTCGAGCGAGAACACCATCGACGGCATCGCCTCCGCCAGGTCCTTGTAGCGCTGCTCGCCGCGTTCGCGCAGTTCCTGGATCTCGCGAGCTGCTTCGCGTGCCTCGGCTGAGCGCAGCAGCGCGGCCTGTCGTTCGACCTGCATGCGCGCGGCGTGCAGCTCGGCGAATGCCGCGACCTTCGACTGCAGCACGAGTGGTTCGACGGGCTTCTCGATGTAGTCGACGGCGCCGGCTTCGTATCCGGAGAGGGCCTGGTCGCGGTCGTTGGCGAGCGCGGTGAGGAAGATGATCGGCACGTGTCGCGTGCGTTCGCGCTTCTTGACGAATGCAGCGGTCTCGAAGCCGTCCATGCCCGGCATGCGCACGTCGAGCACGATCACTGCGACGTCGATGGTGAGCAGCACGCGCAGCGCTTCTTCGCCCGAGTGCGCCGTGCGCACGTCCACGTCGAGCGGCTCGAGGATCATCTCGAGCACGCGCACGTTCTCGGGGTGGTCGTCGACGACGAGCACTGCGGGACGCGCTGTCGCGTCGACCTGCCCCTGCTGCTGGCTCACCCGGCGACGACTCCCGTGACGTGCCGGACGATCGCCTGCGCGAGCTCGTCGAGCGGCAGCACCGCATCGACCTCTGTCATCGCAATCGTGGCGTCGGGCATCTCGCGCCGTTCGGCCTCGTCCGGATCCTGGACGAGCACCGTACCACCAGCGTCGTGTACCGCGCGTGCCCCGCGCGCTCCGTCGTCATTGGCTCCGGTCAGCACCACGACGATCGCCTCGTCGCCGCGCGAGACCGCCACGCTCTCGAAGAGCACGTCGATGCTCGGGCGTGCCCACCGCACGCGATCGTCGGCAGACAGCGAGACATGGCCGTCGTCGACGAGCAGGTGGTAGCCCGACGGCGCGATGTAGGCGGTCCCTGCGTGCAGGGGCTGCTTGTCGTCGGGCTCGCAGACCTTCAGGTCGGAGTTGCGGCGCAGCACCTGGGCGAGACGTTCACGCTCGTCGTCTTCGGCGCGGTGCAGCACGATGCAGATCGCGGCGGCCAGGTCGCCGGGAAGGTCCGACAGCACCTGCTTGAGCGCTTCCACGCCACCCCACGATGCACCGATGCACACGACTGCCGGTTCTGGGTGATGGAATTCCGTCATGTACGCCTGCGGTAGATGCGCCACGTGCGATCGAGGTCCTCGTAGCGGTCTTCAAAGGGCGTGAAACGAAGGTTTTCCTTGGCGCCGAGCGCCAGGACACCTCGACGCACGAGGCTGTCGTGGAACAGTCCGTGCACGCGAGCCTGGAGGTTGGCGTCGAAGTAGATCATCACGTTGCGACAGATGACCACGTGGAACTCGTTGAACGCGCCGTCGGTGACCAGGTTGTGTCGGGCAAAGACAATCTGCTCGCTCAGATAACGGTGAAACAGCGCGCCCCCATAACGTGCGAGGTAATAGTCGCTGAATGCGGCCGTACCGCCTGCCCGCACGTAGTTGGCGGTGTGCTCCTTCATCTGCTCCAGCGGGAAGATGCCGGACCGCGCACGCTCGAGCACGGCGTCGTTCATGTCGGTCGCATAGATCCGTGCTCGCTCCAGCAACCCTTCCTCGTGCAGCAGGATCGCGAGCGAATACGCCTCCTCGCCGGTCGAGCAGCCGGCATCCCAGATCCGAAAGTACGGATACGTGCGAAGCAGCGGCACGACGTGCGTGCGAAACGCGCGGTAGAACCCGGGGTCGCGGAACATCGACGTGACGTTGATCGACAGGTCGAGCAGCAGCCGCTCCATCGCCGTTTCGTCGTGCAGCACCAGGTCCTGCAGCTGCGACAGCGTCGCCAGGCCCTCGTCCTCGCGTCGCTTGGCCAGCCGCCGACGCATCGATGCGGGTGAGTACTCGCGAAAGTCGAAGCCGTAGTGGCGGTGGATCGCCTCCAGCAGCACGCCAGCCTCGATGTCCTCGAGCGAGTCGCGCCACCCCCCTGGGTCGGTCGCGCTCACGCCGACAGCCACACCCGCATGAGCGACAGGAGCTGTTCCGTGTCGACCGGCTTGGTGATGTAGTCGCTCGCACCCGACGCGATGCTGCGCTCGCGATCGCCCTTCATCGCCTTCGCTGTCAGCGCGATGATCGGGATGCCGTGCCACTCCTCACGCGCACGGATCGCCTGGGTCGCTTCGTAGCCGTCCATCTCCGGCATCATCACGTCCATGATCACGAGGTCCCAAGCCTCGGCTTCCATCGCCTCGATCCCGGCTCGGCCGTTCTCGGCGTACCCGACCGACATGCCATGGCCCTCGAGCAGGCTCGTGAGCGCGAAGATGTTGCGCACGTCGTCGTCCACCACGAGGATTCGCTTGTCGGCGAACACGGTGTCGGACGCGTGAAGCTGCTCCAGCATGCGCCGCTTCTCCACGGGCATCTTCGCTTCCACCCGGTGCAGGAACAGCGCCGTCTCGTCCAGCAGCCGCTCGGGCGAGCGCGCATCCTTGACGATGATCGACGCGGACAGGTCGCGCAGTCGCTTGTCCTCCTCGCGGGTAAGATCGCGTCCGGTGTAGACGATGATCGGCAGCTCGCGCAGGCGCTCGTCGTTGCGGATGCGCTCGAGCAGCTCGTAGCCGGTCTGCTTGGGCAGCTTCAGGTCGAGGACCATGCAGTCGAAACGCGAGCCGTCCTTCTGCAGGTGCTTCCACGCGGTCTCCGCCGACGCGACGGCCACGGCCTCCACGTCGTCACCCGATGCGATCAGCTCGACGATGCTCGCGCGCTCGACCTTGTCGTCTTCGACCACGAGCACGCGATGCACCTCCACGCGCAGCGACTCGACCAGATCGTTGAACGCCTCCTCGAGGCGTGGCTCCGACATCGGCTTCGACTGGAAACCGGCGGCACCGGCGCGCAGGGCATGTGAGCGCTCGTCGAGGGCGGAGAACACGTGCACCGGGATGTGTCGCGTCGACGGGTGGTGCTTGAGCCGGTCGAGCACGGACCAGCCGCTTGCGCCTGGCAGCTGGATGTCGAGCGCGATCGCGTCGGGTCGGTACTCGTGCGCGAGCGCCCAGCCGACATCGCCCCGCGTGGCGGCGACGACCTTGAAGTCCTGCCCGCGCGCGTAGTCCATCACCATCCGTGCGAACGCCTCGTCGTCCTCGACCACGAGCAGCACGCGGTCGCCTTCTTCGATCTGCTCGCGGTCGTCCTCGAGCTCGTTGCGCGTGATGTCCTCCTGCGAGGCCTCGGGGCCGTCGATGACGTGCAGCCCGTCGGTCGCCGACCGAGCGAACTCCAGCACCGATTCGGTCCCACGGCTGCCCAGCGTGGTGGCGCCATGCACGTCCAGGTCGGCAGCATCGGCCGGTGGCGACCACGTTCGCGGGAGGTAGAGGGTGAACACGGAACCCTCGTCGGGGGTCGATCGCACGTGGATCTCGCCGCCGAGCAGGCGCGCGATCTCGCGGCTGATCGACAGGCCCAGGCCTGTCCCGCCGTAGCGGCGGGCGATGCCACCTTCGGCCTGCTGGAACGCCTCGAAGATGAGTCGCAGCTTGTCCTCGGGAATGCCGATGCCCGTGTCCGACACCTCGAACGCGATCACGTCGTCCGCAGCCCGCAGCGTCTCCGCCGTGAAGGGCGTGCCGGGCGCCGCGGCCGAGACCGTGAGCGAGATCGTGCCGTGCTCGGTGAACTTGCACGCGTTGGACAGCAGGTTCTTGAGGACCTGCTGCACGCGTCGCCCATCCGTCGAGATCGACTGTCCCGCAGTTTCGTCGACGGTGATCTGCAGATCCAGCCCGCGCTCGTCGGCGATCGGCTGGAACGCCTGGCGGGAGCGATCGGCCAGGTCGTCGAGCGCCACTTCCTCGAGCTCGACCTCCATCTTGCCGGCCTCGACCTTGGACAGGTCGAGGATGTCGTTGATGAGCTCGAGCAGGTCGTTGCCCGCACCGTAGATCGTCTCCGCGAACTCGATCTGTCGATCGTCGAGGTTCCCGTTCGGGTTGTCGCCGAGCAGCTTGCTGAGGATGAGCAGCGAGTTGAGCGGCGTGCGCAGCTCGTGCGACATGTTTGCCA